>QQUG01000086.1 GCA_008501705.1 Flavobacterium sp.
ACATCACCACCAATAGGAGGGTTAACTTTTGAAACCATCACCTTCACGTAGTTCACTTTAGGAAGCTCTTTAAAAATAGTGTCGATGATTCGCTGCCCCACATGTTCAAGCAATTTAGACCGTATCGCCATTTGTTCTTTTACTATCCGATTTAGATGTACATAATCCACCGTGTCTTTTAGGTGATCACTTGCGGCAGCCTTCGAAAGATCTGCCTTTACTGTTAGGTTTACCAGGTAATCACTGCCAATTTTTTCCTCTTCGGTAAGGCAGCCATGATTTGTAAATATGCGGATGTTTTTTAATCTGATGCTACTCATCTAAAAATGCTTTCGGCAAAGATACTTTTTTTACCTTTGCCTGTTGTTTGAAGAATCACCTTCCTGGATGAAAAAGATTTATAACCAGGAACTTCATCGAAATTTTCAGAAGCTGAAAAAATTAACTATGTCTAAAGAAGAACCTCTCAATTTTATTGAGCATATCATAGAAAACGACCTGGAATCCGGATATTCTGTTGATTCACTACGCTTTCGTTTTCCTCCCGAACCCAATGGCTACTTACATATTGGGCACGCCTCTGCTATTTGTTTGAATTTTGGGCTGGGTGAAAAATATAAAGCCCCGGTGAATCTGCGTTTCGACGACACCAACCCGGCAAAGGAAGAACAGGAATATGTAGATGCTATTAAGCGCGACATTAATTGGCTGGGTTTTGAGTGGGCTGAAGAGCGATTCGCCTCCGATTATTTTCAGCAGCTTTACGACTGGGCTGTTCAGTTTATAAAAGAGGGAAAAGCCTATGTTGATTCTCAAACTTCGGAAGAAATAGCCAGGCAAAAAGGCACACCAAACGAACCAGGCGTAGAAAGCCCATACAGGAATCGGCCGGTTGAAGAAAGCCTCGAGCTATTCGAGAAAATGAAAAATGGTGAAGTAGGCGAGGGCGAACATGTTCTGCGAGCTAAGATCGATATGAGCTCTGGAAATATGTTGATGCGAGACCCCGTCATGTATCGGGTGCTTCATAAGCATCATCATCGAACTGGTACAGATTGGAAGATCTTTCCTATGTACGACTGGACGCACGGTGAAAGCGATTATATAGAACAGGTCTCACACTCGTTTTGTACGCTGGAATTCCTTCCTCACCGTGAATTATACGATTGGTTCCTGGACCAGGTACACGCATCAAGTAAACTAAGGCCAAAACAGCGAGAATTTGCTAGAAGAAATCTAAGCCATACAGTTGTGAGCAAGAGAAAACTGGCCAGGCTGGTTGAAGATGGGGTGGTAACTGGCTGGGACGATCCCAGGATGCCTACAATTTCCGGCCTGAGAAGGCGAGGGTATACCCCGGAATCTATAAGAAATTTTGCCGACAGCATAGGTGTTGGTAAAAGGGAGAATCTCATCGATGTTTCTCACCTCGAATTTAATGTGCGCGAAGACCTGAACAAAAAAGCAACTCGTGTAATGGCCGTTCTGAACCCCGTCAAGTTAATTATAACAAACTATCCTGAAGACAAGACGGAATGGCTGGATGCAGAAAATAATCCGGAGGATGAAAGCGCGGGTACTCGGAAAGTTCCATTTTCCAGGGAGCTTTATATCGAACAAGAAGATTTTAAGGAAGAGGCTAACCGAAAGTACTTCAGGCTTACGCTTGGTAAGGAAGTTCGCTTAAAGAACGCCTATATCATAATGGGAGAAAGCGTGGTGAAAGATGCCGACGGAAATATTACCGAGATCCATTGTACTTACGATCCGGAAAGTAAAAGCGGTAGCGGTAGTGAAGCCTCCATGAGAAAAGTAAAAGGAACACTGCATTGGGTTTCTGTGGCCCACGCTTTACCTATAGAAGTGCGTCTTTACGACAGGCTATTTACAGATCCATCGCCAGACACACACAAGGATAAAGACTTTATGGAATTTATTAACCCCAATTCCCTGGAAGTGGTTGAGGCCTATGGAGAGCCTGCCCTAAAAGACTTCAAGGTGGAAGATAAGGTTCAATTTCAGCGGCTGGGGTATTTTACTGTGGACCCCGATTCTACTGCGGAACATCTGGTTTATAACCGAACAGTTCCCTTAAGAGATTCCTGGGCAAAGCTGGATACAGGGTCATAATATCAGCCATAACACAGCGTATAGATTCCCAGTCACATGGAAGATTAAAGGAAACCAGATCGATCCGGTCTTAAATCGCATAATAGCTAAAAACGCTCCTATTCCGAAGATATATAATAGCTCGAACACATTGTATTGAAAATGAAATGCGGAGAAGAGCGCAGCTGTTACCACCACCGTTATCCATCTATGTTTATTGGCTAAAATCTGGTCCATTCTGCCGAGTAAGTAACCGCGATACAGCACCTCTTCAAGCAAGGGCCCGAATATTCCCAACCCAAGAATGACCAGGATCTTTTGGGTCGCACCATTTGCTGTTATAAGTATACTGGAAGTGTTATCAGCGTATTCTCTTAGAAGAATTCCGCCTATTAAAATTAAAAAGCTGTAAAGAAACCAGATTCGGTCTTTTCTTCTAATGGGCACAAACCCCAGATATGAAAACACCCCCGATTTAATCGAAAGTCTAAGGACGAAGTAAATTAGCGCAAGGATCGTGATTGCACTCACTATCATCGCAATATGAAACTGTGGTAGATCCCAGATCTGATACGGAACATCGTCTATATGAACGTAAAACCCCTGAATGGTTACAGACTGGTTGGGGTCGCCAAAAAAGAAGAATTGAAGTGTTGTTAGTAAGACTTGAAGCAATAGATAGCTTCCCAGGATAAAAAAGAAAGTATAATACAAAACGATCCATTTTGTAATTATACTTTCTCTTATTTTTCTAATTATAGACATATTGAAATGGACTATGTGCTTAGTTCTGACTTGTAGTATCACAATCCCATTCCCAGGTGTTCCCAGGAGGGCCAATATGAATCTTTACGCAAAAGACATGCGCCAGTACACACAGCCAGCCGCAGCGTTTTGACGAAACTTGCCCAACAGTGGTTGAATTAACCTCCCCGTTTGGGCCCTTGAAGGCGATAACCGTATTGGAATCAACATCTTTCAATGAATTAGTATACACCGCTACATCTATTCCGTTTGAGGTCTTGGTAACACGATACATAAATTTTTTACCATTACCGTCATAACCGGGAATATCTGCCGTTTCACCAGGTTTTAAACTGGAAAAATCATAATCCTTTCCCGGACTGTCATTAGGGACTGTTTCCGTGATCTCACAAGTGGAATTTTCACTAAGGTTACACGGATTTGTTTTAGCGTGGGCTTGTCCCATTAAAAGTATGCCCATTATTAAGGCAGTAAAAAGCTTGAAATTTTTCATAAGTAGTTTGTTTAAGAGGGGGGCTAGAAACTGAGAGTTCTACGACGCAGATTGTGAAGGTAGAATTAATTTAGACCTATACAAGATCGAATTCCCAGTCTTGATCTGATTTCATGAAAAGAGGGCATAATAACTGTTCTGAATTTTTGAAATTCAAGTATTACAGCACATATCAGATTAAAAAACCGAGTGGAGGAATAGAAAAGGAATACAGATATTTTTTGCCTTCAGGCAGGATTGAGAAATGATCTGGGGAGACAACAAAACCGTTTAAAAACGGGCATAAAAAAACCCCGAATAAACGGGGTTGTTGTCTTTAGAATCCAACTTCAGGATCACCCGAAGAAGGAGGTTTTTTCCTGCTTCTTTTAGGATTACCCATCTTAGGATCGGATTCGTTTCGTTTTCTCATTTCTTCACCAATTTGATTACTCGCAACGAAGGACGCGATCATATCGTTTAGCATATTGCTTCCAGCCTGAGGCGAATTAGGAAGCAGGATGAGGTTGGTGTTAGTTTCTTCACCGATTGATTGCAAGGTATCGTAATGCTGAGTTACCACGATCAAGGCAGACGCCTCCTGGGAGTTGATCCCAACATTGTTGAGCACATCCACACTTTCTTCTAATCCACGGGCGATCTCGCGACGCTGGTCTGCAATTCCCTGCCCCTGTAATCTTTTACTTTCGGCCTCTGCACGTGCCTTGGCCACGATCTTTATACGTTCGGCTTCGGCTTCATATTCGGCAGCAACTTTCTCGCGTTCGGCAGCGTTAATTCGGTTCATAGCTGCTTTCACCTGTACATCCGGATCTATGTCGGTTACCAGAGTCTTGATAATGTCGTACCCATAATTGATCATAGCCTCGTTGAGCTCCTGCTTTACCGCGATGGCGATATCGTCCTTTCTTTCGAACACATCGTCCAATTTCATCTTTGGCACTTCGGCTCTAACCACATCGAATACATAAGATGTTATTTGATCGTGTGGATTCTGAAGTTTATAAAAAGCATCGTACACCTTTTCTTTGATAACCTGGAACTGAACGGAGATCTTAAGCCGAACGAATACATCGTCCTTAGTCTTGGTCTCCACCATGACATCCAGTTGTTGAATCTTTAAGTTCACCCGGCCCGCGATCCGCTGAACTATAGGGATCTTGAACTGAAGCCCGGAATTTCGTATGCTGTTAAATCGACCGAAATTTTCTACGAGCGCAGCAGTTTGCTGTTTCACGATAAATAATGATGAAAGCAACAGAAAGAACATAAAGATCCCAAATGGAATCAGGAATAAATAAAAACCACCCATATTAATTGAAATATTAAATTAAAAACACCGTTGAAGATACGAATTAAAAGCTACTTTTACTGCCCAAATTTGATACCCTTTTTATGAGTCTAAGAAACCTCACGTTCGTTACTTTCACCCTCCTTTTTATATTTAATACTTACGCTCAACGAAATTTCGACAGCTATAACAGACTTGGCCTGCAAGCGGGAATGACGATGTTCGATATTAACACAACAGATCTCACCACGCGCCGAGGTGAAGGCTTTATGGGAGGGTTTACAACCCGAGGCTCATTTTACGAGGCTTTTGATCTTATTTACGGGATTAATTTTTTTAGCAATAATATCGAGATTTTAGCGGTAAGCGCCGGTGGAATTAACCCTCAACCCATTGAAGAATATTTGGATTACAGCCTTCAGGCAGTACAGATCAATTTTCTGGGAAGCTTTAACATAGTGAAACACCACCTAAGCCTGGAATTTGGCCCGGTACTCAACGTAAACGGAAAGCTTAAACTTAAAGACGAAGACACCTACGGAAACTATATACTGGATAATGATGATCTTATTTTAAGAGCCAACCAGATCGAGGATATCTCTAAAGTGAATTTTCGGGTAATGGGAGGTCTAACCGCGGGGCTTGAGAGTTTCAGGCTGTGGGGACAATACCAGTATGGAGTTACCAATATGCTTAAAAACCTAAACGATAAAGGGCTTCCAAAAACCGACTTTAAAGGGAATAGCAGCACCCTCATCTTTGGCGCTGTTTTTTATTTCTAAGCCATAAAAGCTTTTGCGGCTTTTATCCTGCTTACACTTTCTGTTTTCCCGAGAACTGCGATGATGTCGAATACATCCGGGCCTTTCATCTCTCCAACCAGGGCTAAACGCAAGGGCATCATTACCTTCCCAAACCCAATATCATTTTCGCTTATCCACCCTTTAATTTTTTCTGAAATGCTGGTAGCTGAAAAATCCTGAACCTCGTCCAGCAGCTCAGTTACTTTCGTCAGGATCGCCGGGCTTTCCTCTTTAAAGGCTTTTTTTGATGCTTTCTCATCATAGCCTGAAGGTGCCTTAAAAAAGAAACTGCCCTGCTCCCAAAGATCGCCTATAAAAGTTGCGCGTTCCTTTATTAGCGATACAACCCTCTTAACATCAAGGCCGTCCAATTTTTCGGCGGTAATATCTTTTGGCTGCAGAACCTGCTCTACAAATTGGGCTGTTAACACATCCATATCCAACTGCTGCAAGTAATGATGCTGAAACCATTTTGTCTTCTCCGGATCGAATTTCGCCCCTCCCTTATGCACCCTCTCCAGGTTAAAAGTTTCCACTAATTCATGTAAACTAAAGATCTCCTGCTCTGTACCGGGATTCCATCCTAACAATGCCAGCATGTTAACTACGGCTTCGGGCAAGTAGCCCTCTTCTCTATAACCTGAGAAAGTTTCTCCGGAGTCTGGTTTCCATTCCAGCGGAAAAACCGGAAATCCTAGTTTCTCACCGTCACGTTTGCTTAGCTTACCTTTTCCAACAGGCTTCATGATAAGGGGGAGATGGGCAAATTGAGGCGCCTTCCAACCAAAGGCGTCGTAAAGCATTTGATGCAAAGCCAGGGACGGCAGCCACTCTTCACCACGAATCACATGGCTGATCTCCATAAGATGATCGTCTACGATATTTGCCAAATGATAGGTAGGCATACCGTCGCTTTTAAACAACACCTTGTCGTCCAAAGTATTGGTGTCTATAGTGATGTTGCCCCTTATAATATCCTTTAGATGCAACTCTACGCCCATTGGAGATTTAAACCGAATTACATAAGGCTCTCCTGAGGCAATTTTCTTTTGGGTTTCTTCTGAAGTTAAGGTGAGGGAATTATTGAGCTTTTCCCTGTTGTGCCAATTGTATATGAAGGTTTTACCCTTAGCTTCATGGTCTTTTCTATGGTGATTAAGCTCTTCTGAAGTGTCGAAAGCATAGTATGCCTTTCTTTCGGCGATAAGTTGGTTGGCGTAATCTTGATACAGGTGCTTGCGCTCGCTTTGGCGATAGGGTCCGTATGCACCGTTTGTCCCCGGACCTTCGTCGAAAGGAATTTGAAGCCAGCGCAATGAATCTACTATATATTCCTCTGCTCCTTCAACATATCGACTCTGATCTGTATCTTCTATTCGAAGGATAAAATCACCCTGATGTTTTTTAGCAAATAAATAATTGAATAAAGCAGTTCTTACACCACCAATATGAAGAGGTCCTGTTGGACTGGGAGCAAAACGCACACGAACTTTTTGAGCCATTGTCTTTTCTCGATTTGCCTGCAAAGATACAATCTATGGATGCATTTCCACAGCAATTCCTCGACGCATCACTAAAAATATAGGGATTTAGAAATGGAAGCCTTTACGGAAGAAAGATCCATACCGCGACCCTACAGATTTTATGGATTGATTTTTGAGGTTTTCTTAACAGAATAAAATTGTATTTTAGGAGTTTCTGAATCTAGGAAGCAGGCGCAATGAGCACATTTAGTATAATTCAGCAGAAGCTGGAACAATTCATCAGAACGTATTACACCAACGAACTTATTAAAGGTGGGATACTGTTCTTTGCTATAGGCTTACTATATTTTCTGATAACTTTACTTGTAGAATATTTTCTTTGGCTGGACCCATTAGGCAGAACGGTTCTCTTTTGGCTATTCGTAGGTGTTGAAACCGCCCTTTTCTTTCGTTTTATTGCCTTTCCGCTGGCACGATTGTTTAATCTTCAGAAAGGGATTACTCATGAAGAAGCCTCCAGGATCATTGGAAATCATTTTCCGCAGGTTAGTGATAAACTTTTAAATGTAATTCAGCTAAATCAAAATCAGCGGGAATCGGAATTACTAATGGCGAGCATAGACCAAAAAGCGTCCCAGCTGCAGCCCGTGCCTTTTAAAAGCGCGATCGACTTCAGAAAAAATGCCAAATACCTGAAATATGCTGCTATTCCTGTAGTGATCTTCATATTAATAAGCGTGTTGGGTGATAAGGATATATTTTCCAGCAGTTATGAAAGAGTGGTAAACTACGACACAGCCTATGAGCCACCCGCTCCATTTTCATTTGTCGTATCTAATAATGAGCTTAAGGCGATAGAAAACAAGCCCTTTACCGTTAAGATCAGGACCGAAGGCGAAGTGATCCCGGAAAATGCCAGCATTAGTTATAATAACGAAACCTACTATTTACAACAAACAGCCCCGGGATTTTTTGAGTATACCTTCCTTCAGCCATCCGAAGCAATAGACTTCAGGTTGCAGGCAAACAAGGTTGTCTCCAGAGAGTATAACATAGCTGTGGTTAAGACCCCATCCATGCGGGCATTCGAGATGTATCTGGATTACCCCGCCTATACAGGCAAGAAAGACGAGGTGTTAAAGAGCACAGGAAATGCTACCATCCCTGAAGGAACCAATGTTTCCTGGCGGGTGAACACCCTGAATACGTCGGCTGTAGCCCTAAAGACCAGGGACACAATTTTCGACTTCAATACAACGGAAATGGTAAATAGTACGGGCGCAGAACAGCAATATGAGTTAAATCGCAGGGTTTACCGAAAACTGGATTACGCAATTACAACCTCGAACGAAAATTTACAAGAATACGAGAATCTTTCTTTCACCCTTGGAGTAATTAAGGATGAATACCCCGAAATAGAAGTACAGTCCAGGCAGGACTCCACTAACACTCAGCTAGTTTATTTTCTGGGACAGATTAGCGATGATTACGGGCTTACTCGTTTACGTCTGGTTTATTATCCCATTGGAGAAGAAGAAGAGGCACAAACGGCACCTTTACCGCTTAACAAAACAACCGTAGATCAATTTGTTTACACCTTCCCAGGGGAATTGCTCCTGGAAGAGGGCGTAGCTTACGAGTATTATTTTGAGGTATTTGACAATGATGCCATCCATAATTTTAAATCCAGTAAAAGTGGTGTTTTTTCCTTTCGGAAGTTAACAAAAGACGAGGCCGAGAACGAACAGCTTCAGAACCAGGAGAATACCATAAAAGATCTTAATAAAACGCTGGATGAACTTAAGCAGCAGGATAAAACATTGGAGGAACTGAGTAAGATTCAGAAAGAAAAAAAAGAACTCAATTGGAACGACAAGAAAAAACTTGAAAATTTTATAAAGCGCCAAAAACAACAGGAGGAAATGATGAAGAACTTCTCCAAGGAAATGAAGGAGAATCTTGAGAATTTCCAGCCTGAAAATGAAGAAAAGGATCCCTTTAAAGAACAGCTTGAAAAAAGGCTTGATGAAAATGAAGAGCGGCTGAAAGAGAATGAAAAGCTGTTGGAAGAGCTGGAGAAATTGCAGGAAAAGATCGAAAAGGAGGAACTTACAGAAAAGCTGGAGAAACTGGCAAAACAAAATAAGAACCAGGAAAAGAACCTGGAACAATTGCTGGAATTAACCAAGCGATATTATGTAACAAAGAAGGCGGAGAAGTTAGCTGAGGAGATCTATAAATTAGGAGAGGAACAGGAAAAACTAGCAGACAAACCTGAAGACGAAAACACGAAGGAAGCACAGGAAGAACTTAATGAAAAGTTCGATGAGTACAAAAAGGAAATGGAGGAGTTGCAGAAGGAAAATGAAGGATTGAAAACCCCCATGGATATTCCACAGGACAAGTTGGGTGAAAAGAAAGTGGACGAGGAGCAGCAAAAAGCCACGGAAAGTCTTCAGAAACAAGATAAGCAAGGCGCGAAACCAAGTCAGAAAAAAGCCGGACAGAAGATGAAGCAGATGGGGCAACAGATGCAGGCTCAAATGATGCAGGGCCAAATGCAAACCATTTCTGAAGACGTAGAAATGCTTCGGCAGATCCTGGATAATCTGGTTGTGTTCTCTTTTGAGCAGGAAGCGCTCATGGAGGACTTTAAAGTCACAGATTATGGCAATCCTGTATTCGGTAAGAAATTAAATGTGCAAAATGACTTAAAGTTGAATTTCCAGCATATAGACGATAGTTTATTCGCCTTATCGTTACGGCAGCCATTGATTAGCGAAGTTATTAACCAGTCCATCACCGAGGTGCAATACAATATTGACAAGTCATTGGAGCGCCTGGCAGAGAACCAGATGAGACAGGGAATATCGAATCAGCAATATAGTGTGACAGGAGCAAACGAGTTAGCAAATCTACTTAGCGATCTGCTTAATACAATGCAAAACCAAATGATGATGCAGGGCCAGGGTCAGGGACAAGGTCAAGGCGAGGGGCAAGGACAAGGCCAGGGACAAGGCCAGGGATTCCAGCTTCCGGATATTATAAAGAAACAGGAAAGTTTGTCTGAACAGATGCAGCAGGGAATGGGCGATAAACCAGGTAAGGCTGGTGAAGGCGAAGGTGAAGAAGGCGGAGAAGGTGAAGGTGAAAATGGTGAAAACGGGAAAGAGGGAAATGACGGCAAGGGAGATGGCGAACAAGGAGGAGAAGGCGGAAAATCCGGAGACGGTAAAGGAGGAAACAACGGCGGAGGTAATGGCGATAGTGATGGTGAAGGCGGCGAAGGAGAAAATGAGGATATGAATGGCTTGCTGTACGAAATTTATAAAGAACAACAGCAACTTCGACAGCAATTGGAAGACAGATTGAGCAAGGAAGGCTTAAAAGGAAAAGGAGGCGATATCTTACGAAAAATGGAAGGTATAGAGCAACAATTGTTGGATAAAGGATTTAATCAAAGAACGCTGCAACAAATGTTGAACTTAAATTACGAATTATTGAAATTGGACGAGGCAGATTTTGAACAGGGTCAGGAAAGCAGAAGGGAGTCTGAGACCAATAGGACGAAGTATCAGAATACTCTACGTCTCAGTCCGGAAGAAATAAAAAAGTATTTTAATACTACCGAGATCCTGAACCGGGAGGCACTTCCTCTCAAGCCGGAATTTAAGGAGAAAGTACAGTCTTATTTTAAGAAGAATAATGGTTAGTTTTTATTCTGAAAATGATTTTTCCTTAAAAGATGAAAAGGAAGTAAACGATTGGATTCAAACCGTGATCGCGTCTGAAGGTTGTGAGGAAGGAGAGATTACATTTGTTTTTTGTGGGGATGAGTTTTTACTACGGTTAAATCAGGAATATTTAGACCACGACACCTACACAGACATTATTAGCTTTGATTATTCATTGGGAAAAGAACTTCATGGAGAGATCTATATATCTACAGACAGAGTAAGCGAAAACGCCAATGACTTCAAAGTCTCCTTTACAGACGAATTACATCGTGTGATTATCCACGGAATCCTGCATTTATGTGGGTATAAGGATAAGTCTGAAAAGGAAAAGGAATTAATGCGTTCAAAGGAAAACGCAGCGCTTGCTTCACGTAATTTTGTCTAGGGGCTTGATATTCAGGTTTTTAAGACTTTAACTCCCTGATTAATAGTTATTTAACTATCTTTGCACACTATTTTCTATAATTTATAATGTTCCACGTGGAACAAGGAGTAAAAATGTTTGAAAAGGAATATGATGTTATAGTTGTTGGAGCGGGGCACGCTGGATCTGAAGCTGCTGCTGCTGCTGCCAATATGGGTTCGAGCACCCTATTGATCACAATGAATCTGCAAAATATTGGTCAGATGTCATGCAACCCTGCCATGGGCGGAATTGCAAAAGGTCAGATTGTTAGAGAGATCGATGCATTAGGAGGATATAGCGGGATCATATCAGATAGAACGGCTATTCAGTTTAAAATGCTGAACAAATCTAAAGGACCGGCCATGTGGAGTCCGAGAGTTCAGAGTGATAGGATGCGTTTTTCCGAGATGTGGAGATCGATGCTAGAACAAACACCAAATTTAGATTTCTATCAGGAGATGGTTTCTGGGTTGTTGGTAAAAGAAAATAGAATTGTTGGGGTAAAAACTTCTCTTGGTCTTGAGATAAAGGCTAAAACAGTTGTGCTTACAAATGGGACATTTCTAAATGGTTTGATACATATAGGAGAGAAGCAATTTGGAGGAGGACGTGCCGGTGAAAAAGCAGCAACGGGTATTACCAAAGATCTCGTTGATCTTGGGTTTGATGCCGGGAGAATGAAAACCGGAACGCCACCAAGAGTGGATGGACGCTCACTTGATTTCTCCAAAATGATCCTACAGCCAGGAGATGAAGATCCACAGAAGTTTTCCTATCTGGATATTACGCAACCTCTAAAAGAGCAGCTTGCATGCCACATGTCCTATACTTCCGAGAAAGTCCATGGTCTCTTAAGGGAAGGTTTCGACAGGTCGCCTATGTTCAATGGTAGAATTAAAAGTATAGGGCCCAGGTATTGCCCGTCCATAGAAGATAAGATCAATAGATTTGCCGATAAGGACAGGCACCAGTTATTTGTAGAGCCTGAGGGCTGGAACACGGTTGAGTATTATGTAAATGGATTTTCAACTTCATTACCGGAAGACGTGCAATTTAAGGCGTTGAAGGAATGTGACGGCTTTGAGAATGTAAAATTCTTTAGACCCGGCTACGCTATA
The DNA here is from genome assembly GCA_008501705.1 of Flavobacterium sp. GTDB lineage: Bacteria > Bacteroidota > Bacteroidia > Flavobacteriales > Flavobacteriaceae > Pukyongia. The sequence continues at coordinate 12,207 of QQUG01000086.1, forward strand.
GAATACGATTATTTTCCACCCACACAGCTAAAACATACGCTTGAGACTAAACTTGTAGATGGACTTTTCTTTGCCGGACAAATTAATGGAACTACCGGATATGAAGAAGCAGCGTCACAAGGATTAATGGCAGGGATGAATGCCCATTTAAAAGTTCGTGAAAAGGAGCCGTTCATCTTACAGAGGAATGAAGCTTATATAGGGGTTTTAATAGATGATTTGATCACTAAAGGCACCGAAGAGCCATATAGAATGTTTACTTCAAGGGCAGAATACAGAACCTTATTACGGCAGGACAATGCAGATTTCAGGCTCACTCCACGTTCGTTTGAATTAGGACTTGCTTCTGAAGAACGGATGAGAACCATGGAAAACAAGAAAGAACGATCCGATGCGCTTGTTCGATTTTTTAAGGAAACCAGTGTTAGTCCTGAAGAAGCAAACCCCCTGTTGAAGGCTAATAATTCGGCAGAGGTGAAGCAAAGCGACAAGATGTTCAAACTGTTTTCTCGACCCGAAATGGATATGGAGGACATGAAGAAAATTAAGGCAGTTTCAGAATATATTTCAGAAAATGACCTGGACACAGAAATACTTCAACAAGCAGAGATCCAAATAAAATATGCGGGCTATATCGAAAAGGAGAAAAACAATGCTGACAAACTAAATCGTCTTGAGGGGATAAAGATTCCGTCTAATTTCGATTATACCAAACTTAAATCCCTTTCGTATGAGGCTATGGAAAAGCTAAAGGCCATACAGCCAGCCACAGTTTCCCAGGCTAGCAGGATAAGTGGAGTTTCACCTAACGACATATCAGTATTGTTGGTTTATATGGGACGCTAAATAATTGTTCCACGTGAAACATTTTTAAAAAGTAAAAGTTGGAACGAGATAATTTAACCGAATTCCTATCCACAAAAGATTTCCTTGTTACAGGGGAAATTTTTCATTTGTTATATGATGAAGAGTTGGATATGCTTCATACATCTCCACAACCCTCAGCCGAAAGTTTGAGTAAGTATTACGAAAGCGATGCCTATATTTCCCACACCGATTCTGGCAGGGGGTTGATCGCAATGCTTTATCAGGCGATAAAAAAGTATTCCCTTCGGAAGAAGACAGGGCTCATTAAAAAAATAAATAAAGGCCCGGGATCATTACTGGATATTGGCGCAGGAACGGGGGCGTTCTTAAATTCAGCTAAAAATAAAGGATGGACTATCGAAGGGGTAGAGCCCAATGCTAAAGCGAGAGAAATAGCAAGCGAAAAAGGAATAGAACTGCTAGCTTCCATGGATGATATTGCGGACAAACAATACCACGTGGTTACCCTGTGGCATGTACTGGAACATCTGCCGGATTTAGACAAAGTAGTTCAGAACATTTCAACCCTCGTGAAGCCAGGAGGCAATCTTGTGGTTGCCGTACCCAATTTTAAATCTTACGATGCCAAATATTATAAAGAGTATTGGGCAGCTTATGACACCCCCAGACACCTTTGGCATTTTTCGAGAACAGCAGTTCAAAAATTATTTGAAAAAGATTTTGAGTTTATCGAGAGCAAACCGATGTTGTTCGATTCGTTTTATGTAAGTCTGCTTTCAGAGAAATATAAAAACGGACGTTCGTTTTCACTGGGAGCAATTTATAGAGGCCTGATATCAAATCTTAAAGGAAGAAGCACCAAAGAATACTCTTCACACATCTATCGCTTCAGAAAACTTCAATAAGGCCGTTTTAAGCCATTTTAAGCGCATTTTGCCAATTTAACGAAGCACAACAAGGAGGGGCTTGAAACTCGGCTTGAAAGCCTGTAATTTAATCTTCTTTATAATAGACAAAAACTAATTACTACAGTTTTACGATAAGATTAACTTATACCAGTTCTTTTTTGTGAATAAGCCGGGTAAGCCTTATGGAAAGATCACTGAAAATGATCTTCGCATTTCCATTTCTTTCAATATGATAAATAGCCTCCTCTAATTCGCGCATGATCTCGAAGATATTATTCTGATGCACAAAAGGGGCAAATTTATCCAGGGAGAAAGATTCTTTCTCGGCTTCGAAATAAAGTAACGAATCTGCCGAATAGTTCTTTAACATTGCCTGGCGGAAAACCTCTATACAATACGAAAGGAATTTCTTTTGCGTTTCACGCCCCTGGGCCGCCATATGCTCACTCCATTTTAAGAGCTCGCTAATTGAGGCTTTGTTGCCCTTGGCCTTAAATGCCATCCGGACCCAGCTAACAAACCAATTCTCGAACTCCAGGTCGTCTGCATTATTTTCAAGAATATGAAGCGCCTTGTTATAATCGCCGGCAGATCTATGTGCAATTCGCCTGGCCAAATTTAACTCAACACCTTTAATATCAGTTAGTTGAGTTGAAATATCTTCCTCAGACAGCAAGGGAAAATGTAGTTTTTGGCAACGCGAATGGATGGTAGATAGCATCGATTCTTCGTTTTCTGTTAGAAGGATCAAAACCGTTTTTTCCGGCGGCTCTTCTACGATCTTAAGGATCTTATTGGAGCAGGAGGTATTCATTTTTTCGGCCATCCAGATGATCATGATCTTATATCCTCCTTCGTAGGACTTAAGGGAAAGTGTCTTCATCATTTCAGACGCTTCGTCTACATTGATGGTTCCCTGTTTATTCTCTATTCCAAGTAGCTGCAGCCATTCGAACAGTGAGCCGTACGGATTGGCTCTAACAAATTCTCGCCATTCTTCCAGAAACTGATTGGAAACGGCATGTTTCTTTACCGAATTTGTGGTATTAACTGGAAATACAAAATGTAGATCGGGATGTGTGAGTTTTGATATCTTATTCGCACAAGCTATGTATTCTTGTGTTCCAGCTTCGTAACGCGCGCATAATAAAGACCGGGCGTAAGCAATAGCCATAGGAAGCAAACCACTACCTGTATTCCCCACAAATAACTGAGCATGCGGAACACGTCCGTTCTCGATAGTTTTTCTGAAGTAGTTTTTAAGATGAATATGGCCAATGACTTGTCTGAACTCCATACGCAAAACTACACTTTTTTTACTTCGGAAAGTAAGCGCCGAATAAACTATATTTGTGTCCTTAATCTCACCAAATGAATACAGTAAACGACGCTAATTTTAAAGATAAGAAAGTATTAATCCGTGTAGACTTCAATGTCCCTCTGAACGAGGCATTGGAAGTAACAGACGATACCCGGATAAAAGCTGCGAAACCTACCATTATCAATGTGCTGGAGAGTGAAGGAAGTTGTATCCTGATGTCGCACCTTGGTCGCCCTAAGAACAGGGAGGATAAATTTTCACTAAAACATATTGTCGATACTGTAAGTGACATTTTGGGGGTACAGGTAAAATTCGTGGAGGATTGTGTTGGAGAGTTAGCCGAGGAGGCAGTTGCCAACCTTGAATCAGGCGAGATCCTACTCTTGGAAAACCTAAGATATTACGAAGAAGAAACCAGGGGAGACCGGGCATTTGCAGAAAAACTCTCCAAATTGGGAGATTATTTCGTAAACGATGCCTTTGGTACAGCCCATAGGGCCCACGCTTCTACAGCCATTATTGCAGATTTCTTTCCCAGTTCGAAGTGTTTTGGGCTTCTACTCGCATCGGAAGTAGAAAACCTCAACAGAGTGCTTAGTTCCGGCGAATCCCCGGTAACCGCTATTATTGGTGGCGCGAAGGTTTCATCGAAGATCACCGTGATCGAGAATATACTAGATAAAATAGACCACCTTATCGTAGGCGGCGGGATGGCTTTTACCTTTATTAAAGCTCAGGGAGGCGAGATTGGAAGCTCGCTGGTAGAAGAAGATAAGCAGGACACGGCCCTGGACATCCTTCGATTGGCAGACCAAAAGAATGTGAAGGTTCATTTACCTTCAGATGCAGTGATCGCCGACGGATTCAGCAATGATGCTAATACCAAAATAGCTGCGGTAAATGCGATCCCCGATGGTTGGATGGGTCTGGACACCGGACCCAATACAAACGCTGCTTTTGCCGAAGTAATCACAAACTCCAGGACCATACTATGGAATGGCCCCGTGGGAGTTTTTGAAATGGAAAAGTTTTCTAAAGGGACCATCGAACTGGGAATGGCCATTGTTGGGGCCACCGAGAATGGAGCATTCTCATTGGTTGGCGGTGGCGATTCGGTAGCTGCTGTGAAGAAATTTCAGATGGACGACAAGGTAAGCTATGTATCAACAGGGGGTGGCGCGATGCTTGAAATGCTGGAAGGCAAAACCTTGCCAGGGATCGAGGCTTTGTTAAAATAAAGGTAGTATACCCTTCGTTAGAGTATGGCGAATGTGTTAAAAATTTGCCCAATCGCCTCATTTATGTATTTTTAGAAAAATTTTATGCAGCCCAATCGCACAATATTCATGAAGCCTACTATATTTCTCCTGCTGTTTTTTTGCTTCGGAAGCTACCTGTCCTATGGTCAGGAAGAGCGATCTATGGACTCGCTTCAGAAGAAAACCATACGGATCACAGATTCTATCACTATCCCTGTTAAAGTAGGGGATCTCGTGGAAAACACGGTTGTAACCAATGTGAAGGACACAGTTGTTTTCGCTCTTAGCGACATGGAATCTGCTCGATTGATAGATAGTTTATGGCTGAAGGAACTGTATAGCACCGGACGATTTGAAGAGATGTATGGCGCTATCCAGAATGAAGATTACAGCCCGGTTGAATACGAAGAATTACCTACAGAAGTATTAAAGAAACGCCTTGAGGAACTCAACGCCCGAACACCTTTCAATGTAGAATATAATCCTTCCCTGGAAAGTGTTATCCGAGGATATTTAAAGAATCGCCGCAGGACTATGGCAAAACTCATGGCCTTGAGCGATTACTATTTCCCTATGTTCGAGGAACAGCTTGATAAGCACGGCCTACCTTTAGAAATGAAATATCTCGCTATAGTAGAATCTGCCCTGGATCCGCGTGCAAGATCGAGAGTGGGCGCTACAGGCTTATGGCAGTTCATGTACAGTACCGGCAAAATATTTGGCCTGGAGGTGAATTCGTATGTGGACGAACGATCAGACCCTATCATGGCTACCGAAGCGGCCTGTAAGTACCTGAAAAGCCTGGAAAATAGTCTGGGCGATTGGGATCTTGCGCTGGCAGCTTATAATTCGGGTCCCGGGAATGTATCGAAAGCACTTAGAAGGGCTGGTGGACATACCAATTACTGGAACATTAGACAACATTTACCGCGAGAAACGGCGGGTTATGTGCCGGCATTCCTGGCAACCATGTATATCTTCGAATATGCCGAAGAGCACGGGTTTAAAAGTAGCGGACCTCAATACCCCTATATTGCTACAGATACCATCCGCGTTAAGAGTATGATAGGCCTGGACCATGTGGCCAAGGTCACTAATCTTGATCTGGATGAGCTCACTTTCCTTAACCCTTCCTACAAACACCAGATCATCCCGGTGGTGAAGGACGAAGATTATGTGTTGCGCTTACCGGTGGA
>QQUG01000099.1 GCA_008501705.1 Flavobacterium sp.
GAAGAAAAAAGAAGAGTCCATAGCTAGACAACAGGGGAAAATTAGACCGGTAGACCTGGCCGGAGAAGATCGTGACTATTGCTTGGAAAGACGTTATCCGTCTTTTGGAAATCTCGTGCCTAGAGATGTGGCCTCCAGAGCTGCGAAGGAAAGATGTGACGCCGGTTTCGGTGTTAATAAGACCGGAGAAGCTGTATTTCTGGATTTCACATCGGCTATTATGAGATACGGGCGAGAAGTAGCCGCCGTTGAGCATATTGAGAATCCTTCAGAAGAAAAAATAAGAGAATTGGGTGAAAAGGTGATCGAATCCAAATACGGGAACCTATTTCAGATGTACGAAAAGATAGTAGATGAGAATCCGTACAAAACACCTATGATGATCTATCCTGCTGTCCATTACACCATGGGAGGAGTTTGGGTTGATTACAATCTCGAAACTACTATTCCTGGTTGTTTCTGTGCCGGAGAGGCTAATTTCAGTGATCATGGAGCCAACAGGTTAGGTGCTTCTGCCCTGATGCAGGGTCTGGCCGACGGCTATTTTGTGTTGCCATACACCATTGGAGATTATTTGGCAGATGATATAAGAACCGGACCAATTCCTGTAGACACTCCCGAGTTTGACGAAGCCGAGAAGAATATCAGAATGCAACTTGATAAACTAATTAATAATAAGGGGACAAAATCTGTAGATTATTTCCATAAACGTCTTGGTAAGATCATGTGGAATAATGTAGGGATGTCCCGAAACGAACAAGGGTTGAAAGAAGCCATAACGTCAATCCGGGCGTTGCGTGAGGAATTTTCGAGAGATGTTTTGGTGCCTGGTGAAGCCAATGAGGTTAACCCGGAACTCGAAAAAGCGATGCGGGTGGCAGATTTCCTTGAATTAGGAGAGTTGTTCGCTGTTGATGCCCTTCACCGCAATGAATCTTGTGGTGGTCATTTTAGGGAAGAATATCAAACAGAGGAAGGCGAAGCGCTACGTGACGACGAAAATTTCATGTACGCCGCAGCCTGGGAGTATACCGGTGACCCCGGGAAACCTATCCTGCATAAGGAAAACCTGGATTACGAGAATATTGAAGTAAAGACAAGAAGTTATAAATAAAAGGCTGCTATGAAGCTTACACTAAAAATTTGGCGACAAAAGAACGCTACTGCTAAAGGAAGTATGCAAACATATCCAATTGATGGAATTGACGGAGACATGTCTTTCCTCGAAATGCTGGATGTGCTAAATACGCAACTGATCAACAAAGGCGAAGAGCCGGTGGTTTTCGATCACGATTGCAGGGAAGGTATCTGTGGTACCTGTTCCTTGCAGATCAATGGCGAACCACATGGCCCGGACCGTCTTATTACAACCTGCCAGCTGCACATGCGGAAGTTCAACGATGGAGACACTATTGTAATAGAACCTTTCCGGGCAAAAGCTTTTCCTGTTATAAAGGACCTTATGGTGGATAGGAGTTCGTTCGATCGTATCCAGCAGGCCGGAGGCTTTATTTCGGTTAATACTTCGGGTAACACCATAGATGCCAATGCTATTCCGATAGAAAAAGATGATGCAGATGCCTCCTTTAATGCTGCCGCCTGTATTGGATGTGGGGCCTGTGTTGCAGCCTGTAAGAATGCTAGTGCCATGCTGTTCACAGCCGCTAAAGTGAGTCAGTTTGCACTTCTTCCACAAGGGCGAGTTGAAGCAAGCCGCAGGGTACTTAACATGGTTGAACAGATGGATAAGGAAGGGTTTGGTAATTGTACCAATACAGGAGCCTGTGAGGTTGAATGCCCAAAAGGAATTTCACTGGAAAATATAGCCCGTATGAACCGCGAGTACCTAAGTGCCAATTTGAAAGGATAAGTTAGATAGCTTGAAGTTGGGACATATCCCCCTTAGAGTTGGTACCGTTGATGTGCTTTAAGATGGTTTGGGTGAATTTGCTGATATCGTATGGCTTTACAATGATATCGTTCATTCCCGAATCGTAAATACTAAACCTCATTTCTTCAACTTCAACTGCCGTTAATGCCAGAATTGGAATACTTTTGTTGCGTTCTCGAATTCCGCGAGTTGCTTCCAAACCATTCATTACCGGCATATTGATATCCATAAGGATAAGGTCGTAATTCGATTTTTTCTCCATTTCTATAGCGATCTCGCCATTTTCGGCAATTTCACAAACCACCCCTTCGCGTTCCAGTATCTTTAAAGTAACTGTTTGGTTGATCCTGTTATCTTCTACTATTAAAATACGTTTGTCCTTCAGATTTTTAGTGTCCAGTGTTTGTACTGTCTCTTTTTTGTACGCCTTATTTAATATATCGTAGCTAAGATCGAAACTGAAAACAGACCCTTCACCTAGTTTACTCTCTACATGGATCTCTGAATCTGACAATTCCAGTAACTTTCGAACGATGGGTAATCCAAGTCCGCTACCCTGGTAATTGTAATTAATATTATTCCCCTGGGAGAATTCCTCAAATATAGAGGCTTGTTTTCCTTCAGCAATACCAATACCTGTATCCTTTATTGAAAAAGAAATGGTTGCCTGGTTTGATGAAATTTCCTTTAAAGAAACATTTACAAAAATTTCACCGTGCTCAGTGAACTTGCAGGCATTTCCTATAAGGTTCATTAAGATCTGGGAAAGTCTAACCGAATTCCCTCGTATTAACTTGGGGACATCCTCGGTTATATTGATATGAAATGTGTTAGAGTTTTGAATACGCATGTATTCGAAAGAGGAGACAATTGTTTTAATTTGCTCCCTTAGGTTGAAGTAAGCTTTTTCATTTTCCACGGTTTTCGAATCAATTTTGTTTAAATGTAAAACGTCGTTGATCAACGCCAGCAGATAATCTGCAGAAAACTTAAGTGATTTCAAGTCGTTTTCGTGAGATTTCAATCCTTCGTCTTCTAGTAGTAAAGTGCTAAGTCCGATAACCCCATAAAGCGGGGTTCTTAATTCGTGACTCACCGTAGAGAAGAAGTTACTCTTGGCTTTCGAAAGCCGTTCAGACTCTTCCTTGGCCATTAAGTATTCGGCATTTTTTACACGTAGTTCGGCTACTAATTCCTTTCGTTTCCTGTAAGCTAGATATAACACCAGCAAAAGAAATAATATACAGAAAGAAACAATAAGCAGGACATTATTAAGCATACTCTTGTTACGTACGATCTCCGCCTGCAAACTATTCTGTAATTCGGCCGCCTGAACTTCTTTTCTATACTCTTCAATAGCAAATCTTGCAGAAGTTTCGTCCTTTTCGGCGTAGAGCGCCTTCTCCATATTTTCAATGGTGTAATCTTCGTATTTATCCTTTATAAGAAATGCTTCCTGGTATTCCTCCAGGTTATATAAACATTCACTTAGATAGAAATAAGCGTTTTCCAGTTCCAAGGTGAAATTCTCTCGCTCGGCTACTTCGGCAGCCTTTCTCAAATATTTTTGAGCGAGTTCATACTTCTCTTTGCTGTAATAGTATTCACCCATTAGATTATCGAGCGCTACACCATAGGAAGCATGCGGTTCAAATTTTTCCAGTTTTCTGGCCCGCAGTAAATGCGCATAACCTTCGTTATATTCTCCAGCCTCAAAGGCTGTTAGTACGGTATTAAAATGTGCTTTGGCAAGATTAACCGAATCGTTTATCTGTTTTAACATGTCTACCGACTTGTTGTGGTAGTCCATTGCTTTTTTATAATTAGGCTGAATGGTCGAATATATATTCGCCATATCCATGTACATATGGGCTGTTGCCGTATCGTTCTCGGCTTCTTTTGCAAATTGGATAGATTTACTGAAATTCTCACGAGCCATTACCGTATCGTTCATGGCCAGGTAATCGTAGGCTAATAGTCGGTATCCCTGATGTTTATAAAAAGGGTCATTCAGTTTTAAAGCTATCTTGAGTAAGGATATGTTAGATTCGAGCGATTTGCGGTAATTTCCACTGTTGTAATGCTCATCTGAAGTTTTCTTGAGCAGCCTGAATTGCTCTTTTTGTTCTGAAATAGAGGGAATATCCGAAGCCTCCTGGGATATAACGGGGGCTACGAACAGAAAGATAAGCAGGTGAATTATCACTCTTTTCATTCGTGTCAATCAAGATTTGGGGGTAGCAATATACACATTTTCAGTAATATAAAAGGAAAACTACTAAAACTGGTAATATTAGAGGAATGACATTACCTTTATACAATGATTTCCAAACTGCCCGATATAGCTACAACGATCTTTACTGTAATGAGTAAAATGGCCCAGGAGCACGGCGCTATCAACCTCTCACAAGGTTTTCCCGATTTTAACAGCGACCCTCTGCTAATCTCTTTAGTGGAGCGTGCAATGAGGGAAGGATACAATCAGTACGCACCCATGCCCGGCGACCTGAAATTAAGGGCACAAATTGCTGCGAAATTGAACCGCTGTTATGGAAGTAGTTATTCTGAAGAAACCGATATTACCATTACGGCCGGTGCGACCCAGGCAATCTTTACTGCCATTGCGGCTTCTATTCATAAAGGGGATGAGGTAATCGTGTTTTCTCCCGCCTACGATTGTTACGAACCTACGGTCACTTTATTTGAAGGAGTGGCCAGGCAGATCCAGTTGAGACCACCCTATTATTCACCGGACTGGGAAGAAGTTGCCAGCTGTATCAATTCTAAAACGAAGATGATCATCATAAATTCGCCCCATAATCCCAGTGGAATGCTATTTTCCAGGGAAGACATGGAAGAACTGCAGCGTTTAAGTGTGGAACATCAACTGCTGGTAATTAGCGACGAAGTTTACGAACATATTATTTTCGACGGAAATACGCATTATAGTGCTGCGAGATTTCCAGAACTGGCGCAAAGAACCTTTATTACGGCCTCTTTTGGAAAGACCTTTCACAACACCGGGTGGAAGATGGGTTATTGCGCCGCTCCCAAAGAACTCATGAAGGAATTCAGAAAAGTGCATCAGTACAATGTCTTTAGTGTAAATCATCCCATTCAGAAGGCTTTGGCGACCTACATGGATGATCGGCAGACATACGAGGGCCTGGCGGCGTTCTACCAGGAGAAACGAGATCTTTTTACGGACCTGATCTCCGGTTCGAGATTTAAATTCGTGCCTTCACAAGGAACTTATTTTCAGCTTTTGGATTATTCTGAAATTTCTTCGGAGGGTGATATTGCCTTTGCCGAATGGCTTACTAAAGAAAAAGGATTGGCCAGCATCCCCACCTCGGTTTTTAATACAAATGGGGAGGATTTTCATCAAATTCGACTCTGTTTTGCTAAAAAAGAAGAAACCCTTCGGGAGGCAGCTGCCATCCTCAATTCCATCTAATAAATTAGTTATTTTCAATACCAATGGATTGTTTGTGCAGGAGCGCTTAGAGTCGTATTTTTATTGTTCTGAAAAAGCAATTAAATATGAGTGATCTTTTGTTCAACGCGATACGTAATAATGATGAGGACACGGTTTCCAAACTATTACAAAGTAACCCTGAATTGGCAGGATCCCGAGATGAGCGAGGATCTACTCCTTTGTTGTTGTCAACCTATTTTGGACTAAAGGAGATCACTGACGTTATTTTGAAATATCCTCAGGATCTAAATGCAAAGGATGCCTCCGGGAATACGGCTTTAATGGGGGTCTGTTTTAAAGGGTTTGAAGAAATTGCCAGGAAATTAATTGAAGCCGGAGCCGATGTAAACGCACGAAACTTTAACGGGGGGACGGCACTTATTTTTGCTGTAAACTTCGGCCGTACAAATTTGGTGCGCCTCCTACTGGATAAGGGTGCAGATCCGGAGATCAAGGATAATAGCGGAAATACAGCTTTGGATCACGCCCGCATGCACAGTGTAAAAGATGCTATCGACTTACTTGATAATAAAAAATGAAGATGACAGAAGAATTGGTTGTAGGTATAATTCAATCCCGGCTACATTGGGAAGATCCCGTTGCTAACAGGGAAATGTTCTCACAAAAAATAGCAACTATCTCCAATGGAACAGATCTTATCGTGCTACCGGAGATGTTTACCACCGGTTTCTCTATGAATGCTTCCCTACTTGCCGAGGAAAACGAAGGCCCCACCCTCAACTGGATGCAATCCCAGGCCACAACTCACAACCTGGCTATTACTGGAAGCGTGATAGTAAAAGATAAAGCTCGATTTTACAACCGACTCTATTTTGTGTTTCCCGATGGCAGTTACGACTGGTACGATAAAAAACACACCTTTACCCTGGCCGGGGAACATCGCACCTATACAGCAGGAAAAGAGAAACTGATCGTAGAATACAAGGGCTGGAAGATATGTCCTTTAATATGTTATGACCTGCGTTTTCCTGTCTGGGCGCGAAATACCGAAGATTACGAGCTCCTTATCTATGTAGCCAACTGGCCGGAAAAGCGTATAAAAGCATGGGATGCGTTACTCAAGGCCCGGGCCATAGAGAACATGAGTTATTGTGTAGGTGTAAACCGGGTAGGAGAGGACGGGAATGGACACACATACGTTGGTCATAGTGCTATATACGATGTTCTGGGGGATTGTATTTCCGGGGAGGGAAATGAAGACGAATATAGTGTCAATTTTACCCTGTCTAAAAAGCATATAAAAGAAACGAGAAAGAAATTACAGTTCCTCAACGACCGGGATGCTTTTAATCTAATATAAAAGTTTCGTTCAGACTCCAGTTTGCCCTTACTTCTATTTTTTTAGGATAGTACTTTATTACCTCAGGCTGCTGCTTTTTAAGGTAACTCCCAGTGTCCCAGATTCCATTGTTATTGGTGTCGAAAACAATACGAATGTAGTAATTACCCGGTTTAATATATTCGAAATTTATTACTGAATTCGTAGCGAGAATTCGCTCATCTACTGTTTCATTTTTTTCTGAAAGCAACTGAACTATTACAGGAAAATTTTCGATGTTTTCAATCCTGATGGCAATCGTACCATAGTCTGAAACGTTTTTGGTGTCTACCCTATAGCTTAGGCTATCACTTACATTCTCGTAAAAATCGGTTAGAGCTCCGGGGGATAGATCTACCTGGTAGCGTTGATCTTCTCCTCTGTTGAAAATTATCTCAGCCAGGTTATTTTCCGGGTGGATGCGGGTGGCAAATGAAATATCGACAGAATCCTTATCCATGATACGGATCCTGGAGTCCTCTATGGCGACTAAAGGTGTAGACGTTTTCAATTTCATAGTGTCCCGGGGAATCAAAGTTCCAAGCGTATGCGCTGTAACCACCAACGAATCAGCATATAGGTTTTTCATGCGCACTTCAATTGTGTCTGTCTGTTCCTTATTCCCTACAAGAAATAATAGCGAATCTGCTTCAATCTCAGGCTTGAACCAATAATGCAGGGTGTCTGTTTTTATATCTTTTATTGTTTTTGAAATGAATGCTTCGGGGAGCTCAGACAGCGGAGTGATACTTAGGTCTGTGGGCTTTCCTTCATATCCAAAAAGTATATGATATTTACTTTGATGAGCAGGTCTTGCAATTGTCAATTCGGGTACTTCTTTAAAAATTTTAAGGGTATATGAAGTATCTGCAGGTAACGCTACGATCTCATCCAGGAAGCCGATCTTGTCTGTTTTAGACTGAAAGATATAGTCGTTGGATTTTTCTTTCAGCGCCAGCAGTTTATATTTCCCTTCTTTAACATTAGTGATCTCGAAGGTGTTTGAGCTATCGCGCGTAGCAGAAATGTACATTGGTTTTTCCTTATAGATCGTAGAATCGTTAAAGGTATCGTTTAGCTCAAACAGCATGACCGTTACAGGAAACTGGGCCACTCTCAATTCGGCATCCAATATTTTACCATTAACCTTCAGGCTGTCTATATAACTACCGGTAGAGAAGACATATTTAAAGAATTCGAACTCATTCTCCTCGTTATTGTCTACAATACTTTTTCCAAAATTGATGGAATAGGTGGTATTCTCGGTAAGAGTATCCAGAAGTTTAATCTTGAGCATTTTCGAAGTATTGAGCGGTGTTATTTCAGGGGCGTATTTCATGGGGGGTGAAATAATGAGGTTCTCCTGTAAATTCTTCAGCTTTATATATTCATCGAAATAAATTCGTATTTCAGTTTCGTTGAAATTCGTTGAGAAATTCTCCGGAACACTTCTAACAATAACGGGTGGAATGGTGTCCAGGGGCCCTCCACTGGGTCTTCCCTTTTTCGCACAATTTGCCATGATGAGAATAGCAAATAAAACTATAGGAATAAAGTAGAGGCGTTGCTTCATGGCTACAAAAATAGCTAAAGTTTTTATGCCATTGCCATGGTGGCAAAACTAAGTCTAACGTCGGCGTTTTTAATTAGCTGTAATGCACAATTTTCCAATGTAGCACCGGTAGTAACTATATCGTCTACAACTAATATGTGTTTGCCTTTTAAAGGTGCGGTTTCCCGGAGTTCGAATATCTGATCCGACTGGCTGCGAGTGAGTCGATTCTTAAATACCTGGGAGCGGGTTCCGGTCTTTTTCAGTAAGATATTTTCCGAATAATCTGCCCCCAAAGCCTTCGCTATCTCTATTGCAAAGCTAGAAACCTGGTTGTAACCCCTAATCCTGCGTTTACTTCGGTGTAAAGGCACAGGTATAACAAGATCGATCCCTTTAAAATCGGGATGTTCGGCCAATTCGCTTCCGAGCCAGCTTCCCAGAAAACCCCCAACTTCTTCCTGGCCCCTATATTTAAGGTTATGAAGCAACTGTTGTGTGATCCCTTTTTTCTGAAAAAATAAGAGCGAAGTGGCATTTATTAATGGGATTCTACCGTAGAATATCTTTTTCATTCCCTCATTTCCACTTCGGTGATGGCAAGCAAGTGGTAGTTGATGACGACAGCTCGTACAAATCACGTTTTCAGTACTTTGTAACATTTCGGAACAACCATTACAGACTTTCGGAAATAAGAGATTTAACATATTTTAATTAAATTTACCATTTTGTAAACGTAAGTAATTGACCCACAGTAGTACATTTGTCCCACAAACCTAAACTAAATCTATTCATATGACAACTGAAAACAACAGTGCCAAATTCAAAGTATTGATCGGGATACTTTCCGCTCTGCTTATTGCCCTTGCTGTCTATACCGTTACTCTTTACAACGATAGTAAAAATACGGTAAGCGGATTAGAACAGCAAAAAGCCGACATAGAAGAAGAACTTGAAGACCTTATTGCCAACTACGATGAGGTAATTCAGGATAATGAATTAAAAGACAAAGACCTATTAGCCGCACGTGAGCGTATCGAGTTATTGCTTGATTCGGTAAAAGATGCTGAAGCAAATGTAGCTTTGATCCAGCGCTACAAGTCCGAGATTGGCCGTTTAAAGCAGGAAAGAAAAGTGCTTTTTAGAAAAGCCGACAGTTTGATCGCTGCCAATAAGCTACTCGCTCTTGAAAGAGACAGCACCAATGTTGTGCTTAACGAAACGATAAAAGTGGTAGACTCTGTAAGTGAACAAAATCTTGCTATGGCCGAAACCATTAAAAAGGGATCTGTTGTAAATGCGGTGGATCTTAGAGGTGAAGCGGTAATTGTTCGCAGTAGCGGAAAGATAGTAGATACTCGTAGATCCAGTCGTGCCGATAAGGTTCGTGCCTGTTTCACTTTAACTCCAAACGATATAGCCGAAAAAGGAGATCGACTTCTGTACGTTCAGGTTATTAATCCTAAAAATAACCTTTTGGGTAAAAAGGCGACAATGGAGTTTGAAGAAGGAACACTCAATTATAGTGAAACAACCAAAGTATTCTATGAGAATGAAGAATTGGATGTTTGTATCCTTGTAGATGCTCTGGAAGACGATCTAATCGAAGGGAGATATACCATAAACGTATTTGATGGCTCCAGACAAATTGCGACCACTTCCATGGAGCTGAAGTAAAAAGAACTTTAAAAAATATGAACCGCTATGATGTTATCGTAGCGGTTTTTTTATTTTTGCGCTATGGCAAATAATGAAGATCAATTTAAGAGAGTAATATCCCACGCGAAGGAGTATGGATATATATTCGGGTCCAGTGAAATATATGATGGCTTAAGCGCTGTTTACGACTACGGTCAGCAAGGCGTAGAGCTAAAAAACAATATACGGGAATACTGGTGGAGAAGTATGGTGTATATGCACCAGAACATCGTAGGGATAGATGCCGCCATCCTGATGCATCCCACCACATGGAAAGCTTCCGGCCATGTTGATGCTTTCAACGACCCATTGATCGACAATAAAGATTCGAAAAAAAGATACCGGGCCGATGTGCTGATAGAGGACCATGCAGAAAAACTAGAGGTTAAAGCCCAAAAAGAGATCGCCAAAGCAAAGAAGCGATTTGGTGATGCTTTCGACGAAGCCCAATTTGTTTCCACCCACCCCAGAGTTGTAAAATACAGGCAGCAAAAACAAGAGATCCTGGACAGGATGGCACGGCTGCTGGAATCTGAGGATCTGGCGGGGGTGAAAGCACTTATTGAAGAGTTGGAAATTGCCGATCCCATATCGGGCAGTAAGAACTGGACCGAAGTACGGCAATTCAACTTAATGTTTGGCACCAAACTAGGAGCCTCTGCCGAATCTGCCACCGATCTGTATCTCAGACCGGAAACTGCGCAGGGGATTTTTGTAAACTTTCTGAATGTTCAGAAAACAGGAAGGATGAAGATCCCGTTCGGAATTGCTCAAACCGGAAAAGCATTTAGAAATGAGATCGTAGCCAGACAATTTATCTTCCGAATGCGCGAATTCGAGCAGATGGAGATGCAGTTCTTTGTGCGGCCAGGAGAGGAGATGAAATGGTACGAATACTGGAAAGAAACCCGTTTAAAATGGCACTTATCTTTGGGTCTGGGTGAAGAAAATTATCGTTTCCACGATCATGAGAAACTTGCCCACTACGCGAACGCCGCAACCGATATTGAATTCGATTTCCCATTCGGATTTAAAGAATTGGAGGGAATTCATTCACGAACCGATTTCGATCTAAAGGCGCATGAAGAGTTTTCCGGTAAGAAACTACAGTTCTTCGATCCGGAGTTGAACGAGAGCTATGTGCCTTATGTTGTGGAAACATCTATTGGGTTGGATCGCATGTTCCTGGCTATTCTAAGCAGCTCGCTTCAAGAGGAAACTCTTGAAGATGGTAGCGTAAGGACCGTATTGAAATTACCTGCCATACTAGCACCCGTAAAGGCAGCCGTATTACCGCTTGTAAAAAAGGACGGACTCCCGGAGATCGCCCATAAGATCATCAACGAACTTCAATGGGATTACAATGTGATCTACGATGAAAAAGATGCCGTGGGAAGAAGGTATCGAAGACAAGATGCAGTGGGAACTCCTTTTTGCATAACAGTGGATCACCAAAGCAAGGAAGATGGAACTGTAACATTAAGGAACCGGGATACTATGGAGCAGCAACGCATCTCGATAGAAGATGTGGCGAAGCATCTGTCTAAGAGCATGGCGTACAAGGAGTGGCTGTCTAAATAGTAAATTATAGATTAATTCCGTTTCTCAATTTCCACGATCGAAACAGGATTAGCTTTTACACAACGGTTCATCATACGCAATCCCTGGTAGGTCACCCATACTTTAAGACCGTCTTTTTTCATGCCTTCTTCAAGGTTAATGGGGTCTAACATATTATTGTTATCCTCCATTTTTAAAACGTACGGGCAATCTCCTTCGGCTTTCGAACCAACGATCACAGCTTTTTTAAAACCGGCCTCCATCATTTTTTTGGCTTCCATAGCTGCAGCTTCGGTATCTTTTGAGGCGCCTTCAGCAGCAGATTTCGAGGCAGAATTACACGAAATCACCAGTATAGTGGCAATTGCAAGACATGTTTTAAATAAGGTCATATTTTGATGGTTTTAAATTCTTAGGATTGTTAAAATACAAATAATGCTTGATTTCACCTTGTTTTAATGAGTTTGATATCCTGAAAATACTGATTGTTAGTCGAATAATTTGTGTTATTTCTATTCAAACTATATGGATAATTGAAATATTGATGTAATTTTAAAGACTTTAATCCAAATTTAACCAAAAAACTAGCGAGATGAAGTTTAAGTACTATTTTACATTGATACTGTGTTTTATGTTATCAATGACTATGAATGCGCAGGTGAACCAGATCGTTCCCAACGTACCGCAAGGACCTGCTTCTGTAGGAACATTCGATTCTATGATATATGTTCCTTCATTAGCATCCAGACAAGGAATGCTTACACCTCCCGATGAAACGGTGAGGGAAGCACAAGATAAAAGATCCCAGAATGCTCCGGGACTAATAGGCGATGATCCATTAAGTCAGGACGATGCCCTGGCCAATAACCCAAACTCTGAAACGCAATCTGTGAGAACTGCACCTCCTAGTTTGGTCTTCGAAGCTTATGGTTCAGGGAGTAGCCCAACAGATCCTACTATGGCTGTTGGACCAAACCACGTATTTATTACCTATAATACTGCCTTCGTGATCTACGATAAGAGTGGTAATGTACTGCAGGGACCTACTGCTCCTAACCCGGCTATCTTTCCCGGTGGCGGATGTTGTGATCTAACTGTATCTTACGATAAAGATGCTGACCGTTGGGTGCTTACCTTCTTAGGGGCCAGTACCTCTATAGCTGTTTCCGATGGGCCGGATCCTATCAATGACGGTTGGTATGTATACTCTCAGAGTTTTAATGACTACCAGAAACTATCTATCTGGAGTGATGGGTACTACATGACTCAGAATACCCAGGGATCTCAAAAAGTATTTGCTCTGGAAAGAGACGAAATGCTGTTAGGAAATCCTGCTGCACAGATCGCATCTTTCAATCTTCCCGGAGTTTTGGGAACCACTCCATTTTTCAGCCCACAGTTCTTTAATGTGAGCGATGGTAATATGCCGGCTGCCGGTGGTGCAACCGTAGTGTTTCTTCAGGATGATGCTTTTGGTGGTATTGCAACAGATCATATAAAATACTGGACAGTAGATATGGATTGGGGAACAATTGGAAACTCTACCATATCTGCGGCGACCGAAATCCCTACAACTCCTTTTATTAGTGTTTTTGATGGAGGTAATTTCTCCAACCTAACACAACCGGGAGGTGGTGTAGCCATTGATGCCGTTCAGAATACTATTATGAACCAGGCTCAATTCAGAAAATTTGCGGGTCATAATTCGGCTATCTTCAATTTCGTAGTAGATACAGATGGAGGTGGTGGAGAATTGGCAGGTGTTCGCTGGTATGAGTTCCGTCAACCGGCGGATAATATGCCCTGGACACTTTACCAGGAAGGTACTCATACATCACCTGATGGCAAGCATGCCTGGATGGGAAGTATGATCATGGACGATAATGGTAACATCGCACTAGGGTATTCGGCTATGGCCGGACCTACCACTCCCAACCCAACAGATTATCGTGTGGGATCCTATTATACGGGAAGATTTGATGGAGATCCGCTGGGAACCATGACAGTTATCGAAGAGGAAATTGGAGTTTCAACATCCAATGTGCCAAATTTGAGGTACTGTGATTATAACAAATTAACTATAGATCCTACCAGTGACGATGAGTTTTGGTTTATCAACGAATATATTAATGGCCCGAGAAGAGGTATCGTTGGAGTGTTCCAGCTTACTCCACCTCAGCCAAATGATATTGGGATGCTAAGTATCGATCAGCCGGTGAGTGGACCGCTAACGGCCACGGAAGATATAGTGGTTTCTATCCGAAACTTTGGAAGTAACGATATAGTAAATCCGGAAGTTCAGTATACCATAGATGGAGGAACACCAGTAGTAGAGAACTATAGTGGAACTATTGTAGCGGGAACTACAGAGTCGTTTACCTTTACACAAACGGCAGACCTTTCCACACCACAGACAGATTACGATATCGTAGCAAAAACAAATCTGCCCGGAGATAGTAACACAGGTAATGATACTGCAATGAAAACAGTAACCAATACAACACTGGGAATTGCAGATAATAATATCAATAATTCGGATCTTACTATCTTAACAAAAGCCAACAACCAGTTCGAGATCATTATGGTAACAGGTTTTGATGGCGTAGCTACCGTTCAGGTTTACAATCAGTTAGGTCAATTGCTTTCTACGAATAGTGTTGAAAAACAAGGTGATCGCTATGTACATACTCTAGATATGTCTTCAGTATCTACAGGCGTATATGTGATCCAGATCGGTGATACATCAAGTAGTTCTTTTAGAACAGCCAAGATCGTAGTGAGATAAAATAATCACATATCAGAATAAAAAAGGAGCGCTAACAACAGCGCTCCTTTTTTATTAAAGTAATTTTTTTTCTGCTATTCCTCTTTTTTCTTCATTTCTACAATACTAACCGGGTTCGCCTTATCACATCGATTCATCATTCTAAGGCCGTTGAACTTAAACCACACCTTCTCACCGTCTTTCATAAAACTCTTATCTAGATTTATTGGGTCTAGCATATAGGAGTATTCCTCACTATCAACTTCGATCACATAGGCACAGTCCCCTTCCTTATTAGAATAGACTATGGTCCCACTAAAAAATCCTTCTTCGGTCATATTATTAATTTTTACTGAAGTGCTTGCTGTTTCTTCCGTTGTGCTTTCCGAAATAGCTCTTGTGGTAGAACCACAGGATATCAGAACAATGCCCAGGAAGATCGGAAATATCTTTAAAACTCTCATAACTTACAATTTAAATGTTAATCACTTATCAGCTTGCAAATGGCGTACCGATAAATTAAATATGTATGAATTTTCGCAATTGAATTGCTATAATTTTAAGATTTAATCTATAACTCTTATAGGCTAATAAAGCCCAAATACTTGACTTACAGGGCTTTAAAATTGAAAAAAAAATGAGGTCGTTTCGAGTTAAGATATTATTTTTAAAACTCCTTAACTAAAACTTAACAATATGAAATTAAAGTATTTCATTTTCACTGTGTTTGCAGCGGTATTTTCTTTCACCGGGTATACACAAACTGAAAATGTAGAAACAAATGCAAATTACATTGGTACGGTTTCCCATATGGAATATGTACCATCAATTGCCTCACGAAAAAGTGAACTTTTACCTGCAGACAATTCCGATAAGGAAGCGCTGGACCGCAGGTCGATGGGTAACTCAGTAATTATTGGTAAAGATCCGCAAACTGTGGACGATATGCTTGCAAGCAACCCTGATCCAGCAACCGGATCTGTACGTGTTGCTCCGCCTCTTCTTGTTTTTGATGCAGCTTCATCAAATTCTCAACCAACCGACCCCGCACTTGCCGTAGGGCCTAACCATGTATTCGTAGTTTTCAATACAGGGTTTACAATTTACGATAAGAACGGAAATCAATTATTAGGGCAAACCAGTCCTAACCCGGCTATCTTCCCTTCCGGAGGATGTTGCGACCTTACCGTTTCGTACGACAATGCTGCCGATAGATGGGTAGTATCATTCCTTGGAGCCGGTGCACAGATCGCCGTATCGGATGGACCGGACCCAATTAACGACGGTTGGTATGTTTATACCATTAGCCAGATCAATGATTACCAGAAACTCTCTATTTGGAGTGATGGATATTATATGACAGACAACACAGGAAGTGCCAATAAGGTATGGGCCCTGGAAAGAGCCGAAATGCTTAATGGAAATCCGTCTGCTCAAATCCTTGGTTTCAACCTTCCGGGTATTCAAACCAGTGGTTTTTACAGCCCACAGGCGTTCAACGTTAGTAATGATGACCTGCCTGCACCAGGAGGCGCACCTATCGTGTATCTTCAGGATGATGCCTGGGGTGGTGTGGCAACAGACCACGTTAAGATGTGGCTGGTAGATGTAGACTGGGTAACCCCCGGTAATTCAACTATATCTGCTGCTACCGAATTTACTACCACACCATTTATTTCGGTGTTCGATGGAGGTAGTTTCTCTAACCTTACTCAACCGGGAGGTGGAATCGCTATTGATGCCCTTCAAGCGACGATCATGAATCAGGCGCAGTTCAGAAGATTCGGAACTCATAACTCTGCGGTATTTAATTTTGTAGTCGATACAGACGCAACCGCCGGTGAATTAGCCGGAGTTCGCTGGTTCGAATTCAGACAAGCTTCAGATGGAGCACCCTGGTCCTTGTATCAGGAAGGAACATATACTTCTCCCGATGGGAAACATGCATGGCATGCAAGTATGATCATGGATTCTGCCGGTAATATCGGGATGGGATATTCGGGTATGGCAGGACCAACAACTCCTAATCCAACAGATTTTAGAGTTAGCTCTTACTATACAGGTCGTTTTGACGGTGATCCACTGGGAACAATGACTGTTTTCGAAGAACTTATTGCCGCCGGAAACCAAAACATACCCGGACTTCGTTACGGAGACTATAGTAAGATCGATATCGATCCAGCAGATGATACAACATTTTGGTTCATCAATGAATATATGAACAGTGGAAGAAAGGATGTAGTAGGTGCATTCCAATTAGTGCCACCACAACCAAATGACCTGGGAATGGTAAGTATCGATGCCCCTAACAACGGGACCTTAACCGCAACAGAAGATATAGTCGTTTCTATTAGAAACTTCGGAAGTAACGACATCACCAATCCTGATATTCAATACATCGTTGACGGTGGAACTCCTGTGGTTGAAACGTATTCCGGAACTATTGTAGCCGGAACGGTAGAGTCTTATACTTTTGCAACTACTGCAGATCTTTCTGCTCCGGGGAATCATACCATTGAGGCAAAAACAAACCTTCCCGGCGACTCCAATACCAATAACGATAGCACCATGAAAACAGTATTCAATGGTCTGCTATACTGTCAGCCATCAGCCGATTGTTCCTTTGGTGACGGATTCCAGTTGTTCTCGGTTGCCGAGATCAATAATCCTTCAGGATGTGAAGGGTACGGAGATTTCACCAGCCAGGTTGCTAATTTAGCTCCGGGAACAACCTACGACCTAACCGTTACAACCGGTTATGGCGATCAGTTTGTTTCGGTTTGGATCGATTACAATGACGACGGGACTTTTACTGCCAACGAACTTGTAGTGGATAATTATGAAATTGCAGACGGACAAGCAGCAGGAACGTATACAGAAACATTCGATCTTGTGGTGCCTGCTAACGCAACAACCGGATCGCACAGAATGCGTGCCAAATCTAACTGGAATGATCCTGTACCTGGAGATGCTTGTGCAACCACTCAATATGGTGAAACAGAAGATTACACGGCAAATGTGGGATCACTTGGAACCGGAGATAACGAGTTGGCCAATTCAGAACTATTAGTGGTTTCAAAACCAGGGAAGCAATTCGAGGTAACTCTGATCACTCCATTCGATGGGGTAGCTTCTATTAGAATTTACAATCAGCTTGGGCAAACCTTAGCGTTTAATAATCTTGAGAAGAAAGGCGACAGATATGTATATCAACTAGACATGTCTTATGCTGCAGACGGAGTTTATTTCATCCAAATGGGTGACAGAACTTCCAGTTCTTATCAAACCGCGAAGATCATCGTAAGATAATTTTCGGAAATATAAATTGAAAAAAGCCCTCTTCGGAGGGCTCTTTTTTTATTAAAAATACGCCCGTAATTGAATACTGCCTGTATGGATGGTACTGGTATTTTCACTTTACCTT
>QQUG01000168.1 GCA_008501705.1 Flavobacterium sp.
CAGCATGCGTTTTTTTAATAGTGTTGAGAAGGATGAGTGGATAGAGCTAAGTGAGCATATAAAATGTCGTTATCGATATAATGGTCATATTATTGGTTCTACCTTCATCGAGATCCAGATCTTCGATAAGTTATTTGTGTTTTCCGGTGATATTGGACGTAGCCATGACCACTTACTCAATCCACCCCAGAAGCCCGAGTGGGCCGATTATCTGTTTGTGGAAAGTACATATGGAAATAAATTGCATCCTCAGGAAAGTGTGAGCGAGTTATTGACAGAACTGGTCCATAAAACGCTTCATAACCGAGGAACTCTTATTATCCCGTCCTTTGCCGTGGAGCGCTTACAGGTATTAATGTATCTGCTGTATAAGCTGTACAAGGAAAACAGGATCCCCAATATCCCAATCTTTATCGATAGTCCCATGGGAAATAATGTATTGTCTGTATTCGAACAATTCCCAGACTGGCATAAGCTTCCTGCTAGTGAATTTAATGCGGTACAGGACAGGATGGAGATTATTACCTCCTATCGAGAAACCTGGGAAACCATAGACGATCCCAGGCCAAAGGTTGTGATAGCTGGTAGTGGGATGGTTACAGGAGGTCGCGTGCTTACCTACCTGAAACAATTGGTGGATAAGCAAGAAACTACAGTGCTATTGGTGGGATTTCAGGCAGAAGGTACCCGCGGGCGTCAATTACTGGAAGGGGCACATGAACTAAAGATCTTCGGTAAATACTACCCGGTAAAAGCTTCGGTTCACCACATCGAGAGCCTTTCGGCACATGGGGACCAGGGGGAGCTTCTTAATTGGCTTTCAGAAATAAAAAACATACCTGAACAAACTTTCCTGATCCACGGCGAACCTTCGGCACGGGATGCCTTACGAACAAAGATCCAGGACACCTATCAATGGCGCGTTCAAGCACCTCATTTGTTAGATACCGTAACTTTGATGGTTTAACATTCAACTCCATTTTTAACATCTTACAGCTGGTTAAAACTGACGAATATCATAGTCTTAAATCGGCTAACTTGCTACTTTTATGTGATTGATAACGAATATCAATTTTAAAATTTATTGTTATGTCACTTATTAAATTTAGAAGAAGGTTACCACTTATAGATCGTGGTATTCCTACTTGGTTTGAGACAAGTGATCTATTCGAAGATGATTTCTTTGAGGATGGAAAAAGCATTCCTCCAATGAACGTAAAGGAAAGTGATTCTTCCTACGACATTGAATTAGCTATTCCCGGCTTCTCAAAAGATGAGATCGGAGTTTCACTTGAGAATGACGTGTTACATGTTTCTGCTTCAAAAGAAAAAGAAACAGTGGAAGAAGATGTGGAAGGTTATACTCGAAAAGAATTCAATTATAATTCTTTCGACCGTAAAATTAAAGTGCCTAACACAGTAAATCAGGATTTAGAGGTTAAGGCAACCTACAACAACGGTGTGCTGAATCTGCAACTGGCTAAAGATACAGTAGCCATAGATCAGCCTAAGAAGAAGATTGAGATTGAATAACTTCTAAAACAAGGCAGGAAATGGGATTGAGATCATGTTTCCTGCCTTTCAAAAAAAAAATTAGTCATGAATTTTAATCCGTCATCCATAAAATATATCGAGTGGCGAAGTCCGGACGGACTTCATGAGGACACTGTAAATTGTATTTCAGAATTAAAATTTATAAAGGACGAGATACAATTTCTTTCAGATCTCATAAAAAGCCACACCCTGGAGTTACTAAATAAAAATGCCTTTGCTGAGAGTAAAGAACTCGCTGTAGAGTTGAGCGATTACAAGAAAAAAATAAAAGTACTTTTAACGAAACTTGAAAATCACTCGAATGTACTTGAAACCCTTGTAGACGATATCGATATCCCTGATGAGGAAGACGAATACAAGACAGCCCATTATCAGTTGATGTTTGAAGCCGTTGGGTTTATTTCCAGTTTTAAGAAACTGAAACGCCGGGTTTTTAAACTCATAAAAATTATACTGAAAGAAAAAAAGCAGCGAAAATTACTTAAACCCAGACCTTAATGCTATCTACTATGAAAAAGTTAATGTACTTACTTGGTTTTCTGTTCATATTGAGCTCCTGCTCTTCCACCAAATTGGTAAATCAGTGGGAGAGTCCGGACACGCCGGTGTACGAAGCTAATAAGATCCTGGTGATCGGGATGAGCACAGATTCTCAATTGAGAAGGACCTTCGAGGATAAATTAGCCGCCGCCATTGAAAAAGAAAATGTCATTGCAGTAAGAAGCATCGATTTTTTTGGAGATTCTTTTACAGATTCCGACAGGACCGAGGAAGAACTCAATAAAATAGAGAGTAGGTTGCTGGATGCAGGATTCGACTCAGTTCTGATCTCTAAAGTCACCGGTTCTGAAGATAAAGTGAATACAGTTCAGGCGGTTCGTGGATTTGCAAACGATTTTCAGAATTTTAAAGATTATTACCGAATAAACCAGGAGGTGTATTCCAAGAAACAAACCGAATCGTATCGAGTTTATCATACGGAGACAACAGTATTCTGTCTCTGTCCTGGGAAAGAACGCGAATTACTTTGGCGTGCTAATTTCGATGTGGTTGATCCTTACGATACGGACAGGAACGTAAATGATTATGTGCGAACCTTACTTAAAACCCTCCAGGAAAATGAACTTGTTATTGTCCCCGAATGAAATTACTAGTCTTTAGCGCCAAAGATTTCGAGATCCCCTTTTTAAAGAGGGCTAATACCAAAGGTCTGGAAATGATCTTGTCACCGGACAGACTTACCACCAATACCGCAATGAAAGCATTGGGATTCGACGCTATTTCAATTTTTTCTGCAGATGATGCCTCGACCAATGTTCTTGAAAAACTTCATGATTTCGGGGTGAAATATATCTCACTGAGATCCACCGGCTTTGATAATGTACATCTTAAAACCGCCCGAAAATTCAATATCAAAGTTGCTAATGCCCCGGCTTATTCTCCGCATGCCATTGCCGAACACGCTATCGCTCTTTTGTTGTCCCTTAACAGGAATATTGTACGTGCAAATAACCAGATGAAAGCTCAGGATTTTACTTTGTCCCATCTTGTAGGTTTCGACTTGCATAGAAAGAAAGTGGGAATTCTGGGAACAGGAGCAATAGGTAGTGTGATTGCGAGAATACTGCATGGTTTCGGCTGTGAGATCTATGCCAATGATATACATCCAAACCCGGCTCTGGAGCAGGAAACAGGTCTTACTTATCTTTCTAAAAAAGAGCTTCAGAAGAAATGTGATATCATAATGATAAGTCTGCCGCTGACTTCAGAAACTCACCATCTTATTGATGAAACAGTGATCACCGGGATGAAGGATGGTGCCCGCCTTATTAACATCGCCCGCGGAGCCATTGTAGATACACGAGCAGTTCTGCAGGCCCTGGATAGTGGTAAACTAAGTGGATATGCTTCAGACGTATATGAGAAGGAGGGAAGTATATATTTTTATAACAGGGTTGGGGATAAGCTGAAAGATAAATTATTTCTCGACCTGTTGAATCACCCTAATGTCCTGCTCACTCCACATCAGGCATTCGCAACCCGGGAAGCGCTGGAAAAGATCGCCGAAACCACTTTTTATAACCTCAATTGCTGGAGGCAGCAGAAATCGTCGGAGTTCGAATTGTAATCCTAGCTATATTTTTATAAAAATTATAAACGACAAGACGGTTTTTTAAGCCTTTAAAACCAGCAACGGAACCTCGGTACCATAACTTAACTTCGAATCATCAGAGCCGCGGAGAAACCTGTCCAGAAACGACTGTTCTATTATATGCACCGCATGCATATCAACTCCCTCAAGTTGCGTAAAGGACTGTATGGCCATGGATGCCGGAATGTTTTCAATTTTATGGTAGAGAGGGGATGTTCCGGGTAATAGATTAGTTATTTTATTTTGTAGTTCTTTTTCTTCATCTTTCGTACAACCCGATTCATAGATGCCCAAAATATGGAATTCAAATTCATGCATTCCAAATAATTGAACCAGCGGAGCCATAGCAGTCCGGGATGGAATTTGATTGTTGTGGACGCTAAGTAAAACCTTTTGTAAAGGTTTATATTCAAAATCTTCAGGAATGGCCAGCACAGGACAACCTATATTGCGGATCACCTGTAGTGTATTGCTTCCAAAAATAACCTCCTTAGCACCGGTTGCGCCATTGGTGCCCATTATAATCAGGTCGATATTCTTTGCACTTACTGTCTGGGCAATGGCATCGATAAATACATCGAAATCGAATATGGTCTCGAAAGTAAATTTTTCTTGCTGAAATTTATCTCGATACTTTGCTGCCAGTGCTTCAAGTTTTGCGGTGTTATCTCCCG
>QQUG01000043.1 GCA_008501705.1 Flavobacterium sp.
ACTCCAAAGATGAAAAGTATATTCACTACCAGAGCGATATCGGCAAAAATACCGGCCTTTCCATAGTAAAAGATCATCCACAACAATACAAACCCTAAGGCTAATAAAAAGGAAAGAACACCACTGTCTATGGCTTCCTGACCTAATGTAGGTCCTACGTATTCCGCCTGAATAATATCGGCAGAAGCAGGCAGTTTACCTGCACGAAGTACATTCGCCAGATCCTGTCCTTCATTAATGCTAAAATCACCAGTAATAGAACTACGTCCACCAGCAATAGGTCCACTGCTAACTCCGGGTGCCGAATACACAATGTCATCCAGAACGATTGCGATCTGAGTTCCGTTAGAATATGCCGCACCGGTCATATCCTCCCATATCTTGGCACCTTTACCGTTCATCTGCATATCCACAGAAACACGGCCGGCCTGATCGTAAGATTGAGCAGCATCGGTTACCACACCTCCACTTAATGGCGGTGCTAGGGTACGATCACGCTTTAAAGCGTATAGGTCCTGGTAAGCAACTGTCTCACCATCTGTAGTTGTTAAAGTCTTTTCGATACCCCATACAAACTTCACATAACGCAGATCGTTAGGTAACAACTGAGCCACTTGTGGGTTCTGAAGGTATTCCAATACGATCTCGGTGTCTGTAGTTCGAACACTTGCAATTTCCGGTGTACCACTTCTTCCGAAGGAAATAAATTTAGACAATAAAGGGTTGGCTTTGGCCGGATCGGCCTGCTCATCAACCTCTTCTCCTCCGATAAGATCTTCAATCCCTTCGGTGTCTGTATCTGTAGCCGTGGTGTCCTGAACTTCTTCGTCTACTTCGGGAGCTAAAATTTCTTTTAATTTCGCATCTGCACTAATGAGAAAGTTTTGCAGCTGATCTACCTGGTACACATCCCAGAATTCGAGTTGTGCTGTTTGAGTGATAAGTGCCTTGGTTCTTTCGATATCCTTGGCACCGGGTAATTCAACCAGGATACGTCCGGAGTTACCTAATCGCTGTAAGTTTGGTTGTGTAACTCCAAATTTATCGATACGTTTTCTCAGTACTTCAAAGGCAGATACCATGGCTTCGTCCACTTTACGGGTAAGCACGGCCTGAACTTCTTCGTTTGTATCGTCTCGGTTGATATCATCTTCAAGGTTTTTGTTGAAGAAGATACCGGTAGAAGCTAACTTGTTATCACCAGGGATTGCTTCAAAGGCCTGGAAAAAGGATTCGAGGTACGTGTCCTGACTATTCTTCTGAAGTTCTTTAGCATTCTCTAAAGCCTGGTTGAACGCAGGATCTTTAGAATTGTTTGCCAAGCCTCGCAGGATGTCTTCTACAGAAACCTGAAGTATCACATTGATACCCCCTTTTAGGTCTAGTCCTTTATTAAGTACTTTTTCTTTGGCATCGTCATAGCTGAACCCAAGAAAAACCGGGTCGTTGGCAACAGAATCTATATATTTTGTCTCGGCTTCAATGCGTGCTTCCGGTTCACTCCCGTCATACATATTCTTTGCATAAACCTCTGCGTCACCCTCGACTTTATTCGCTATAAATGTAAAAGAAAGCTGGTACAAACTCACCAGTCCAAAGATTATAGCAAATGCGGTAACTAGTCCTTTATTTTGCATTCTATCGGTATTTATATGGTTTTAAAAACGTGCAAATATAGGTTTTCAAAAAGGAAATGACAATTATTTTCTTTTTAAAATCTGAACAAAAAACAGTGAGGAATACATTGAAAGAGGGTAGCTAAAATGTCATATTTTGGAAATAAAACAGACTGATTGACAAGCGGATATAGAAACTTCAGTAGCCGATTTGTCGTTCATTTAATTGATAGGTTCTGAAGAAATCTCCAAAAGCTTCATTTTTGGGATTGCCCCGGATGTTATTAGCAAAGCGAGTTCCTGTGCCTCCGCTTCAGTGAAATCACCGGCAATTTGAGACCTGCCACCCGTAATCGGGCCGGCCACAACTCCAGGAGCCGAGTACACCACATCATCTATCACAATAGCGATCTGGGACCCCTGTATAAATGCGGTCTCGGTCATCTGTGCCCATATTTTTGCGCCTTCCGGATTCACTACAATATTAATGGTTGGTCGTCCAACTTGATCGTAGGACATAGAGGCTTCGGTAACATAGGTTCCGTCCAGGGGTGCAACACCACGCTCATTATCCAGGGCATAAAATGACACCATATCAGTCTCCGGAATTAACTTACCCGGGAGGAATTTGGTATCTTCCTTGCCCATTTCAAGTAAGGCGCGAACTTCCGGTATACTTAGATATTGAAAGATCTCGGCAGTATCGGTAACCTGTACATGAAACATCTCCGCACCATAATCGAAATTTGGCATGTTGATCTTCGATAATAGTGGATTTTTTTCCCTGGAATCTGTATTGGCAAGCAGCGTATTTGCAGCCCGCACAAAGGGCATCATCTCTTCGGTTTTATAGGAACTGAAGAATTCCAGTCTGGCCGAAGTGGTTAAAAATTTCTGAACAGCCTCTACTTCACCGGATGTTTCTATCTCGACTATTATTTTTTCTTCGGAAACCAACTTGATCTCCTTAATGGGATTTCCCAACTTCCGAAATCGGTCTTTCAGTGCAATGATCGCCTGTTGATATTCCTTTTCCGAAGGATTATCCGTGACCAGTTTCAGTGTTGCCGAAATTCTCTTATCGGCTTTCTGAGCGGCTAAATCGCAGCTCACGTAGCTTAAACTGATTATCAATAATCCAAGTAGTACTAATTTCCGAAGCATATAATTGTATTAAACAAAAAAGCTGCCAATAGGCAGCTTTTGTAAATATATGAATATTATGAATTTATACGTCCAGCAAGTCGTTGGTCTTACTAACTCCTTCGGCACTTTCTTTCATATGATCCTTTTCCGCCTGGCTTAATTCTATCTCAACGATCTCTTCAATTCCGTTTCTACCTAAAATTACAGGTACACCAATGCACAGATCATTTAGGCCGTATTCTCCTTCCAATAGGGTTGAACACGGATACATTTTTTTCAGGTCGCAGGCGATCGCCTGTACCAGACCGGAAACAGCAGCCCCTGGTGCATACCAGGCTGAAGTACCCAGCAATTTGGTAAGTGTAGCTCCCCCAACCTTGGTATCTTCCTTTACCTGGTTCAATCTTTCTTCAGATATAAATTTGGAAACCGGTACACTGTTTCGGGTTGCGAGACGCGTTAACGGCACCATACCTTTATCACTATGTCCACCGATCACCATTCCGTCAACATCGCTAATAGGCGCTCCTAAAGCTTCAGCAAGGCGATATTTAAATCGGGCACTATCCAATGCTCCACCCATACCAATAATACGGTTCTTTGGCAGACTGGTCGTTTTATGTACCAGGTAGGTCATGGTATCCATAGGGTTACTTACCACGATCATGATCGTATTTGGAGAGTGTTCGATAAGGCTGGCCGATACAGTTTTTACGATCCCGGCATTGATCCCGATAAGTTCTTCACGAGTCATCCCGGGTTTTCTGGGAATACCACTGGTGATCACGCAAATATCGCTATTTGCAGTTTTCGAATAATCGTTAGTGGTTCCTGTTATCTTTGTATCGAACCCATTAAGGGAGGCTGTTTGCATCAGGTCCATCGCCTTTCCTTCGGCGTATCCTTCCTTGATGTCGAGTAAAACAACTTCGCTTGCAAAGTCCTTGATCGCAATATATTCGGCACAACTAGCACCTACTGCACCTGCTCCAACTACAGTTATTTTCATGTTATAAAGGTTTTTATTTAATGATTCAATTTTGCGCTGCAAAAATACAATTATCTATTTGATATTCACTTGAGAATCCCCGAAAATATAAAGCCCCGCACATTGGCAGGGCTCTTTATAAATACACTAATTTTTCTATGCGTCTATATTTGCGTAAACCGCGTTTTTCTCAATGAATTCTCTACGAGGTGGTACTTCATCCCCCATTAACATAGAGAACACCCTGTCTGCTTCGGTACCATTGTCTATGGTTACTTGCCGCAGGGTTCTGTTGTCCGGTTTCATGGTAGTTTCCCAGAGCTGTTCGGCATTCATTTCCCCAAGTCCCTTGTAACGCTGAATGGTAGCACTTCCACCAAATTCTTCGTTCAGGGAATCCCGCTCCTTATCATTCCAGGCATAGGCTTTTTTCGCACCTTTTTTCACCAGGTATAGTGGCGGAGTCGCGATGTATACGTGACCGGCTTCAATAAGATCTTTCATATACCGGAAGAAGAAGGTAAGGATGAGGGTAGCAATATGACTACCATCCACATCGGCATCACACATGATCACTATCTTGTGATATCGAAGTTTTTCCAGGTTCAGCGCTTTACTGTCTTCCTCGGTACCGATAGTCACTCCGAGAGCCGTGAAAATATTACGGATCTCTTCATTTTCGAACACCTTGTGCTGCATGGCCTTTTCCACATTGAGGATCTTACCCCGTAGTGGCAAAATTGCCTGGAAGTTCCTGTCCCGTCCTTGTTTGGCTGTACCTCCCGCCGAATCTCCCTCCACCAGGAAGACTTCGCATTTTTCGGGATCTTGTTCAGAACAATCAGATAATTTACCTGGCAAGCCTCCACCGCTCATCACGGTTTTTCGCTGTACCATCTCGCGCGCTTTTCTAGCGGCATGGCGTGCCTGTGCAGCCAGAATAACTTTTTGTACGATGGTTTTTGCATCGTTTGGATGCTCTTCCAGGTAATTTTCAAGCATTTCTGAAACTGCCTGACTCACAGCCGATGTAACTTCCCTGTTTCCAAGTTTTGTCTTAGTCTGACCTTCAAACTGTGGTTCGGCAACTTTTACCGAAACAATTGCTGTAAGCCCCTCGCGGAAATCATCTCCTGCAATATCGAACTTGAGCTTGTCCAGCATCCCGGAATTGTCTGCATATTTTTTTAAAGTAGTGGTCAATCCTCTACGGAAACCCGATAAGTGAGTTCCCCCTTCATGAGTGTTGATATTATTTACATAAGAATGCAAGTTCTCGTTAAAAGAAGTGTTATACACCATAGCAACTTCCACGGGAATATCGTTTTTCTCTCCTTCCATAGAGATCACCTCAGCGATCAGCGGTTCACGATTTCCATCCAGGTAACGGATAAATTCCTTGAGTCCTTCTTCAGAATGAAAGGTTTCATTTATAAACTCGCCTTTCTCATCCTTGTTGCGTTTATCGGTAATGGTAATTGTAAGACCTTTGTTCAGGAAGGACAATTCACGTAAACGATTGGATAAGGTGTCATAGTTATACTCCAGGCTTTGCTGAAAGATCTCAGAATCGGGCTTAAATGTAACTAGTGTTCCGCGGTAGTCGGTTTCACCAACCGATTTTACCGGATACAAGGTCTTACCGCGCTCATATTCCTGCTCCCAGATCTTCCCATCGCGGTGAACCGTAGCTTTCAGGCTACCGGACAAGGCGTTCACAACAGATACACCTACCCCGTGCAATCCTCCCGAAACCTTGTAAGAATCCTTATCGAACTTCCCTCCGGCTCCGATCTTGGTCATAACTACCTCCAGGGCAGAAACTCCCTCTTTTTTATGTAGATCGACCGGAATACCCCGGCCATTGTCTTTTACAGTAATTGAATTATCCTCGTTAATCCAGACATCTATGGTGTCACAATAACCAGCCATTGCCTCATCGATGGAATTATCAACAACCTCATACACCAAATGATGCAAACCACGTACGCCTACATCCCCGATATACATAGAGGGGCGCATGCGTACATGCTCCATTCCTTCCAGTGCCTGAATGCTATCCGCACCATATACTTTTATCTCTTTCTCGTCCTTCATATGTTAGGTAATTATTTCAGATTTTCGATAACAAACAAATATAACAAAACCCCTAATAAAATATAGGGTTTACGCCTATTTAAGCTGTGAAGTTATTAACAAGTTTTTGTGAAAAAAATTGTGGTTTTGGCACTATAATTTCAGCCTGAATTTATACAGTTGGAAATAAGTGCCTGATACCACCAACTTAGGCCCGTTTTTTAAGTAAACTTTCACACAAAATTTTATTTAGACAGGAAAGATTTAATGTAACTTTCACCATCTAAAAAACACAATTATGAAACAAAAATTCCTTTTTTTAATCGTTTTGGCACTAAGTCTTACTATTTCAGACACATTATA
Organism: Flavobacterium sp.; assembly: GCA_008501705.1. Lineage (GTDB taxonomy): Bacteria > Bacteroidota > Bacteroidia > Flavobacteriales > Flavobacteriaceae > Pukyongia. The sequence continues at coordinate 6,190 of QQUG01000043.1, forward strand.
TGCCCAAAAATTCTCCGATCTCGATAAGAGTCCTATGGATGTAGCCTCTTATCCGTCAAGTTACAGGGTCTCGGATAAACTGATCAAAATCACCTATAGCCGCCCTCAACTTAAGGGTCGTGAAGTGGCTTCCCTGGCGAAACCTGGCAATGTATGGCGCACAGGTGCCAATGAGGCCACCGAGCTTACTCTGTACACCGATATGAGTCTTGGTGATACCACTGTAAAGGCTGGCACGTATACATTTTATACCATTCCGGGTGAGAACGAATGGACAGCGATCATTAGCAGCGATCTAAATGTTTGGGGATCCTATTCGTACGATGAAGCTAATGATGTCGCCAGGATTACGGTTCCGGCTACGACAGCCAAGGAAAGTATTGAAGCTTTCGCCATTGCTTTCGAAGAAAGTGATAATGGTGTTGATATGCATTTGGGCTGGGGGAACACCCGTGTGAAGATCCCATTTACGAAATAGAAGTTTCTTTCAGAATACAAACATCCTCTGGTAAAAATCAGGGGATGTTTAAATATTTGTGGGTTTGTAATGAAACTTTCCATTTGGGATTAGCCATAACATAGTCCACAATTAGTGGCATCACTTTATCCCTCTTGCTCCATTCGGGCTGAAGATAAAGCAGGCATTTTTCTGAAACTTTTAAAGCCTGCTCCTCGGCAAACCGCAGATCATCCCTGTTATAAACAATTACTTTTAATTCGTCTGCCTTGGGGTATATCTCATCTACAGGTAACTTTATCTTCTTTGGTGATAGACAGATCCAATCCCAGCTACCGGTTAAAGGATAGGCTCCTGATGTCTCAATATGTATATCTAACCCTTTCTCTTTTAAAAGCCTTGTTAATGGCCCCATATCCCAGGTAAGAGGCTCTCCCCCGGTCACCACAATTGTTTTGGTAAATTTTTCGGCATTATCGGCAATTTTATCTACTCCTGTCGGGGGATGAATTGCGGGATTCCAACTCTCTTTTACATCACACCAGTGACATCCTACATCACAACCTCCTATTCTAATGAAATAAGCTGCCGTACCCTTGTGAAAGCCTTCTCCCTGAATGGTGTAGAATTCTTCCATTAAGGGGAGCATCAGCCCTTTATCAACTTGCTTTTGTACCTCATCTTGCATAGGCTGCAAAGATAGGGGTTACATTATTAAAAATAACACCAACTAGTCCCGAATAATTGGTTTTTGAACAGCGATCACTTCGATCTCAATTTTGGCACCTTTAGCAAGTGATTCTGCGGCAAATGTTGTTCTGGCAGGTTTCTGCGGAAAGTACTCCATAAAGATGCTATTGAAGGCCGCAAAATCCTCTATATCGTCGAGGATCACAGTCACCTTGACCACGTTATCTATCAATACTCCATATTCGGCCAAAACTGTTTTAATATTTTCTATAGCCTGCCTGGTCTCGGCTTCAATGCCGCCCGGCACTAATTGGTTGGTCGTAGGGTCTTTTCCGATCTGTCCTGAAAGAAAGTACATTTCACCAACTTTCACGATCTTACTGAATGCCTGGCGCGGATCTGTAGTAGACTGGGCCGCCAAAAATTCGGGTTCATTTAGGTGATATTCGAATCCGGGAGGGAGTGCATTTCCGTCATCCTCGGTGTACCAGAGTGAATCTCCACAGGAATTAAAGAGAATAAATAACAGCAGCACGAAAATTCTTGAATTAATGGTCTTCATAATCTAAAATTTAAGATTTTAAAGTAAAGAATATTTCAATAGCTTAGGCACAATCGCTATTTTTAACCAAAATTTGAAAAATGGCAGATACTCAGGTATTTTTCGATCACATAAATGATGGATATAAGACAAAAGGCGATGCGATCACTCTTGGTGCAGGTATGCTGGACGGTGAAGCAGTAACAAATGCTCTAGTGCGTATACCCTTGAAAACCTTAAACCGGCACGGACTTATCGCGGGTGCTACGGGAACGGGTAAGACCAAAACCCTGCAGGTACTGGCTGAAAATCTTTCCGAAAAAGGGATTCCTGTACTTCTTATGGACATGAAGGGCGACCTTAGTGGGATCGCGCAGCCTAGTCCGGGACATCCTAAGATCGATGAGCGACATGCCAATATCGGTATCCCCTTCGAACCTAAAAAATTCCCTGTAGAGATCCTTACACTGTCCAAACAAAACGGTGTTCGGTTGCGAGCTACCGTTAGTGAATTCGGGCCGGTTCTCATCTCGCGTATCCTGGGTGTTTCAGAAACACAGGCAGGTATTATCTCAATTTTGTTTAAATATTGCGACGATAATAAGTTACCCTTACTGGATCTGAAGGATTTCAAGAAAATTCTACAGTATGCCACCGAAGAAGGCAAAGCAGAGATCGCCCGGGAATACGGCCGTATATCTCCGGCCTCGTCGGGAGCTATTTTAAGAAAGATCGTCGAACTTGAACAGCAGGGCGGGGATCTCTTTTTCGGGGAAAAATCCTTCGATACAGACGATCTGCTACGGGTGGATGAAAACGGAATGGGGTATATCAATATCGTTCGCTTAACCGATATTCAGGACAGACCTAAATTATTCTCAACCTTTATGTTATGCCTCCTGGCCGAAGTTTACAGTACATTCCCGGAACAGGGTGATAGTGGAAGGCCGGAACTAGTGATCTTTATAGACGAAGCTCACTTAATCTTTAAAGAAGCCAGCGACGCCTTGCTGGACCAGATAGAAAGTATAGTTAAACTTATTCGCTCTAAAGGCGTTGGATTGTATTTTGTAACTCAAAACCCAACCGATGTGCCCGATGCGGTATTGAGTCAGTTAGGTTTAAAGATCCAACATGCGTTGCGGGCATTTACCGCACGGGATCGAAAGGCGATCAAACTTACGGCCGAAAATTACCCGATCTCAGAATATTATAAAACAGACGAAGTTTTAACTTCCCTGGGAATTGGCGAAGCACTGGTTTCTGCACTTAATGAAAAGGGGATCCCTACTCCACTGGCAGCAACCCTGCTACGAGCACCTATGAGCCGGATGGATGTTCTGGAAGACGACGAACTTGAAGATCTACTGGCCGATTCTAAACTCATTAAAAAATACAACGAAGAACTGGATCGCGAAAGCGCCTATGAGTTGCTCAACAAAAAGATCGAAACGGCCAATAAGGAAGAAGCCAAAGAAAAGGCGCTAAAGGAACAAAAGGCAGCACAGCAATCGAGTTCCCGGCGTAGCAGAAGCACTTCCAGAAGACGTGGAAAAAGCTCTTTGGAAAAAGTGCTTACCAGCCCCACGGTTATACGAAGTGTCCTCGGAATACTAACAAAAATGCTTAAATAACGATAATAATCTCACAAACAACATAATAAATAACTCAATGAAAAAAGCTCTATTATTTGCGTCCATCGTTGCCGTATTATTAACACAATGTGGTAAAGAAACAGATCCGTTCTTAATTGGAAACGGAAGTATTGGACAACTCAATAAAAAGACCCAGATGCGACAACTGGATTCGATATTTGCAAACGATTCGATTGTAAAAGTTGGGCAGATCGAGGATGCTCCCGAGACGCAGGGAGAGGTTGAGATCTACGAAAAAGGAGGGAAGAAACTCATGTTATTATCTCCGGAAGATGAAAAAGACCCCAATTCTGTGATCACCAATATCCAGATCTTCGACGAGCGTTATATCACAGACAAAGGTCTGGGAAAAGGAAGTACTTTTGGTGAACTAAAGGCGAATTATGAGATCGTGGCTATCGAGAATGCTATCAATTCGGTAGTTATCTTTATTAAAGACAGCGATGTTTTTATAACTATAGACAAGAAACAATTGCCTGAGAACATCCGTTATAACTATAATGCGAAGATAGAAGCTTCGCAGATTCCGGATACCGCCACCTTTAAATATTTCATGGTGGGCTGGGATGCAGACGAAGAGGAAGCGGACACCGCTTCGGAAGAATAATTTAGCAAAGGCCTCTTTTTAAGAGGCTTTTTTGTTACTTTTTCAGAATGTTTTCTATGAAGTCGATCTCAAATCCCAGGCGCAGTTTTGTTGTCATCATAATTTTATTGATAATGGCCATTGCCTTCGAAACCTTTCAGCAGTTATTTTATATTCGGAAATACGATCTTGCTCAGGGAATCACTTTTTTCGATGTACTGAAAACACAGGCCTACCGATGGATCTTATGGTTATGTTTAGGACTTTTCCTCTTTCAGTTTGCACGACGGCAAAGCATACGTAAATCCTTCGGATTTGGATATTTTCTGAAATACGGTCTGTTTATCATCTTTCTGGTTGCGGTAAATATTGTACTAATAGCGATCCTTCAGGTGTTGCTGCACGACAGTGGATTCGATTTAGGGTTATTTGTTAACGAATACCTGGTGTTTTTCATATTTCAGAAGGCACCCATCTACATACTCGGCTATAGTGCCATTGCTATCATCCTCCATTTTTACTTCCTTAATGAGAAATTGCAGTTCAAAGTTCAGGAACTTTCCGAGATCAAGGATGAGAACCTGAAATTATACAATCAGTTGAAACTTAAGATGAACGATAAGACCTCCGTTCTAAATATCAAAATCGGTAATAAACGCAAAATAATCCTGGTGGAAGAAATAGTATGGATAGAGGCGGATGACTATTGTGTGAAGGTTCATTTAAAAGACGGGAAATCCTATACCATGCGCAGCAGCTTAAAGACTTTGGAAGAAAAACTGCAACGTCCATTTATAAGGGTACACCGAAAAGCCATCGTAAATATGAAAATGGCAGCTGAACTTAGTACTTCTCCTTCTCCTCTTTTACTTCTGAAAAATAAACTGGAAATACCCGTTAGCCGAAGTTACCTCGGGAAAGTTCGAAGTTATATATCGTGATCCGGTCAATTTTTACAGCAAGAATTGTGTCATTTACCGCAACTTGCCCATACATTTAGCTACACTTGCTGCAAAATAAGGCCCGCTCTCTGCATTTAAGGTTTTATTGTGAATGAGGTAAACCTGTGAGATCGTATCTTAGAGGTAGAATGTTCATCCATAAAATTTTATCACCTATGAAAACTTTTATTTACCTCATCCTGTATTTCGTTTCCATTTTAATGGCCACGGCCCAGGGGAAATATTCGGCAGATTCTTCTAATCCGTACGGAAAAATAAACCCTGAAGCTCCGCAAGAGTTGGCAGATTACGTGCCGCTCATAGGGACCTGCGATTGCGTATCTACACTGAGGAACCAGGACGGAAGCTGGGCAGATCCGGAAAATATTGTCTGGAAATGGAAATACATAATGGACGGTACCGCTGTTCAGGACGAAACCTATAAACCGGATGGGAGCCATAGCGGTAGTATTAGACAGTTCATAGCCGACAGCAGTAAGTGGTATGTACACTACTATTCGAATAAATCCCCTACTACAAAACTACCTGCCTGGGAAGGTGGCAAAAGAGGCGATAGCATCGTGCTGTACAGGGAGCAGAAGGCGCCCAATGGTATGGATGGTTTTTACAGGATAACATTCAGCAACATAAACGAATTAGGTTATAACTGGTTAGGTGAATGGGTGGACACAGCAGAGTCTTTTAGTTATCCTACCTGGAAGATCGCTTGCAAAAAACGACTCGCAATTACCGAGGAAGAAAAGATAAGGGAGAAGGTTAAGGCTTTTTCGGAGGCCTATATGAATGCCGACGCAGCAAAGATCGCAAGTTTTTACACAGCTGACGGGAAGATCTTCCCGGGTAATTCGGATATTATTTCAGGGCGGGCGGAAATAGAAAAAAGATGGAATTTTTCAGAAGGTGCAAGCAACCTCTACCATAAGGTCACGCCTGTGGAAATAAGGATATTGAATAAGTACGCCTACGACTATGGTTATTACGAGGGAAGTATTACAAACAAGGATAAAAAGGTTACCGATTTCAAGGGTAAATATGTGATCATCTGGCGTAAGGAGAATGGTGACTGGAAAATATATCTGGATATCTGGAACAGATTATAAGCATGTAATAAAATAACACGAAAAGGTATATATTTACATAGCTGACAACCTGATATATGCTTTCAATTGCAGAAAAATCCTTGTATCGCAGTGAACTTTTCCGTCACCTGGATGGAATCGCTTTCGCCCCGGTGGTAACCGCCCTTCACGAAAAAGGTGTTTTAGATTACTTACTTGAGAAAAAGGAATGTTTGTTACAATCTCTTTGTGATCATTTTTCTGCCAATGAAGGGTATTTGAATATCAGCCTTCGGATGCTGGCATCACAGGGTTGGCTTGACTACGAAATCAACCGGCACGATAATTCGGTGACGCTGGGTGTGAATGACAAGAGCCGTATTGGGTTTTCAATGGCGAATCGCTACGAAGATGTGGTGAATTTTATGAAAATTTCTTCCGAGTTTCACCCGCGACATTTCGAACTGGAACAGTTCACCATCCTGAACAGGATCTTCAATAAATATAAGAATGGAGATTACTCACCCACATCCGAAGATGAAATGGAACGGGAGGTTGAAATTCAGATAGAAAAACATATTGAAGGAGTATTAGTGGGTCCGATCTCTGTATTCCTGGGGATGGACGGGATGTTTCATAAATATTTCATGGAAGCTTCCTTCAGTGCAGACGAATTTCATGAAGACCCTGTAAGTTTCAGCAAACTTTTGGATTTTTTCACCTTTCTGGGTTGGTTCCAAAAAAAGAACGATCACTACCGGTTTACAGACAAAGGGTTGTTTTTTGCAAGACGGTCCACCGCCTATGGAGTTACCGTTTCTTACATCCCCACATTTAGGCGGGTGGACGAATTAATGTTTGGGAATGCCCTTATCTTTAAGAGTTCCGTGACCACTGCATCCGAGATCCACGTAGATCGAGAAATGAACGTATGGGGAAGCGGGGGTGCACACTCCGCCTACTTTAAGAAGATCGACGATATTATTATTTCACTTTTCAATAAACCCATTGAAGAACAACCCAAAGGCATCCTCGATATGGGATGTGGTAACGGTGCCTTTCTAATCCATCTATTCGAGGTTATCGAACAACGTACTCACCGCGGTAGTATGTTGGAGGAATACCCACTCTTCCTGGTAGGAGTAGATTTTAACCGGGCCGCTTTAAAAGCAACTCGTGCCAACCTGGTTAAGGCCGATATCTGGGCCAAGGTAATATGGGGAGATATTGGAGATCCCGAACAACTTGAGGAAGACATTCAGTCAAGCTATGATATAAACCTCAACGATCTGCTGAATGTGCGAACCTTTCTCGATCACAACAGACCCTGGTCCATGCCCGAGGGTTCTGTAGAAGGTGAAACAAGTTTGAGTACTGGCGCTTTCGCCTCTGGAGGTGAGAGATTGCCTAACGCTTTGGTGGAACAGAACCTGAAAGAACATTTCGAGAACTGGAAGCGTTATATCGGTAAGTTTGGACTGTTGTTAATCGAATTGCATACCATCGATCCGAAGATCGCAGCCGCAAATATTGGTAAGACCGCAGCCACAGCCTATGATGCTACTCATGGCTTTAGCGACCAGTATATTCTGGAGCTTGATGTTTTCAATCATATTCTGAAAGAAATCGGGCTGTATTCAGATCCGGCCCATTTTTCTAAATTCCCAAATAACGAATTAGCAACCGTTAGCATCCATTATTTAACTGTAAACGAACAAGATGACAACTGAATTAAGACCCTTTCACCTCGCTATTCCTGTAGATGATATTGAAGCAAATCGCCGCTTTTATCGCGATGTTCTTGGCTGTAAGGAGGGCCGAAGCAGCGATCACTGGGTGGACTTTGATTTTTATGGCCACCAACTGGTGATTCATTTAAAGGAGCGTTCATCTGAAGAACAACAAAGTAATCCTGTGGATGGCAAAGAAGTACCTGTACCACACTTCGGCGTGGTACTCGATATGCCTGGCTTTAGCAAACTTTCAGATTCTCTTCAGAAAAGAAACATAAAGTTTATTATAGAACCTTACATTCGCTTTGAAGGGGAAATTGGCGAACAGGCTACCATGTTCTTTAAAGACCCCAGTGGAAATGCGCTGGAGTTTAAGGCCTTCAAAAACATGGATCAACTCTTCGCTAAATAAATTTTCCGGGATCAATTACATTCCATATCATCAGGAAATAAAGCGCAATAACATTCGGGATCTGTTTCCAGAGTACACTGTGCTTCACAGGGACCTTCACTATCCCCATGAGCCAAATGGGCCGGTAATGCATTTATACTTATAGTAATTGAATGTGCATTGGCAGGGTTCCCCGGTGGAATATGACAGATTGTAACTTTAGGTCCGTCACTGTTATTTCGCATTGCTACGGCAGTAGCCAATCCTATAGATATCAGTGCTGCGATTAAAATAAACTTTTTCATAATACATTTAATTAGTTAGATTAAAAAAGGTACAATTATTACTACTGAAAACAGGAAATTTTAGACCAATAGAACATAAAATCGACGAAAATACCTACAAAATTAAATTGCATCGGGAAATCGCTATCTTTAAAACAAAAATGAAAATTCTATGACCAAACCCATTCCGCAGCATATCATTCAGCAAATCTTTATTCTCCTGCTTATCATTATAATTGGCGGGCTCATTTTTAGAGAACTGCTACCTTATTTTTCAGGGGTGTTGGGAGCCATTACCATTTACGTACTTATGCGGGGTTGGATGCTTCGGCTGGTTCGCAAGGGGTGGCATCCTAACATGGCAGCTTCCTTCCTCATCATCGTTTCATTTGTAGGGATCCTGGTCCCGGTAACCGGGGTGATCTTTATGCTTGGTAATAAAATTGGAAATGCCGTGCAAAATTCAGAAAAGGTGGTCCAGGCCTTTAAAGACCAGTTGGCTGATATGGAAACCAGATATCACTTCGACCTGGCCTCTCAGATCGATGTTAGTGCGATCTCCAACTGGTTGTCCAATAATTTACAGGCTGTTGCCGGAAGCACCTTTGATATTGTGATCGCTATTGGCCTGATGTATTTCATCCTGTTCTATATGTTTACTAATCGCCGCATGGTGAAAAACTCGGTGGGAGATTATATTCCCATTAATAAACCCAATCTAAAAGTTATAGGAAATGAGATTCAGGCTATGGTGCGATCCAATGCCCTTGGAATACCCCTGGTAGCATTGGCTCAAGGTATTATCGCATTGATTGGTTTTTTTATCTTCGGAATTCCAGATCCCTTCTTCTGGTTTGTGATCGTTACAATAGGATCTATGATCCCCTTTGTGGGAACTCTTATTGGGATACTTCCGGTCTTTATTCTTGAGCTCTCAACAGGCAATAATTTTTCGGCCTGGGGCATACTATTATATGGTCTTATCGTGGTGGGATCAACAGACAACATCATACGCTTATACGTATTAAAACGATTGGATAATGTTCACCCTTTAATAACGTTAATTGGAGTAATTGTAGGAGTGCCGCTATTTGGTTTTATCGGACTAATATTCGGGCCTTTACTTATTAGCCTCTTTTTAGTGATCGTGAATATTTATCGGAAAGAATACTTGCCTTCCAATGCCAAGGAATAGGTCTTAATTTATCCTATTTTCCCGTGCAAGTAAGGTGTTTTTTAGAAGCATGGCGATGGTCATTGGGCCAACCCCTCCTGGTACCGGTGTTATAAAGGAGGATTTCTTACTCACACTCTCAAAATCCACATCGCCGGTAATTACATATCCTCTGGGATGCGATTGGTCCGGTACACGTGTAATACCTACATCTATAACCACAACTCCTTCTTTCACCATATCGGCTTTGAGAAAATTTGGCACACCCAGTGCAGAAACAATAATATCGGCTTTTCGGGTAAGTTCTGCCATGTCTTTTGTTCGGCTGTGTGTTAGCGTTACCGTACAATCTCCGGGGTAGCCTTTACGACTCAATAAAATACTCATGGGCCTGCCCACTATATTACTTCTACCTATCACAACGGCGTGTTTACCTTGGGTTTCAACATTATTGCGTTCCAGTAATTCGATAATTCCGTAAGGTGTTGCGGCAATGAAAGTTTCCATTCCAAGGGCCATTTTACCGAAATTCTCCGGATGAAAACCATCCACATCCTTGTTCGGATCGACCGCCATTAGCACCTTTTGAGAATCTATGTGGCCCGGTAAAGGCAACTGTACGATATAACCGTCTATATTATCATCGTTGTTAAGATCTTCGATCTTCTTAAGTAGTTCTTCCTCGGTAGTCGACTCCGGCAAGTGTACCAGCGTCGATTCGAAACCCACACGTTCACAAGCCCTTACTTTACTCCCTACATAAGTTAAGCTCGCCCCGTCGTCCCCAACCAAAACCGCAGCCAGGTGCGGAACCTTTTCGCCTTTAGATTTCATGGCATCCACCGCTACCTTGATCTCATCTTTTATATCACTACTGGCTTTTTTTCCGTCGAGGATTGTCATCTGAATTGCTTTAAATTCTTATTTCATTTTATTCATCATCTGCATCATCTTTCTGCCTCCGCCGCCTTGCATCATCTTCATCATTTTACTCATTTGGTTGAATTGCTTCAATAATTGATTTACTTCCTGGACAGTAGTCCCGCTTCCCTTGGCGATACGTTTTTTTCTATTTCCATTAATAACCGCAGGAGTAGATCGTTCCTCTGGGGTCATCGAATTGATGATAGCTTCTATGCCTTTAAACGCATCGTCGTCTATATCTATATCCTTTATGGCTTTTCCGGCTCCCGGAATCATACCAATTAGGTCTTTCATACTTCCCATCTTCTTCACCTGCTGGATCTGTTTCATGAAATCGTCGAAACCAAATTGGTTCTTTGCAATTTTCTTCTGAAGTTTTCTGGCCTCTTCCTCATCGAACTGCTCCTGTGCACGTTCCACAAGGGAAACAACATCTCCCATACCCAGGATCCTGTCTGCCATACGAGACGGATGAAATACATCTATAGCATCCATTTTTCCCCGGTCCCTATAAATTTTATAGGTTTATCTACTACGCTCTTAATGGAGATGGCTGCACCTCCTCGAGTATCACCATCTAATTTTGTA
>QQUG01000194.1 GCA_008501705.1 Flavobacterium sp.
GGAGAACTGGGCCTTGTGGGAATTGCTGTGCCTGAAGCATACGGAGGTCTGGGCATGGGTTTTGTTACCACAATGCTGGTTTGTGACTACATCTCCGGCGCTACCGGTTCCATAGCGACAGCATTTGGGGCACATACCGGGATAGGAACCATGCCGATCACGCTTTACGGTACCGAGGAACAAAAACAAAAATATGTTCCTAAACTGGCATCCGGCGAATGGTTTGGTGCGTATTGCCTTACCGAACCGGGTGCGGGAAGTGACGCCAACAGTGGTAAAACTAAGGCCGTACTATCGGAAGATGGCACACACTACAAGATCAGTGGACAAAAAATGTGGATCTCGAATGCTGGCTTTTGTGACCTTTTTATCGTTTTTGCACGAATTGAAGACGATAAATACATCACCGGGTTTATTGTTGAAAACGACCCTGAGAATGGTATTTCCCTGGGTGAGGAAGAACATAAATTAGGAATACACTCCTCTTCTACCCGGCAAGTATTCTTCAACGAGACTAAGGTCCCGGTGGAAAATATGCTTTCGGAAAGAGGTAACGGATTTAAAATCGCTATGAACGCCCTTAATATTGGGCGTATTAAACTAGCCGGAGCCTGCCTGGATGCCCAAAGACGGGTAATCGATACGGCTGTAAAATACGCCAATGAGCGCGTTCAGTTTAAGACTCCTATCGCAAAATTTGGAGCTATAAAGGCTAAGTTTGCCGAAATGGCCACCTCTACCTACGCTGGTGAAAGTGCCTGCTACAGGGCGTCTAAAAATATTGAGGACCGAATCTCGATTCGTATGGAGGAAGGAAATACACATCAGGAAGCAGAGCTGAAAGGTGTGGAAGAATACGCCATAGAATGTTCATTACTCAAAGTGGCTGTATCTGAGGATATCCAGAATTGCAGCGACGAAGGTATACAGATCTTTGGTGGGATGGGCTTTAGTGCCGACACCCCCATGGAAGCCGCCTGGAGAGATGCCCGTATTGCGCGTATCTACGAAGGAACCAATGAGATCAACCGTATGCTGGCAGTCGGGATGCTGGTAAAGAAAGCTATGAAAGGACATGTAGACCTACTTGGGCCTGCTATGGCCGTGGCAGACGAGTTAACCGGAATTCCTTCTTTTGAAACGCCGGATTACAGTGAATTACTTTCAGAAGAAAAAGCTATGATCGCTAAACTTAAAAAAGTATTCCTGATGGTAGCTGGTTCGGCTGTACAAAAATATGGCCCGAAACTGGAAGAACATCAGCAATTGCTCCTGGCATCGGCCGATATACTTATAGAGATCTATATGGCCGAAAGCGCCATACTACGAGCCGAGAAAAACGCCAAGCGATCTGGAGAAGAATCCCAAAAAGAGCAAATTGCAATGGCGCAATTGTATTTGTACAACGCTGTTGATAAAATTTCTCAAAAAGCTAAGGAAGGAATCGTATCTTTCGCTGAAGGAGATGAACAACGCATGATGTTGATGGGATTGAAGCGTTTTACGAAATATCAGAACATGCCTAACGTGGTGGCCTTAAGAGATCTTATCGCCGAAAAGGTTACGGCAGAGAATACATATCCGTTTTAAAATATCAGATGCGCTCATAGCATTTGGTTAGTTAGTTGAAAAACCCGCCACTTAGCAATGAGTGGCGGTTTTTTAATTCGAGTGAGCCTGCTAATTAATATCTTTGACCAAAATCCATACTATGATGTACCGTATGTTTCTCTTTTTCTTTTTTTTCTTCGGAATACTTGCTGCACAACCTAATACAGAGGTTTACCTACTGGAAATTGATTATGACGATGAGAAACTTACCGTGTCTGATTTTAAGAATGTATCAAACGACGCCGGTTATGACAACCAGCCGTCCTTCCAGAGTGATAACCTGCTGCTGTTTGCCGGTAACAACGGCGGACAAACAGATATAGCCCAGTATCATATTAGCTTTAATAAGAAATTCTGGTTGCATGAGGGTTCTGCTGCCAGTCAGTTTTCCCCGCAGCAGATCCCGGGATCTCCACACCTTCTAAGTGTACATCTGGATAGCACTGGAAGGCAGCGGTTGTTTCACCACCATTTAACTTCCCGCGAATACACAGAGGCTCACCCCGATCTGCAGGTTGCATATTTTGCCATGTATAATGAAAACATATTGGTGGGTTCGGTGCTGGGAGATGAGGCGCTCGATCTGGTAGTCGCCAACCTCAAAACGAAGCAGGTGGACACCCTGGCCTACAACGCCGGACGATCGTTTCACAAAATTCCTAATAGCGATACGATGAGTTATACCTACGTCAATGAGGAAGGAAATCACGATGTGTATCAACTGGATATGAAATCCTTCGAAAGTTTCTTTGTGGTCCAATTACCTATTGGAGTCCAGGACCACGTCTGGTTGAACGAGTCCGTACTACTCATAGGAAGTGGATCGAAATTATACACTCACGACCTTTTTGGCGATGGTGGGTGGAAGGAAGTTGCAGATCTTACCACTTACAAGATCGAAAATATTACACGGCTTGTCTTAAGTCCGGATGGCACTAAACTCGCCATAGTGGCTTTGCCCGTAGAATAGGATGTATAAATTTATTAAGAATTATTATTCTTAGTATAATATAGGCACTTTACCAATACAGGACTTGAATACCAATCTTACCTTGTAAACAAAAAATTATGAGGTATCTGCTAATAGTAATTCTTTTCATTGGGATTCTGGGAAATTGTTCAGGCAAAGATGATGACCCACAAATTTATAACAACCAGCTTCCAGCTAATCAAACTACCGATATAGGATGTCCCGGAGTGGTTTATCACCCCTGGCAGTCGTCCAGCTATGTACTTCCCTACCCGGTTGGAGAAACCTACCAGGTGCATTTAAGTCAATGTAGCGGGAGTTATCACAGCAAAGGACAACCAGACCAGTTTGCCGTAGATTTCGGCATGGATATTGGCACTTTAATTACCGCCAGCAGGGATGGAACGGTGGTCCGCGTGGTAGAAAATGGAATTGACGGAGAATTTCCAAATAACCTTGTGGTGGTAAGGCATTCAGACGATACCTATGCGCAGTATATGCATCTTACCCAATACGGAGCGATTCCCGAAGAAGGGGAATTCGTTTCCCGGGGCGACAGCATTGGATATAGCGGTGCGACGGGCCTGGCTGGCTACCCTCACCTGCACTTTGTAGTGACCCGGGATCAATGGGAGTATCCCTACGAATCTATTCCGTACAATTTTAAAAATACTACTGCTAACCCCCGTGGGCCCGAATCCAGAAAATACTACACAGCCAAACCTTACTGATTTAGCATATTTTTCTGAACCGAAATACCAACTTTTCCCTATTTTAGTACAAACTAAAATATTGATGAGAATTTCTATTACCCTACTCTTTTTTTTCTTTTCTTTTCTGAATTACGCTCAAACCGACCCTAAACTCTATAAGATCATAGACGATGTTTCTTCCGAAAGAATTAAGAACGATATAACCACCCTGGCAGGATTTGGGACCAGACATACCTTAAGCGATACTATATCCAATGTTCGCGGCATTGGAGCAGCCAGACGCTGGATCAAGAAGGAATTCGATAAGATCTCTGAATCCTGCGGAGATTGCCTGGATGTCTTTTACCAGAAAGATCTGGTAAAGAAAGGAGAGAATAACCGAATTGTAAAAGATGTATGGGTAGTAAATGTTGCTGCAGTGCAAAGGGGAACCAAATATCCTAATCGTTTTATAATCATGAGCGGAGATATAGACTCACGAGTGAGCGATCCTACAGATTATACCTCGGATTCACCAGGTGCGAACGACAATGCCAGTGGAATGGCCGGTGCCATAGAAGCTGCCCGGGTGCTTTCCAAATATAAATTTGAAAGTAGCATTGTGTACCTGGGATTAAGTGGTGAAGAACAAGGCCTTTTTGGAGGTAAAGGATTTGCCAATTTTGCAAAAGAGAAGGGTTGGGACATCATAGGAGTATTGAACAACGACATGATTGGAAATATTACAGGTGTGGACGGCGTAGTGAGCAACAGGGATTTCAGGATCTTTTCGGAGCCTGTACCCCCTACCGAAACTGAAAGAGAACGAAATCGCCGAAGATTCTATGGCGGCGAAGTAGATGGGATCTCCAGACAGCTGGCTCGCTATGTTCACAAAACAACCAAACAGTATATGCCGGAAATGAATCCGATGCTCATTTACAGGCTGGACCGTTTTGGGCGCGGTGGCCATCATCGCCCGTTTAACGATGCCGGTTTCGCGGGTATTAGAATCATGGAAGCTCATGAAAATTATACCCAGCAACACCAGGACATACGAATGGAGGATGGGATCGAGTATGGCGACTTACTGAAGTTCGTTAACTTCGATTATGCAAAAAAATTAACCGCAGTAAATGCGATCTCTATGGCAAGCCTGGCCTCTGCTCCTCCCCCTCCCACCAATGTCGCAATTGGAGGGATAGTGGAACCTTCGGCTAAGTTTAAATGGGAAAAGGCAGATGGTGCCGTTGGTTATAAGATCTACTGGCGAGACACCACCTCTCCTACATGGGATAACAGCCGGTATGTTGGAGATGTTTCAGAATATACCCTGGAAGGCATAGTGATTGATAACTATTTCTTCGGAATTGCTTCAGTGGGGAAGGATGGGCATGAAAGTGTGGTTGTTTTTCCTTCCGGTATTTTCCGTAATTAAGAATTTAATATTAAGATGAAAATAAAACTTTGTTTACTACTCTTATTGTTTACCGGTCTGGGAATTTCTCAGAACGTCACCCGCACCGATAGTATATTTGGTAGTATTACACCCCAACGTGCCTGGTGGGACCTGAAACATTATAATTTAGACGTAAGTGTTTTTCCAGACCGTCGTGAGATTTCCGGCACCAATACGATTACGTATACGGCGCTGGATACAGGAGATGAGTTACAACTCGATCTTCAGTCTCCTATGAAATTACTAAATGCGACACAGGATGGAGACAACCTGGAGATACGAAAGGATGGGATGTTTCATTATATCCAGCTGAAAAAGAAGCAAAAAAAAGGCGAGACCTACACACTTAAAGTGACTTTTTCCGGTAAGCCTGTAATTGCACGAAGAGCTCCTTGGGATGGTGGTTTTACCTGGACCAGAGATTCTAACGGAAAGCATTTTATCGCTACCGCGAACCAGGGGATCGGTTCGAGTATCTGGTGGCCCAACAAAGATCATCCCTACGATGAACCTGATAATGGAGTGGATCTTAGCATTACTGTTCCCTCGAATCTCGTTGCTGTTGGAAATGGCAGACTTATTACCACCCGTGATAATGGGGATACAAAAACATGGCATTGGCGTGTGATAAACCCTATTAATAATTACGGAGTCAATATAAATGTGGGTGATTATGTAAATTTTTCTGAAAAGTTTGAAGGGATGGACGGAGAATTGGATCTGGATTATTGGGTACTCCGAGAAAATCTAAACAAGGCTAAGGAACAATTTAAGCAAGCTCCTATGATGATACGTGCTTTCGAATATTGGTTTGGCCCTTACCCCTTCTACGAAGACAGCTTTAAACTGGTGGAAGTCCCTTATCTTGGGATGGAACATCAGAGCAGTGTTACTTATGGCAATCGCTATGAAAATGGGTATTACGGATCCGATCTAAGCGGAACAGGTTGGGGATTACGTTTCGATTTTATAATCATCCATGAAAGCGGCCATGAGTGGTTTGCAAACAATATCACCAATACCGATGTTGCCGATATGTGGATCCATGAAGGGTTTACTGCTTATTCGGAGAATTTATATCTGGATTTTCACTTCGGAAAAGAGGCTGCCTCCGAATACGTTGTAGGTACACGCCGGCATATCTCTAACGACATACCCATCATAGGGCCTTATAACGTTCGGCAAAATGGAAGCAAGCTGGATATGTACTATAAAGGGGCCAACATTCTTCATACCCTCCGGCAATTGCTTGAAGATGACACAAAATGGCGAGATATACTGCGTGGACTTAATGCCGAATTCCGCCATAAAACCGTAAGCAGTAAGCAAGTTGAAGATTTCATTAGTGAAAGATCCGGGATCGATCTTACCGAATTCTGGCAACAGTATTTAAGGACTGTGATGATCCCTAATATTGAATATAAAATTGAAGGTGAGGAACTCAAATTCCGGTATACTGATATCATAGAGAAATTCGATATGCCGGTGATAGTCCAGGTGAATGGCAGGGAGGAATGGATATATCCTTCGGAGGAATGGAATACCAAATCCTTCGATGTACCGATTGAAACTTTTAGAGTAAAGCCGGACTTTTATGTTACTTCAGAAGAAATAAAAGAATAGTGGACGAAAAACCCGAATTGTACTTTCCCAGAGATGTTGAATGGCGTGAATGGCTGGATGCGAATCATTTGCAGTACACCCAGGGGGTATATCTTGTCCTTTACAAACTGGAAGTGGGTATACCCACCATGCGATGGGAGGAGGCGGTAAAAGTAGCACTCTGCTACGGCTGGATAGATAGTACGGTAAAAAGCTTAGGAGCGGGAAAAAGACGACAGTATTTTTGCCCTCGTAATCCACGTAGTACCTGGAGTAAGTTAAACAAGCAATATATAGACGAACTGGAGACAGACGGGCTAATCCACAACAGCGGATGGGAAGTTATTCAACTCGCTAAAGAATTAGGAACCTGGTCTGCAATGGATGATGTGGAAAACCTTGTCATCCCCGATGAGCTAAAAAAGGCCTTTGAGGCCAATCCCGAAGCCTTTGAAAATTATAATGGCTTCTCACCCGGATATCGCAAGGGATATCTGTCCTGGTTATTTCAGGCAAAAAGACCCGAAACCCGCGCAAAGCGAATCAAGGAGATCATCCGGTTGTGTAAAGCAAATATAAAATCCAGGCAATAGAGCTAAATGGATCAATATAACATACTGCGATACATCACTTTTTATATTGAGTTCAATCTAAATACGTACCTTAGAAACTTAAAACTACAACCATGCATATACGCTATTTCACGCTAATTTTAACTTTATTATTTCTTACCCCCAATTTCGCTCAGAAGAAAAAAAAGAAAGACAAAAAAGAAGAAGACAGCAGTTGGAAAGTGGCAAGTCCGGGCGACGATTTCAACTATAAAACGCATTCCTTTACAACCAATGAAGGCACATGGATGAATCTGGATGTGAGTCCGGACGGGCAGATGATCGCTTTCGATCTGCTGGGCGACATTTATACCATGCCGATCACCGGCGGGAAAGCTAAAGCCATAAGAACAGGCATACCTTTCGAGATTCAGCCGAGATTTAGTCCGGATGGTAAAAAGATAGCTTTTACCAGTGATGCCGGCGGTGGGGATAATATTTGGATAATGAACGTGGACGGGAGTGACGCCAAACAAGTTTCGAAAGAAAATTTCCGATTGCTTAACAACCCCATGTGGACCGCAGATGGTAATTACCTAATTGCACGTAAGCATTTTACATCACAGAGAAGTGCAGGGGCCGGAGAAATGTGGCAATATCATATCTCGGGAGGTGACGGATTGCAGTTAACAAAGCGCAAGAACGATCAGCAGGATGTGAACGAACCGTTTACTTCGAGTGATGGTAAGTACCTGTACTATTCTGAAGATATGTATCCGGGTGGGTTCTTTCAATATAACAAAGACCCTAACGACCAGATCTACGTGGTTCAGCGTTATGAATTTGAAACCGGAAAAACCACTCGGGTAACCGGTGGGCCCGGAGGAGCTGCACGTCCTACCGTATCAAGAGATGGTAAAAAACTCGCTTTTGTAAAACGCGTTCGCGAAAAAAGTGTACTTTATATTCATGATCTTGAAACTGAAGAAGAATGGCCAGTATATGATAAATTGAATAAGGACCAGCAGGAAGCCTGGGCATTATTTGGGGTGTATCCTAATTTCAACTGGATGCCAAATAACACAGAAATTGTATTCTGGAGTGGCGGTAAGATCAATAAACTAAATATCAATACACTGGAAATTACCCAGATTCCTTTTGAGGCAGATGTTGCAATAGACCTGGCAGAGACTGTGCATTTTAACAGCCGAATTGAAAACGATCGCTTTACCGCAAAGGTAATTCGAAACGCGGTGACTTCACCTGACGGAAGATTTTTAATATTCAACGCTTTGGGCTATATTTGGTCGAAAGAACTACCAAACGGTACTCCGAAGAGATTAACAACCGGCACCGATTTTGAGTTCGAACCAGTCATCTCCCCAGATGGAAGCAGTATTGTTTACGTCAGCTGGAACGATCTTGAGAAAGGTGCCATTTTAAAATTACCCCTTAGCGGAGGAACCCCCACTAAACTCACTTCAGAAAAAGCTATTTACCGAACACCGTCCTTTTCTCCGGATGGAAGACAGATCGTTTTCAGAAAAGAAAATGGTAATGCCCAGCAGGGTTTCAGCTTTACAAAAAAACCAGGGATCTACACGATGACATCGTCCGGAGCCAATGAGAAAATGGTCACAGACAAGGGTCAATACCCTATGTTCAGCAAAAATGGAGATCGAATATTTTTACAGACCGGAGGTACCTATTTCGGCAACCTTACCAAAACACTCATTAGTGTTAACCTGGATGGCAAGGATGAAAAAGAGCACATTTCTTCCAAATACGCCAATCGCATTGTTCCCAGTCCGGACAATAACTGGGTGGCGTTCTCCAATTTACATAAGGTTTATATAGCCGCGCTACCTAATCACGGCAAGTCCTTATCGCTGGACCCTAAGACCAATTCGGTTCCGGTGCAGCAGATTGCCAGGGATGCAGGTATCAATATTCACTGGTCGAGAGATAGTAGAAAAGTGATGTGGACGCTGGGTGATGAATATTTTAGTAATCAACTCAATGAGAAATTCGTTTTTCTACCCGGTGCCGGGGAGGAGCCGGCTAAGATGCCTGAAACTGGTATCAAGATCGGGCTTACTACGCCTGTAGACAAGCCCAAAGGAAAGATAGCACTTACTAACGCTCGAATAATTACCATGGAAGACGATGTAGTGATTCCATCGGGTACTATTATCATAGAGGAAAATAAGATCAAGGCGATCGGGCAAATGATCCCTATTCCCAATGATGCCAAGATCATCGACCTAAGCGGTAAGACCATCATGCCGGGAATGGTAGATGCACATGCACATATAGGTGCTTTCAGATACGGATTAACACCTCAGCAATACTGGCCGTTTATGGCCAACCTCGCTTTTGGAGTTACCACGTCTCATGATCCTTCGGCTAACACGGAGACAGTTTTTACCCTTTCAGAATTGCAAAAAAACGGCACTCTTGTAGGACCAAGGCTATACTCCACCGGGATTATACTTTATGGAGCAGATGGTGATTTTAAAGCGGTTATTAACGATCTGGATGATGCCCGAAGTAGTATAAGAAGAACAAAAGCATTTGGCGCGAAAAGTGTAAAAAGTTATAATCAGCCCAGACGAGAACAACGGCAGCAGGTATTAAAAGCTGCGCGGGAAGAAGGTATCAATGTGGTCCCGGAAGGCGGTTCTAATTTCTTCCACAATATCACTATGGTGATCGATGGCCACACGGGTGTAGAACACAACATCCCGGTTGCACCGGTTTATAAGGATATTCTCGAAGTTTGGGCTAAGAGTGGAACCGGCTATACTCCTACCCTGATCGTGAATTACGGCGGACTGAACGGAGAGTTTTTCTATTATGAGCGCGACAATGTATGGGCCAATGAACGTCTTCAGAAATTCATGCCAAGATCGATCCTGGACAGCCGTTCCAGGCACAGAATGAAGATCCCTATGGAAGAATATAAAAATGGCCATATTTTGGTTTCCGAAACCGCAAAGAACCTGGCTGATGCAGGCGTAAAGGTAAATATGGGTGCGCACGGTCAATTACAGGGATTGGGAGCACATTGGGAGACCTGGATGCTGGCCGCAGGGGGAATGACGAATATGGAAGCCCTTAAAGCTGCAACCATTAACGCTGCCCAATACATTGGTGCCGGAGAAGATATAGGTTCGATAAAGGTGGGTAAAATGGCCGATCTTATCGTATTAAGTGATAACCCCCTGGATAATATCGAAAATACCGAAAGCATCGAAATGGTCATGATGAACGGCCGTTTATACGATGCCGAAACCATGAACGAAATAGGGAATCGTACTAAAGAACGCTTGCCATTCTGGTGGGAGAAGAACAAATATAATCAGGCTTTCCCATGGCATTCAGAAATGCATAGTTTTCTGGACGGTGGATGTGGTTGTCAGACCGGTCATTAGAAGCGATGCATTTAGCGCAATTGAACATAGCGGAAGCGATCGCGCCTATGGAGGATCCTGTGATGGCCGACTTCGTTGCCAATATTGAACGCATCAATTCACTGGCAGAGAAAAGTCCGGGTTACATTTGGAGACTCACAGACGAGGCTGGAGAAAACTCGTATTCCATGCAGCTATTCGATTCAGAATATATTGTAACCAATATGAGTGTATGGAAGGATCGCGACAGTTTGTTCGACTTTGTCTATAATACGGCCCACGTGGAGATCTTTAAACGGCGGAAAGAATGGTTCGCTAAAATGCCACAGATGCATATGGTCCTGTGGTATGTTGAAGAGGGACATATTCCCAATATTAATGAGGCCAAAGAACGACTTAAACATTTACGTGAACACGGTAAAAGCCGCTACGCATTTACCTTTAAAGATAAATTTTAGCGATTAAAACTTTCCGTTAAGCGAAAACAGCTTAATGCCAGCTATAATTAAGGTTTAGATTAAGTATACTGGTCTAAAATTTGTAACTTTAACGGTAGTAACACTAAATCTAAAACAACATGGTTAAAGCAAAATATCAAAGCGTCCTTGATCTTGGAGAACAATTAAATATTCAGGATGGGGATGTTCAGGTAAAAGGTAATCAGCTGGAAGTTCGTGGAACGGCAGCTACTCAATATGAAAAAGACCTGCTCTGGGATGAAATTAAAAGAGTGGGTGGTGAGAATCCTAGTGATATCATGGCAGATATCAAGGTAGCAGACACATCGGTCTACGCCCGTCATACAGTAAAAAGCGGTGAGTCTTTAAGCAAGATCGCCAAAAACTACTACGGAGACCCAATGAAATACAATGCTATTTTCGAGGCTAATAGAAACATCCTTAAAAATCCTGACCTAATCCATCCGGGACAGGAACTGGTCATCCCGAATATGTAAGTAGCAAATAAAAGCTTAAATTTAACTGCCCTCTTACAGGGGCAGTTTTTTTATGTCGGAATTCTTCTCAGAAATCTCACTTGCCTATATCCCCTTACTGTTCTTATTGGGTACGGCTACCTTTACGCTATCCACCATTAGCGGGGGTGGAGGTGCTATGATGCAGATCCCCATACTGAACTTCCTTATTGGTACAACACAAACGGCCCCGGTGATCAATCTGGGAGCTTTAATAAGTCGACCCTCTCGTATTATCATCTTCTGGAAGCATATAGTCTGGAAGGTTTTCTGGTATTTTGTGCCGGCCGCGGTAGCTGCAGCTATATTAGCCGGGTATTTGTTTTCTAGGGTACAGATAGTATGGGTTCAGATCATAGTAGGATTGTTTCTTATAAGTACTGTATTTCAATATAAATTTGGGAAGGAGTCCAGATCGTTTCCGGTAAAATTATGGTATTTCACTCCTTTAGGATTCTTTGTTGGAATAGTGGGCACCTTTACAGGCGGCATGGGGCCGATTCTCAATCCGTTTTTTCTCAATGCCGGGATCACCAAGGAGGAACTGGTAGGAACCAAGGCCGCACAATCTTTATTCCTGGGCATGGCTCAGGTAGGCAGTTATAGTTTTTTTGGGCTTCTGAATCGTGAACTCTGGATCTACGGAATAGCCCTGGGTTTAGGCGCTACACTTGGCAACCTGTTTGGTAAAATACTACTCGCTCGAATGAGCAAACTTAGTTTCCGGCGCTGGGTGATCGTTATCATGGTGATAAGCGGGCTAGTACTAATAGTAAAAGCCATACCCGAGATATAAAAAAGGCCGGATAAACCGGCCTGTCTTGTTTAAGATATATTGATCTTACGCGGAGGTTGACGCTTGGCCTCTTCTTTCTTCGGAAGCTCAAGTTTTAAAATACCATCCACATAATTCGCTTTGATCTTGTCTTCCTCTACCGTTTCCGGAAGTGAGAAACTTCTCTTAAAGGAAGCATATCCAAATTCCCTACGAGTGTAATTTTCGTCGTTGGTTTCTTCGCTGTTCTCAACCTCAGAAGAGATAGAAAGAACCTGGTTATCGATCTCGATATGGAAATCGGATTTCTTCATTCCGGGAACTGCCATTTCTACTTGATAAGCATCGTCTAATTCGCTGATGTTCACCATAGGTAAACTTAACCCGGTGTTGAAATTTGGTCTGAAAATACTTGGCAAATCATTATTGAACAAATCGTCGATCCATGAGGACCAGGTAGGAAAAGTACCTGTTAGATTTCGTGAATTTGTCCTTGCCAAACTTCCATTTTTAGGTGCTTTTACTAAAGTACTCATAATTATAAAATTTAAGTTAGACATTTGATTTACGTCTATACCTATGCAAAATTTTTGCCAAATGGAAGAATCTGAAAAAATTTCAGATTTTTAACCTTATAAGTAATAGAAAGACCTGACAGAGGAATGGAACCAGCGCAAAACGAAAAAATGTCAGTATTACAGTCCACTAATATATCCTCCGTAAACATCCTTAAACCGCATACCGTCACTGAGGCTATACTTACTTAATTTGCGATATTCTACCAACGCCCATAGTACAAGTTCTTTCACAAAGGGTTTGTCACGTTCATCGATATCCGGCATATGGTCATTTACTAACTCATTGAGTGGTTCGATCGACTTTAATTGCTGAACATATTCTTTATCCGACAAGGAATCCAAAAGTTCGAAGCCACTTTGTTCGAAGAACCAGGCCACGATCTCGGTATACGGATCGGGTTCAGACTCTTTTTGAAGTTTCTCGATCTTTGGAAAATAAGTATCGAATTGTGCTTTCACCGCATCTGCAATTAATTGCTGAGCTACCTGAGAGGCTCCCTCTTGCTCACCTTCATAGACAAGTTCCACCTTTCCGGTAATAGAAGGAATAATACCCACAAAATCCCCTAGTCGAACTGTGGTTTCTGAAGCTCCATTCTGAAGTGCCCTGCGTTCGGCTGTACTCAATAGATTTTCATATGCTGTGATACTCATACGAGCACTTACTCCACTCTTTGCATCTATGAATTCGCTTTCACGCGCCTGGAAACTGATCTCTTCCAGTATATCCTTAGCAATTTCCGGCACGTACACATGTTGTTTCTCTGCCATAGCCTGCGCAGCTTCCTGTTGGGTGATCGTTCGTGCTGTTTCTATATCTTCCGGGTAGTGGGTAAGAATCTGCGACCCTATCCTGTCTTTTAGCGGCGTAACAATGCTTCCCCTATTGGTATAGTCTTCGGGATTGGCTGTAAATACAAATTGGATATCCAGAGGTAATCGCAGTTTAAAGCCTCGTATCTGTACGTCTCCCTCCTGTAAGATATTAAACAATGCAACCTGTATTCTCGCCTGCAGGTCCGGAAGCTCATTGATCACAAAAATACTGCGGTTGGCTCGAGGGATCATGCCGTAATGGATCACTCGATCATCGGCATACGTAAGTTTAAGATTAGCCGCCTTGATAGGATCTACATCACCTATAAGATCTGCAACGGTTACATCGGGTGTGGCCAGTTTCTCCGCAAATCGCTCGTCGCGATGCACCCATTCTATCGGGGTTTCATCTCCTTTATCGGCGAGCAGTTCCCTGGCGTAGCGGGAGATTGGCTTGAAAGGATCATCGTTGATCTCGCTTCCCGCAACCACCGGAATATACTCATCCAGCAATGTTGTCATCTGCCTGGCCAATCTTGTTTTGGCCTGCCCTCGCAGCCCTAGCAAATTGATATTATGCCTAGACAAGATAGCGCGTTCCAACTCCGGTATTACGGTGTATTCGTACCCATGTATACCTTCGAAAGTTGTTTCTTTCTTCATTATTTTCTGAAGGAGATTCCTTCTCAACTCATCTTTAACCGTTTTATATTCGTAGCCCTGTGCTTTAAGCTCGCCAAAGGTTTTTATTTTTTCGATCTTCATATGCAATTATCTAATTTTCTTTCTTCTGTTTGTTTCGTAATCGGTAAATATCATCTCCCCCAGCCCTTTCAATCCTGTATAAAATGCCTTTCCCTGGTTCGCTTCGGTAAAGTGATCCACAAACTGCATTAGATAAGGATCCTCGGCTATCATAAAAGTAGTAATGGGTATATGAAGTTTTCGCGCCTGACGTGCCATCATATAACACTTGCTTACAATATGCGGATCCAGTCCTACACTGTTTTTATAGTATTGGCCATCCGGTAATTGCAGACAACTAGGTTTCCCATCTGTGATCATAAAGATCTGTTTATTGGTGTTTCGTTTTCTTCTAAGCATATCCATCGCCAACTGAAGACCGGCAACGGTATTGGTATGATACGGACCTACATTCAGGTACGGCAGATCTTTTATTTTAATGGGCCAGGCGTCATTTCCAAAAACCAGGATATCGAGGGTATCTTTGGGGTATCTTGTAGTTATTAATTCTGAAAGTGCCATGGCTACCTTTTTGGCCGGGGTGATACGGTCTTCGCCATAAAGGATCATGCTATGGCTGATGTCGATCATAAGTACTGTACTCATTTGTGCCTTATACATGGTTTCCTCAACCACAAGGTCGTTCTCGGTAAGATGGAAGTCCCCTACCCCATGATTTATCTGGGCATTTTTTAAACTTTCTGTCATCGATATACTATCAAGGGCATCACCAAACTGATAGTTCCTAAATTCGCCTGCCTTTTCATCGCCGCGCCCTGTATTTTTGGTCTTATGATTTCCGGCACCGCTTCGTTTTAATTTTCCGAAGATCTGTTCCAGTGCACGTTTGCGAAGCACCTGTTCCAGTTTCTCGGTCATCCGGGCTCCTCCCTCTCCACTACCCAATCCATCGCCTTTAGGAACGATCTCTTCGCGGATATACCCTTTTTTCTTCAGGTCTTCAATAAAATCTTCAATGCTGTAATCTGGGGTGGTGATATTATATTCCTCATCCAGTTGTCGAAGCCAGTCAATAGCCTCATCAAAATCACCCGAAGTGTGTGTAATTAGTTCCTGAAAGATTTCGAAAAGTCGTTCAAAAGGAGATTGTTCCTTAGGGACGTGCTTTGTGAACACGAATCCGGAAGGGCGAGGTTTCTTTTTCATAACATAAAGATACTCAAATTCAGAAGAAAAAAACCGGGGCCTTAACAGCCTTTTAAGAGATGTAACATTTCATTTTATTACCTTTAAGATTCTGAAAACCTAAAACCAATCAAGACCCAATGAAAAAGTTATTTTTTCTCTCCTTTGTCCTCATTTCTACTACAATTTTTGCACAAAAACTTTCTATGGACCTAATGAAAGATCTGAAGCCCAGGAACATTGGCCCGGGTGGCATGTCCGGTAGAGTAACCGCGATCGATGTGGTGACCCAGGATCCGGATATTATGTATGTGGGTACAGCATCCGGAGGATTGTGGAAATCTACCAGCGGCGGAATAAAATGGTTCCCGATCTTCGATGATCAGCCAACGGCTTCAATTGGTGCGGTGGCAGTTCAGCAAAGCAATCCATCTGTTATTTGGGTAGGCACCGGAGAAGGTAACCCCCGAAATAGCCTGAACGGTGGTTTTGGTGTTTACAAGTCGCTGGATGGAGGCAAGAACTGGCAATCGATGGGGCTGGAGAAAACGAGGCATATTCACCGGATCATCGTAGACCCTACCGACCCCAATACTGTTTACGTAGGCGCTATTGGTAGCCCATGGGGTATTCATCCGGAACGTGGTGTGTTTAAGACCACAGATGGTGGTAAGACCTGGAAGAAAATATTGTATACAAACGACAAATCGGGCGTGGCAGATATGGTCATGGACCCTACCAATCCTAATAAGATCATAGTGGCCATGTGGGAACACAAACGCGATCCCTGGTTCTTTAAATCGGGAGGAGAAGGTAGTGGATTATACATTACTCATGACGGAGGTGAGAGCTGGGAGCAGCGCACCGATGCCGACGGGCTTCCAAAAGGAGAACTCGGTCGGATCGGGATTGCCATTGCAAGAAATAAACCCGACATTATCTATGCACTTGTTGAAGCCAAGAAAAATGCTTTGTATAAAAGTGAGGATGGAGGATTTAAATGGAAGAAGGTGAACGACAAGAATGATATTGGTAATCGTCCTTTTTATTATTCTGAAATATATGTGGACCCGCAAAATGAGAACAGGGTATATAGTGTGTTCACTTATGTGAATGTCTCGGAGGATGGCGGAAAGAATTTCGATCAATTAATGCCTGCCTACGGGGTAGATAACGGGGTCCACCCAGATCATCACGCCTGGTGGATACATCCGGAAGACGGTAGTTTTATGATAGATGGTAATGACGGTGGAATGAACATCACCAAGGACGGCGGTAAAACCTGGCGTTTTATTGGTAATCTCCCTGTCGCCCAGTTCTATCACATTGCTGTAGACAATGAATTTCCATACAATGTTTATGGCGGAATGCAGGATAACGGAAGTTGGCGCGGACCAGCCTATGTCTGGAAATCGCAGGGTATACGCAACAGTTATTGGCAGGAGATCTCCTTTGGGGATGGCTTTGATGTGGTCCCCGATCCGGATGACAGCCGTTATGGCTGGAGTATGAGTCAGCAGGGCTTTGTAAGCCGTTACGACTGGATGACAGGGAACAATTATTCGGTGCGTCCTACCCACCCCGACCCGGAAATGAAATTACGTTTTAACTGGAACGCAGCCATAAATATCGATCCCTTTAATAGCAGTACCATTTACTTCGGAAGTCAGTTTGTCCATAAAAGCACCGATAAAGGATTAACCTGGGATATCATTTCCCCGGATCTCACCACCAACGATCCCGAAAAACAGAAACAACACGAGAGTGGAGGTTTGACTATGGATGCAACAGGTGCCGAAAATCATACTACTATCCTGGTGATCGAACCCTCTCCGGTGGAACAAAATATGCTCTGGGTAGGTACCGATGACGGCAGGGTTCATTACACTCAAAATGGA
>QQUG01000178.1 GCA_008501705.1 Flavobacterium sp.
GAAGGTATCGTAAATAAGGTACTCGACCTTTCGGCTTACGCCTTATCCATCACCATAGACGATCTGGTTTCCTCGGGTAAGATCACCGAAGGCAACATTTTCAACAGACAGCATTTGCAGATATGGGACAAATACAAACCCAAAAAATATTTACTTTGTTCGCATCGCCTGATGCAATTGTTTTATGACAAGATCCCGGGCGAGATCGACAAATTAGCTCAGGAACCTATCGAAATTCCAGCCTTAAAGATTTAATATGGAACACAACAGCACATTTCCCATTAAGAAAAGCGAATTAGATGCCCTCCGGGAAGAGGCCACCTCTTACCTGAAAGGAGTCCAGTGGGATCAGAGTTATAAGGCCAGAAACCGCGATAAAGACAAAAAGGACGATAGCATATTATTGTATTTGTCCAAGGCCACCGGCAACAGTACCTCCGAGGTGACGTCGGTCTCCAGGTCTATCCTGGCTTTAAAGAAAAGACTTCTGCCCGAATCTGTCGCCATTCCGCTACAGCTCAATCGGGCCTTGTATGCGGTTCAGGAGGGCCTTACTATGGGAGTCTGGTTAAAAGACAGCTATGGAGATTCATCGGGCCTCTCTGGTTTAAATGAACGAAAGGGTGTCTTAGACAATGCACAGCGCAGGGAATTTGACAGCAAACAGCAAACGGCAACGGCTTTTATGCTTTACGGTACGGCATATCGTATCCTTTACGACCTGAAGCCGGTCGCGTCTGATGATCTGAGCGTGATGAAGAACAAATTTGCCGGCATACCCGAAATTTCCCTGCTCTCACCTATAAAAGGTATTTCCTGTATGTTGTTTTATTACGACAAATACCTAAATCATCCTGAGATCATTACAAGTGATGCCGATGTGGTCGATTTTACCGTTGTTTATTTCGAGGCTGTAATAGCTGAGATTCAACTTCGATTAGGTTCACTGGAATACACCGAAACGATCACCGACCGCAACTATAAACTGGAAAACTCTGATTTTGCCATTTCCGGATGGGAGAATGTTTTTGAAGGTACTGCAAAAAGTGTTGAATTCAATAAAATACAATTTGAAGAGATCGTAGGAAACCGCGACGCCAAACATTTTGCGCGTAGACTTACCGAGCGATTGCTTAGTTACGACTTTAACGCTAAAAAGAATCCCTTCCAGGAATTAGGAGGTTTCATGCCGGTTTTTATGGGATATGGGATTCCGGGAACCGGAAAAAGTATGTTGATCGCGGCCATTGCAACGCGACTGAAAGAACATTGTGACAACCTGGATATCCCCTTTCTTTTTCACCCTATGCCAGATACCCTTATCTCTACTTTTCAGGGAGGATCGGCCGAAAAGATGGTGCAATGGATGAAGCCACTACAGGATCCCGGTAAACTGATCTTCGCACCTATCGATGATGCCGAAAACAATTTACAGGAACGAACCGCCCAGGGAGTATCGGCTGGTGTAAAGGAAGTGATAGGTGTTTTTCTGCGATATACCGAAGGGGCATACGCCGTTAATTACGGCAACAGTTCTATTGGGCTGTTTACCAACTTACCCGAAATGCTGGATAAAGCTGTGATCTCAAGGGTTCAGGGGCGTTTTAAGATCGATGGTGCGCGTACCCTTCCCGATTTTATAGACCAGGACTATCTGTGGTGGCGAAAAATAGAAAAGACCATGCCGGGGTTTGTAAATATGCAGGGGCCGGATAAATACACCTATTTAAGTGAGCAGGGATTAGTGAAAAACCTGGGAGAAATCCTGGAAAAATCTGAAAAACCCACCGAAGAACGCGTTTTGGCTATCTACGAGCAGGTAGAAGCGAAGCACAAAGAAACCGAACATATGTTCTATGCAGAATTATTTAAGAACATTCAGAAATCATTTCCTTTCTTTTCATCCAGGGATATCAGAAACATCCAGAGTGCTGTTTCGTTGCGGCTAACAGACTTCGATCTTCCTTCAGAATGGTTTGAGGATGCCGAAACATATTTCAGAAAAGATTACGAAACCAAATACGGTATGTTACAGGAGCTCATGAAAGACAATATGAAAGGGCTGAGCTTTTCAGATATTAGAAAGCAGGAAGTGGTTCGCTACCTGGACAATGTCGCTACTATTGCCGATACAGATTTTAAACGTAAAGTGGATCAACGCCTACATGAAATGAACGTGCAAACAGAAGCCAGAAGACGCTTCGAAGAAGATAATTAATGGATAAACTCAAAGCAGCCGGATTATTTGGAAGGGAACTGATCGCTGTATCGGGGTCCCTGGCCGAACGTTATAACGGTTGTTTGGCCATCCTGGGAATGGAACCGACACAGCTTAAAACTTTTCATGTGGATGGTATGGGCTGGAGTCCGGAGATCGCCGAAGAGAAGAACGATCCGTACTACCTCAATATTGGTGAAGCCAATTTGAACGCCATAATAATCTCCCCGGAGCAGGAAGGAAATCCCGTTTATATGGCATTTCACAGTTTCGACCGTGATATCATGAGAACGGTCTTTACGGCCTACGCTAAAGAAATAAGGGACATTACCAAAGATGCGGCTATCTGTATCCATTTGGACCAGCATATTGATACTTATTACGAACCCTTCGATCTGTTGCGATATAAACTGATAACCGTAAATTTCAGGATCCTGAACGACCTGGCAAAAAAACAAAAGGAGCAACTACAACTAGTAGAAGAATTCAATAGCGGAAATAATTTCATTAATCGCGACATACATAACAAATTACTTGATTCGGCTAAAAAATACGGGGATCTGAGAGGCAGGAAACTGGAGCTGGACCCCCTGCAACTAAAGGTTAGTACATTCTATACCAAAGCATTTGGCGGCGTATTCGTATTGCGGGATTTTATTAGCGATATTATGGTTTTTGAAGATGAGAAGATCTTTAAGAATGCCATAAAAGACACAGTACATGATGTAACCCTATTTCACATTAGTCATAATGAACTAACGGCAACCCTGGTAAATCACCTGATCGCCGAATTCGACATTAAGAAAGCAGCTAAGTCCAAAAGATACGAACGCATAAAAAAGCATTTGTTCGTACAGGAGCTAAAGGAATGTAAACATCCCTTATCCGAAGTTCTCGACAGCCCTATGTTGTTTAAAAAATATCTCAACGAAATGGACGTGGAAACCAAAAAGCGGCTGATGAGTGTAGAATTATACAACCAGCGAAAGATCGTTGAAAGAGATCTCAACATAGATGAAGTGGTGGATCCCGTGTACGAAAAGGCCCTTTTACAACCTCATTCATCACTGGAAGAAGAGCAAAAGGAACTAATATGGAAACTACTCACCAAGATCGTGCCGGCAGACCCGCTTCACTTGTACTGGTATGATAAAGTAAAATTTTACAAGACCTTTCTTAGCTGGCCCGAAAGTTATCAGGACTGGGTAATAGACCGAATTCTAATCAATAATAAAAATCAAGCATCATGACACTCGAAATCATTGTATTTGTCATAGCTATTCTCTTCGGAATAATAATATACTGGCGGGAATCTAAAAGCAACAGACTCTATCGCTTCTTCAACCATATGATGCACTCCAGAGAATTGCAAATGAAAGCCGACAACAGAAAAGGCTTTGTACACAAGCAGGTGTTTTTAATGCGTCTGGTATGGATCACTCTCATATTTGTGTTGGGAGCCGCCATTCTAAGTTTCGCCACCCCCATCAATGTAATTTTCTTCCAGTATTTTGTTTCGGCCATCGTGGGAACACTCATAGGAACCTACATTGCTTCTGCTTTTATCTTTACTTCGGAAGGACTTAAGAAGGAAAACCTTAAGAAGAATTTCGATAAGGCAGTAGAAAAAGGAAAAGACTTTGTCGATGACCTTAGAGAGGAAGTCGACCCGGAACCTAAGGGTGAAGACACCCCTGAAAACAAGAAGGATGCCGATGAGAAAAGTGCGCGTGATCGACTTAAAGATAAAGGAATGATCAAATAGGGAACTATAAAGTTGAACTATTGAACCCTAATATGTGGTTTCACAACCTACTTTAAAAAACATAAAAACGCAGGAAACATGATAAAGTCATATTGGAAAAGAGGCAAAAAACAACGACGAATCGTTGTTATTGGTGGAATAATTTTAATCCTGCTATTGTTCTTCCTCCGGGATGACTACCAGCCGGCCCTGTTGTTCGTTAGAAAATATATTTTTAGAATTCTAATCTGTGGGCTGTTCCTGGGCTTTACGATCACTAAATTTAGAAGTGCACCCAGTGCTGGAAGACGATTACTCATAATGCTGGGGCTCTTAGCCTTCTTTGTCACCCTTTGGTTTTTCGGATCCAAGATGCAGTTGTACGCCTATATGCAAACTT
>QQUG01000187.1 GCA_008501705.1 Flavobacterium sp.
GTAAAGGACGCGCATATCGAAATTTCGTGGGGCTTTCCATTGGGACAGGCCTGGGCATGGGAGTGATTATTAACCACCAACTTTACAATGGCGTTATGTGCGGCGCGGGAGAAATTGGCATGCTGCCGTATCTCGACGGGATAGTGGAAGAATATGCTGCCAGCTTTTTCTTTACACGCAATTATGGCGAAAATGCCAGGACACTACACGAATATGCCTTAAGAGATCAGCCGCAGGCAATTGAGGCATTCCACAAGTTTGGGCATCACCTGGGAGAGGCAATTAAAATGATTCTGTTCATGTTTGCCCCGGAAGCGATCATTCTGGGAGGTTCTATTGCCAAAGCTCATAAATTATTTGAGGCTTCTTTAAAAGAAAGTATTGCTCAATTTGCCTATCCCAGGCAAACCGAGGGCCTTCACATTCTGGTTTCAACCCATCCAAACCTCGCTATTCTGGGTGCCTCAGCCCTGGTGATGGATCCTCCCGCTACCTCGGAAAATTGATTAAACTAATTTTTCGTATCTTTCTAGTAACTAACTAATTAAACTCGATCATGAAAGCTTCACGCACTCTAATTATGCTGTGTTGCCTGTTGTTTGCTTTCCCCATCCTTGCACAGTCACCAGCTTCTCTTGCCGAATTACTGGAACGAAAAAACAAGACTACACATGAATGTGTAACCGCCGTTTTCTCTCCTGAAGAAATTAACATCCTTCGCGCCCACTTTGGTCGCAATACCGAAACCCCCATAGTAGACATGCGTATTGGGGATTCCGATGTATATGGTATTGAGAATCAAACAGAGACCATGGGTAAGCTCAACAAAGCAAATCCCGCCTCTTTTACACCAATTAATGGATCTCCCATTGTAAACCCTAATTTTGAAGGAGCCGGTGCCTCCACCCCTAACGGCGATAAAACCTATGTGGCAGACAATAATAATAACCTGTACGAGCTAGTCCTGGCAACTGGTGTCTATACGTTCCTGGGAGCGATCACCGGTATTCCGGTGGGCGAAAGTATAACCGGTCTTGAATTCAATCCGGTGGATGGTTTGTTATACGCACTGTCCACAGATGCGGTTCAAACAACGCTACTGTTAATAAGTGTGGTGGCACTAGCCGCCACGGTGATAGGCATCACCGGGATGGTACTTGGTATCGCCCTGGCTGCGACCTTGTCCGGACAATTCTTTGCCCTGGACATCGACAGCGATAGTATATTCGCTCTCAGTTTAATTACCGGCCTGGCAGTACTCGTAGGGGCCATTGGCTTCGACGCCAATTTTGGCCAGGGAATGGCGCTCAGCGTGATCGCCGGAGTCATCCTACTGGCCGCGTTTAATAATACAGTCTTTGATTCGGAATTGCGAATAGTCGATATTGCCACAGGCCTTACAACCCTCATTGGTATTATCATTGTGGGAACCCTGGCACAGATGGCCTGGATAAGTAATCCGGACACCAGTCTGTCTGTGAGTGATAATATAAAACGATTGTTCAATATCTATCCGAATCCTGCGGGTGAAACCTTTTACCTGGAAGCAGAGGACCGTATAGAGAGCGTATCTATATTCGATATGCAAGGGAGAAGAGTGATGTATCAGCCTGTGGATGCGCTTAATTCGGAAGTGGATATTTCGTATCTCGCAAGTGGACAATATCTCTGCTCCGCCGTTGTGAACGGTCAAGCAGGTATGTATAAAATAATTAAGCAGTAATTTTTTTCATATTACTATTTATTTTGTGGCGGCTCCCCCTGGGGGCCGCTTTTTACATTGTACCAACTAAGTAATAGAGGATCAGGACAAAGGGTAATATTTTTTTACTATCTTTAATTAACAACTAGACGAACCCAGTTAAAATGACCTTATGAATACATCCGATTTCTATTTCGAACTTTCCGCAAACGGAGAGCAAACTTCTTTCGAGGCGGTAGACGGAGTTTCCACCGAACCAGTACTGAAACACACCCTGCAACCGGGCGAGCATCCTTTTAAATACAGACTGCCGTCCCTGCCAAAATCCAAGAGTCTTGTACTGAAGAAAGGGAGATCACAATCGGGTTCTAAGCTTATTCAATGGTGTTCCCCACCAACAGCAGAAGGTGCAGCACCTGAAAAAGGCAGGGTTTCCCTTTTTCTGAAGGACGCTGCGGGTAAACCCCTGGTAGAATGGACCTTACACAGCGCCTATCCTTTGAGCCATCATGTAAAAAAAGCCGAAGGAAAATCGCAGGCCACCGAAATTGAAGATCTGGAATTAGGGTATTCCTTCTATACCTTTTCCAAAAGATAGCCTGGTCTGCACGATTGCGACCCTGCTTATAAAATTCTACTCACCACTATGAAGAACGGTATTCTTTTTTGCCTTTTTATTTGCATTGCTATACAACATCCGCTGTTCGGCCAGGAAAATCAAGATGCTGAAAGTCAGGTGAACACCCAGGTATGGCAGGCATTTAAGACTGCATACGAAGCAAGAGATTCTGAAGCTTTTAAAGCCATACATACGGATGATGTTCTCAGGGTGAACGACGGAGGTATAAAAACTGCCCCGGAGTACTTCGCCAGTATTGATTCCTGGCGAAAATCTGATGACACTAGTATCACTATCGATTTTGCCTTCGAAAACAGACAATACAATGCCCATACCGGCTATGAAACAGGCTATTATCGTGTGGTTTACACACGTGAGAACGGTGAAAGCCTTAGCTATTACGGGCAATTCCACGTAATTTTAAGACTAGTAGATGGAAAATGGATGATCGCACAGGACTTCGACACCAGCACTATTGCTGGCCGTAAAGTTGACGGATCATTCTTTGACGGTGCTACCTTCCTTGAGCTGAACTAAATTGAATAGCCAAATATTTATTGCTATCTTCCATGCCATAATTAAAAAAAGCCCAAGATCATGAAATTCTTCTTTACCCTGCTTTGCCTATTTTCGGGTATCAACGCTTTACCACAAAGTAGTTTTATGGCTCCCGCCGAAGAGCGGCCTATACAAAACCGGGGTGTGATCACTCCCATTGTCGCGACCATAGGTTATCAGGGCTATGAAGAGACCCAGGAATATTTTGGTGAAGGAGAGTACGAGATCTTTTTGGATAATGTAAATGGAGTACTGGACAAACCCATTATCGTCCTGGATGGTTTCGACCCCGGGGACAGCAGGGATATCGCAGGCTTATACAACAGTTTAAGTTTTGGCGGCGAAAACCTGGCAGATATAGTAAGGGATGAAGGTTTTGATATTATTATTCTGAATGCGCCTATGTATTCCACCGGAGGTAAGGACATAGATGGCGGTGCCGATTATATCCAGCGGAATGCCATGGTCCTTATTGAAATGATCAACCTTCTGAACGATATCAAGGTGGGAGATGAAGAACTGGTGGTTCTGGGCCCGAGCATGGGCGGACTCATTGCGCGCTACGCCTTGGCTTATATGGAGCAAAACAGCCTGGATCCTGAGACACGATTATATATTTCTTTCGATTCTCCTCATCGCGGGGCCAATATCCCGATAAGCTTACAATATCTAATCAATTACCTGGCGCGTCAGGTTGGCGACGCCGATGCGCTTGCCATTGTAGAAGACGTGTTAAATTCACCAGCTGCAAAAGAAATGCTTTACGATCATCTACTGGCACACTTGCAAGCCGGTTCCGACTATTTGCAGGATCCCAACAAGTTACTGCCGGAAGGAGCTCCTAATTTCAGAGATGCCTTCCAGGCTGAATTGGATGCCCTTGGCTTTCCTCAGAACGTGCGTAACGTTGCAATGGTGAATGGTAGCGCCCAGGGTAACACCACAGGGACAGCAGGAATGCTGGTTGTGGATACAACACTCGATCTGGGCTCCGGCGCCACTGCAGATGTGGTACTGCATTTCACCCCGGAAGCCAGTATGACGAACAACGTTACCAGTTTCGATAGTTTCCTATCCGGTTTTCCAATAGATAGTTTCGATGCGGAAGCAGAAGCCTTTTCGTTTACCGACGGTGTGGATGCTTCGCCTGGGGGTACATCCAATATATCGGCGGCATTAGGTGGCGGCGGAGCTTCAAACCCGGTGATCGTGGCGTTTATAGCGGCTCTCAACCAGGACGAATACTCCTTTATACCCGTGATAAGCAGCCTCGCCATAGAAAACGAGGACAACTGGTACGCTGCACCCGATATTGGAGGTATTCATTCCTCCCCTTTTGTAAATACCTATATCCCTTCGGAAAATGAGTCGCATGTGATGGTGACTTCAGAAAGTGCACAATTCGCTCTTGATGAGATCAGGAATGGTGGCTTAGGTTTTTCAGAAGAAATATTTCAGAAAAAATATCAATTGATCGAAAACCCGGTGGGCGATCAGATCCGCTTACAGCTTAACTCCGACCTTCACTACGGAGAAGTAATGGTAACCGCTTATACCGCTTCAGGGCAGCAGCTCTTTTCAGAAAAATATGAGCAACCCTCAAACCGGATCGTAATTCCGCAGCAATTAAACTCAGGTATCTATTTCCTGAATATACAGGACGGGACGGGTGTTTACAGTTTGAAATTCGTTGTGAAATAGCTAGCCATTTTATAGATGATTTTTCAGTAATATTTCGAGTATTCACTTGAGTGCAGCGCTGCACAAATCGCCCGTAGCCATTTTTTTTTACTATCTTTCTGATAACTAACTGATTAAAATTTCTAGTTATGAGAAAATCAATTCTTACAGTTTTACTGTGCAGTTTTGTCTTACTGCCACTTTCCGCGCAAAACCAGATCGATATTAACGAACTTCTTTCCCGATTGGATGAAAACCATATGGGTAGAATTACCGATGTATTTACACCCGAGGAATTAGATGTACTAACAGCATATAAATACCAGGCGATCACACCCACCTTATCCGAGCCATCAATTTTGAGAAGACGGGGGTTTTCCACAGAGTCTGTTGGACCCGCAGAAGTGATTAAAGTTAATCCGGCCGATCTGTCTAATCTGGAATCCCTTGGTCTTTCTCCACTAACCGAATTTGAGGGTGCCGGGTTCAATATCAGGCAAGTGAATAAAACGGTAATCGTGGATAATGCGAATAGGATCCATTTACGGGGCATAAACAATAACAACTACCAGTATACCGGCATGAATGTAAATGTTATGCCTGGCGAATCTATTACCGGACTGGAAAGGCTATCTACCGGTGAGGTATTTGCTATAGGGACCAATGGCTCCAACAGTAGCCACTTATACAAATTAGACACAAATAACTGGTCCACCACGCTTGTTGGTAGCAACAACGGACTAAAATTGCCGCTTTGTCTGGCTAGAACTCCAAATGACCAATTGGTTGTGCTGGACGGTGACGATGATAATATGTATGGTGTGAATGCGGTCTCCGGCATTGTTAATTTAATAGGTCCGGCCGGCTTTGATGCAAATTTCGGACAAGGAATGGCTTACGATGCTGATGTCAATATGGTTCTTTTAACTGCTTTCAACAACACCACCGTAGACTCCGAATTACGCTCGCTGGATACCACAACAGGGATGACAACCCTTATAGGTATCATTACCCCTGGTACTCTGGATCAGTTTGGATTTGTAGACTGGACCGATGAGGATTCCCTGGGTACCAATTCTGAGGCTTTTGAAAGCTTCCAGTACTACCCAAACCCTGCCAATGAAGTTCTTAATTTGAAAGCCGGAGTACAGATCGATCATATCTCAATTGTGGATATAACAGGAAAGCAGGTTTTACGCCGGGCTGTTGATGCCCTCAATGCAGAGATCAACATCGCAGCGCTTAGCAACGGACTATATATCCTAAACGTCGAGATCGACGGCCGCAGTGCATCGTATAAGTTTGTGAAGGATTAGGGGCGGTTGTCGGTAATTAAGGAAATCATAAATAACAATAGATCAAAAGACAAATAATATTCAATTGCCAATATCCAACTTTGACTTATTGATCATTGGAATTTATTTGAGATTTGGCGCTTGTATTTTGGTAATTAGCGGCAGGCGAAACTTACCGACTACACAAATCCACGAATAAACGAATTGTCGGTTGTTAGTTGTGGATTTGATTATGCGTTTATTTGTTTATTGGAAATTGGAAGTTATTTGAGATTTGGCGATTGGGTTTTGAAGATTCATTCCAAAAGAAGATAAGTCGCACCTAAAACTTTTCTTTTTCACCAGTATAGTTATTCATATCAGGTTCAGATATAGTGTCTTAAGCTGATCTTCCTTTTCTTCAGAATAGAGCCCAAAAAGCTTCGAGATTCAGGTATTTGCGAGTAGCAAATGCCGCGAAGTTTTTGGGCTGGTTTCGCGATAGCGAAAATTCCTTAGAAAAGGGGTCTTTTTCTTTGGTTCGTTTCTTTTGGACAAGCAAAAGAAATGAACATTAAAAAAATTATTACCTTTAATCACGTATTCTCCCCTCATTGCTTCTCCCCGCTTCGGCGGTTGAGAAACAGTTAGGGGATTTTTTATATCTATTGATCATGGCAAACAAAGTTACATTTCCGAGTAATCAGGACGACAAAGACAAGCTTACGCGTCAGTTGGACGAGTTGGATATGAGCCTGAACGACACCGAACGCCTGCTGTTAAATCTTGCCCGACTCGCAAAAAGCATGGCGAAGAAGGCCTTAGACCATACCGACTATATTTTCGATATCGATGTCAAGCGCCAGTGGCGGGTAGGTTTTAACAACGACCGCTTCCTAAAGCGATGGTTTGGCGAAGTGAAAAGTCACGGCAAGGCCAAGAATGTACGTAACCGGCTTGAAAAGTTATACAAACGTATCGACAAAGGCGTGACCATGAAATTAAAGCCCAGCACCAGTACGAGTAATGCCTCTAACAATGGCTGGGTATTCACCCCAGGGGGATGCAGATCTACCCGGCCCTGTTCAAGAATTACGAAAAGAACGACCAGCGGGCGGCGGTGCTACTGCACGAGCTTATGCATGTGTGGTTTAAGGACCAGAAGATACGTGGTAGCAAGGTGAACGAAACCGAGGAGGCCTTAAAACTAGCCATGGCCTACCCTTCCAAAGCAAGGCGCAGTCCCGAAAACTACGAACGTTTTTGCCTGGCCGTATGGCGGGATGGGTGATAAAGGGATTGCGGAAAACCGTAATGAAATCCTTGAAGGAATGTTGAAATTTACTTTGGTGAGGAAAAAGATAAAATGAGCTGAAAATACTTATAGCCCGAAGATCGAATTAAATATTACTGTAAATATGGCGCATATAACACGTTGTGCTTCATGCGAATAGCCAACACGCAAACAAGCACATTTGGTTTTGCCTAAACGCAAGGCTAACGCTAAAAAACCAAAAGAGCCTGTTTTTCAGCGCTCTAAATAATGTTGATATTTTGAAAGAAAATGGCTGATAAAGCCTGAAATATAAAATTGAAAAACCTATGACTGAAATCGTTGAAAATTGGCAAGGGAAACATATTATCAAGCTCAGAGATTACAAGGTTCCCACAACTATAGAAGAGCCAGATGCCCTAAAGCTAAGAGAAGAAGTTGAACCATGGTTAACAGCACTATGCCAAAGTGAACACTTGTCTTTGCTAACCGGAGCTGGAATATCATCAGCAGTACATTACTTAGCAAAAGGATCAGCGGGAGCTGGAATGGGAAATATTAAACTTTCTGTCTTTCAAGATGAAATTGAGATCAAATCTAAAGAAGCAGCCGAAAAATCAGGAAGAGGAGACCAACCTAATATAGAAGACCAAATACGGACTATTAATGAATTAGTAAAAGGACTTGAAATTTATCTGTGTGATGTAGATATAGAAGATGAACTTGACGATTTAATTGA
This sequence comes from Flavobacterium sp., assembly GCA_008501705.1. Taxonomy (GTDB): domain Bacteria; phylum Bacteroidota; class Bacteroidia; order Flavobacteriales; family Flavobacteriaceae; genus Pukyongia. The sequence goes on from QQUG01000187.1 coordinate 7,846, forward strand.
GGAAGTTGAGACTTTAAAAAAAGAACTTAAAAGCGGTATTGTTGATTTTGCCAATAATGTACTAGAAGCTGAGGGAAATGTTGTGAGTTCAACCAATGAAGCAGCAGCGGAATATCTAATGAATTTCATGTTGAGCTTTGCTAGCAGAATTGCTACAAGAGAACGGCTGAACTTATTTACTATCAATTACGACCGGATTCTTGAGTTTGGTGCAGAATTGGCTGGGTTACACTTGATTGATAGGTTTATTGGAAGCATATCTCCTATTTTTAGATCGTCTCGGCTCAATATTGACATACATTATAATCCACCTGGAATACGCGGTGAACCAAGATATTTAGAAGGAGTAGTAAATTTCACAAAGCTACACGGTTCTTTAGATTGGACTGAAAATGAAGGAATCGTTCAAAGATTTGCCTTGCCCTATGGAGCAAAAGAAATAAGTACCTATAATACCAAAGAAGGAAGCTTAATGATTTACCCAAACTCTTCAAAGGATAGGGAGACTGCGGAATATCCATATGTAGAATTATTTAGAGATTTTGCCAGTGCAGTAATAAGACCCAATTCAACTGTCGTTACATATGGATATAGTTTTGGAGATGATCATATTAATCGTGTATTGAACGATATGCTAACTATACCGTCAACACACCTGGTTATAATTGCATTTGATGATGTTGGAGATAGAATAAAACGCTTCTATACAAAGGCTAAACGACCTGTTCAGATTTCATTATTAATAGGAAATCATTTTGGAGACTTAGCAATACTGGTTGACCATTATCTCCCAAAACCAGCCATAGATCGTACGACATATAAAATGGCTGACCTGCTAAAGGCTAGAGGAGTAACAGTCAAATCCATTGAGGAGAAAAGTCTAGAACAAGAAAAACAAGAAGGTCATGAGTAGGTCACCAATCGAAAATCATGCAGACCTGCGAATCGGAGTTGTTGAATACATAGCCCCAGATGATATCAAGGTTCAACTTGATTTAGAAGCACCCGATGGAATTGCTGCCAACGCTGGTGTACCTCGGGAGTTTCCGCGTATCAATAGCTACGTTCTTATTCCAAACGAAGGAGGTCATATAGTTTGCCAAGTAGAATGGATGAATATTGAGCGATCTTCTTTCCCGAAACGCAAAGGATATCAAGATTATGGGTTAATAGATTTACCTTTCCCCATACGCAAAATGAAGGTTGCGCCGTTAGGAATACTTAAAATGGACGCCCGAGAAGAGTTTAAATTTCAAAGAGGAGTTCATTCATTTCCGAGCATTGGGTCACCGGTTCTCATTCCAACAGACTTACAACTTAAGTCTATTGTAGAATCAGGTTCAAACAGACGCGTTCACATTGGTAATAGCCCTCTTACAGCAAATGCTGAAGTTAGAATTGATCCTGATCGACTATTTGGAAGACACTTAGCCATCCTTGGAAATACCGGTAGCGGAAAGTCCTGTACAGTAGCAGGAATAATTCAATGGTCTCTAGAAGCAACTGAACAGGGTGATAATGCAAATTCTCGATTCATTATTCTTGATCCAAATGGAGAGTATGCAAAGGTTTTTGGAAATCAGGCAAAGATTCTAAAAGTTGGTGACGAGGGCGAAAATAGTTTGGAAGTTCCTCTTTGGCTTTGGAACAGTGAAGAATGGAGGGCGTTTACGCAAGCTAAATCTGGGGCCCAATTACCTCTTTTAAAGCGTGCATTAAGAGCTATGAGGAATGAGGAATTGGAATTTCATGTGGATCCCAATTTAAAGGCTAAAAAATTTGTTGGGATAATATTGCAAGCTACTGTTGCGAGTGAGAATAGAGGAGAACCTTTTCAAGGATTTCCTCACAACAAGAATTTCACTGAAAGACTCATTATTTGGCGGAGTTCCTTAGAGTCCTTCGATTTAGAGGATGATCAGTTATTGAATCCTTTAATTGTAAGAATTAACGGTTTAATCGATGAACATCGAGAGGAGCAACAAAATGGCTGGGTTAACTATTCGGAATATACAATCGGTGAAATTGACGATTTAATTGTTGAATTGCGACAAAGTTATACCAATCTTGGAGGAGGAGAGAAAGAGTTATATCCTAAAAATGAAGACTTGCCGATTCCATTTGAAGGGGAAGTATTTTTGAGCTATTTAGAAGCATTAGCTCAAGAAACCGGCAACGAGCAATATTTAGAATTCTTAATAGCAAGAATCCGAACACTTCTAGGGGACTCACGAATGGACTCAATTATTGGTGACGAAACAGAGAAAGAACTTGATAAATGGTTAGATCGATACCTTGGAAATGCTGTAAAGAGGTCTATCACTATAATTGACCTTTCTTTAGTGCCTGCTGAAATTGTCCATGTAACAACATCTGTTATTTCAAGAATGATATTTGAAGCCCTACAGAGATACAGAAAGCTAAATAATGAAGTTTTACCCTCTGTATTGGTGATGGAAGAAGCACATTCATTCATCACTCGGTACAACGACAATACAGAAGGAAATACATCTTCGATATGTACAAAAGCTTTTGAAAAAATTGCACGTGAGGGAAGGAAGTTTGGTCTTGGATTGGTTCTTTCTTCCCAAAGACCTTCAGAATTGTCCCCCACAGTGCTATCACAGTGTAACACCTATATTCTTCACAGGATAAGTAATGATCGAGATCAAGAATTAGTAGGAAGATTACTCCCTGACAATTTCAGAGGACTTTTGCGTGAGTTGCCTTCATTACCTTCCCAAAAAGCTATCTTGTTGGGATGGGCTTCTGAATTACCAATTTTAATGAAAGTCAGAGACCTACCCTTTAAGAATCGGCCTCAGTCAGATGACCCTGATTTTTGGGATGTTTGGACTCGAAAGGACTCAAATGGAGAAGAAGTAACTCGAGAAGTTGATTGGAAGAAAATCTCTGATGATTGGCAAGAAAGTGATGAAGAAGAATAGAACTTAGTTATTTGAAAGAAATGATTAACAACTCAAAAGCGAACGCTGAAAGCCACACACTTTGTCAAGCTGCTCACAGCAGCCGCACATGGCAAAGCTTGTCAAAGAGTCTGTCCTTCCCTATACACGAACGAAAAAGAAAAAAGCACGAAAGCACAACAACGTATATAATGCATCAGGCAAATCCTGCTTAAATAAAATCCCTAACTTTATAAAGAACAAAATCTAAAACGGAAAAATATAGCGTGGCGGCTCCAAGGCCATCCGATTCGCACGCTGTGCTCCCGCTTGCTGGCAGAGACATTGTTGTTGGAAAATGACTTCAAATAAGAAATGAAAATCTATCGCCAAATCCTTCTAATCCTTTTCTTTGGAACAGCATGCTTTTTAAGCATTCAAATCTACCAGATTGAACAACGAAAGATCGATCTAAAAAACGATCTCATTGAGCTATCAAAGATTAAATATGGCCTTTTCAATGTTGATGAATGGAAAACCATCCTAGCTGATGTGATCACAAAAAAAGTTGAAGAATTTAATCTCACTGAAGCTAACCGCTATGAAATGAGGTCAAAGATCCAAAATTTCTTATCAGTTGTGATTAATGATCTCGAGGAGCGTTATTATCAGGAAAGATCAAATAGTTTAATGGGGTGGCTTGAGAGCGGGGTGGCTTCAGTAACAGGTACGTTTGATCAAATTAAAAAAGATATTCCAGTCTTTACGGATCAAATTATAAACTTCCTGAATGATCCAAATAACAGAGAAGCCATTCGGTCTTACATAAATGATAAAATCGATCAATATGCAGACAAAACTTTTTCGAAAACTGACTACACTCGTGTGAATGCAATTTTCAATAAATATGGAACTTCAAATATTTATAGTACGAAAAGTGAACTTCAGACTCAGGTAAATATTCTAAACATTCAAATGCGAGTTAAAAAATGGATTCTAATTGGTATATCTATTCTAACTATATTAATTATTGCAATTAGTGGTAGCTTACGTTCTTTAGAAATTATTATGGCATTGGCTATTAGTTTAGTCTTTCTGCTGATGGGGGTGTTTCTTCCAATGATCGAAATCGATGCTCGAATAAGTGAAATTACATTTTCACTTCTAGGTGAAGAAGTTAGCTTCACAGACCAGGTGCTATATTACAAAAGTAAAAGTATTTTGGAAGTTGTCGAGCTAATGCTAACTCAGGGTAGAATTGACTTGATGGCTGTAGGACTGCTTGTATTTGCTTTTAGTGTATTATTTCCAGTCAGTAAATTGATTTGCTCTGTCATCTACCTTTTTAGCAATCATGTGAACAAAATTGTTAGGTTTATGGTTTTAAAATCGGGAAAATGGTCAATGGCAGATGTGATGGTTGTTGCAATATTCATGGCGTATATCGGATTTGATGGTATTATTTCCGAACAACTGAAATCTTTGGAGGGAATTGCCAAGAATTTAGAATTATTAACCACGAATAATTCTAATCTTTTATTTGGATTCTACTGCTTTACAATTTTTGTTATTCTAAGTCTTACAATATCTCAAAAAATAAGTAAATCGAAGAAACAGCAGGAAGCTGTTGATCAAATTCAAAAAATTTAATCGAACACTAATTCTACCCCCACACCCGTAACAACCCCTCCCAAAAAACGTCTAATGTTCCATTAGACTTTAATAAAACTCTTATGAAAACGAAATTTCTTTCCCTTTTGGCAGCGTTTATGCTGGTTTCAGGTTATAACTACGCCATTGTACCCGGTGATCCGGCTATATCAACTTCTTCTATCAAAACCCATATCAACCTCAGCGAGGTGGTGGACGATAAAGTACCGGTTACCGTGAATCCCGACCGATTTACTACCGAAACCGCTACCTACCGCCTGCCTAAAGTAGTGCAGGGAACCTATGCCGTGAGTGATTTTGGTAAGTATGTGGACGATTTTAAGGCCGTGGACTACAAAGGCAACGAGCTTACGGTAAACAAGACCGATACCAATTCCTGGGTGATCAGCAATGCAGCCGAGCTGGATTATATCACCTACTACGTAAACGACACCTTCGATGTGGAAGTTAATGGTGGCATAGGCGGTGAAGTGCCCTTCTCCCCTGCCGGTACCAATATAGAGCCGGATAACTACGTGCTCAACTTGCACGGCTTTATCGGTTACTTCGATTCGCTTAAAAACGCGTCCTATTCGCTGGATGTAACTGCCCCTGCTCATTTTGTGCGTACTTCTGCACTTCAGCAAACCGCCGAAAAAGAGAATGTCGAGGCCGGTACCATAACCACCAGCTATTATGCGCCGCGTTATTTCGATATTACAGACAACCCCATGTTCTATGGTGACCTCAGCGTGGAGGAATTCGACCTCAGCGGGATAAAAGTGGTTCTTAGCGTCTATTCTCCGAACAAAATGCACTCCGCCGCCAGTCTTCGGGAGACCATCTACACCATGATGCAGGCGCAGAAGGCATACCTGGGGGATCTTAACAGCACCCCACGTTATGATATCTACCTCTACCTGAGTGCCGGTACCCCGGAGTCGCCCAAAGGTTTTGGCGCCCTGGAGCACCACACCTCTACCGTGGCGGTCATGCCGGAGCAAATGCCACCCCCTGCCCTGGCAAAAAGTATGGTGGAACTTGTTTCGCACGAATTCTTTCATATTGTGAGTCCGCTGTCTATCCATTCGGAAGATGTGCATTACTTCAACTATAACGATCCTACCTTCTCTAAGCACCTTTGGATGTACGAAGGCGTAACCGAATATTTCGCCCACCTTTTCCAGGTGGACCAGGCTCTGATCCCGGAAGAGGAATTCTACAGCAATATGATGAGCAAGATCCAGGTTTCCCGCCAAATGAACGACAGCCTGAGCTTTACCGAAATGAGCGAGAATGTGCTGGTAGAGCCTTATGCCCAGCAATACTACAATGTGTATCAGAAAGGAGCCCTTATAGGGATGTGTATCGATATCCTCATGCGGGAAGAAAGTGAAGGGAACCGAGGTATCCTATCGTTAATGAAGGAACTTTCCAACAAATATGGGAAGAACAGGCCCTTCGAAGACGATAAGCTGTTCGACGAGATCACTCAAATGACCTACCCGTCCATTGGCGAATTCTTCGAAACTCATGTGATAGGCTCCACTCCAATCAATTACAACCAGTTCTTCGAAAAAGTGGGTCTGGAGATCGTTAGCGGACAAGTAAAAACAGATTATATACAAAATGCCGGTGCGCTTATTGTGGATGGCGACCCATTGCGCGGGATCTTCTTTAACGACCAGGTAGCACTAAACAGCTTTTGGGCCGAAAACGGAGCCCTGCCCGGCGATGTGATCAAGGAAGTGAACGGCACCGAACTCACTTTGCAGAATGCCAACGAAGTACTTCAAAATGTATTTCTCTGGACTCCCGGTACGGAGGTTAGCGTAAAACTGGACCGCAATGGCGAAGAAGTGCTTATCGAAACCACCACCACCCAATCGTATACAGAAGGAACGCAACTTCAGAAAATGGAAGATGCGACTGAAGCGCAAATTTCGTTGCGAAAGGCGTGGCTGAAGGGATAGTTAATGGTGAGAAGTTAGAAGTTATTGGAAAACACAAATCCCAAAAAATTAAAAATCAAATAATATTCAATTGCCAATATCCAACTTTGACTTATTGATCGTTGGAATTTATTTGAGTTTTAGGGATTGTCTTTTGTTATTTCCATCAACTCACTACTAACCTCTAACTACTAACTATTAACTACTAACTTCTAACATCTAGCTCCTGGACGGAAAAATCCCCTGTACGCAAATTATATAATTCAGTCCGAGTCCAGGAGTGGTTCTGGATCGGGATACCGAGGTGTGAGAAGATTCTCCGCTATTTCCGGAAACCGACTGGCCTCCGAATTTTTGTCCTAATCGGATCTCGTCCAACCCGGGCCCGCGTCTTGGTCCTACGGCGGTTCTGCCTCTTAGGTCGGGTAATCCAAAGGTGGTTCGGCCGTCACCTCCATAGATGGTTCCCAGTATGGAAAATAATGCCGTATTGCTTGAGATCGACAAAAGCTGCCCATCGCAGAAGGCCCATCCGCGTGGTGCAAAATTACCGGCAAAAAGCCGAACTTCTCCAATAAAACCCTCCTGTGCATAACTTCCCAGGGAAATAAACAGAAAGAAAACGGTGATAAGAATTGTTTTTTTCATTTTTAGTTGATTTAGTTTAGCTTATAAAGCTAAGCAATTGAAAATAAATAAGTCTACTTAATTTTAACAGCTGGAAATGAAATAATATTATTATATCTTCTTTGTGTAAAATATTGCTTTTCGTCATTATCTTCGTGTTGTTATTCAGGGAATAATAATCGCTTATGAAACCGTAATTAACCCTTACACTAACCCATGGCAAACTTCATCAAGAATAGTTTAATGACGGCCTGTCTCCAGGAAATTCTGGAAGATGCTAAAGAGGAGATCATTCTAATCTCCCCATCGATCAAATTGCAAGCCTGGGTAAAGGAAATACTCTCCTTGAAGGAGGAGGAAGAGCGCGTTAAGATTACCCTGGTCTTCGGAAATGGGAAAGAAGACATTTCACAGAGTTTCAACAAAGAAGATTTTAAGTTTGTCTCCGGATTTCCAAATATTGAAATTCGACATGAGCCAAGGCTACATGCAAAATACTACGCCAACGAAAATAAAGCCTTGCTTAGTTCCATGGAGTTACACGATATTCAGCCAAATAATAACAACATAGAATTCGGTATACAAGTAAACCAGTCGCTCATGGGAGGCATCACCGGCCATACGGTAGATTCCGAATCCTGGAATTATTTTCAGAATGTGATCGAGAACAGCAACTTACTCTACAGGCGCGTTCCCGAATTTGAGGATAAGATGCTGGGACTCTCTAAAAAATATATCGATTCCGAAACCGAGATAGATACGCTTAGTAAGCTCTTACGGGTACGGATAAAAAAGTAACAGAAAGCGACCATAGTTTTAACCATAAAAAAACCCCACTCGATAGTGGGGTTTAATTTCCGTCTTCGGTCTTTCGACTTTTAACTTAATCACTTCTCGATACAATCCGCCGTTGGCGGATCACTCGAAGTGACACGTTACTTCACTTCTTCAAAGTCTACGTCTTCTACATCAGCATTTTCGCTACCGTTCTGTTGTGAGGTATCTCCTGCATCTCCGGTTGGAGCGTCTTGCTGTGTTTCGGCCTGTGCCTTATAAAGCTCTTCCGAAGCAGTTTTCCAGGCTTCATTGATCTTCTCCAATGCAGGTTCGATCGTTTCTACCTCTTTAGTTTCGTAAGCTTTCTTCAGCTCTTCCAGTGCATCCTCAATAGGCTTCTTCTTATCGTCGCTCAGCTTATCACCGAACTCTTTCAGTTGCTTCTCTGTTTGGAAGATCATGGCGTCGGCCTCATTGATCTTATCGGCTTTCTCCTTGGCAGCTTTATCAGCTTCCGCATTGGCTTCAGCCTCAGATTTCATTTTCTGAATTTCTTCCTCTGTAAGTCCGGAGCTGGCCTCGATACGAATATCCTGAGACTTACCAGAGGCCTTATCGGTCGCACTTACTTTAATGATACCGTTCGCATCTATATCGAAGGTCACTTCAATTTGAGGTACCCCTCTTGGTGCTGGCGGAATCCCATCCAGGTGGAATCTACCAATGGTCTTGTTATCGTTAGCCATTGGGCGCTCACCCTGTAGTACGTGGATCTCCACACTTGGCTGATTGTCGGCCGCTGTACTAAAGATCTGCGATTTCTTGGTAGGGATGGTCGTATTCGCATCGATCAGCTTGGTCATCACACTTCCCATGGTTTCAATACCCAGTGAAAGCGGAGTCACATCCAGTAACAATACGTCCTTCACATCTCCGGTAAGTACTCCACCCTGGATCGCAGCTCCAACAGCTACCACCTCATCGGGGTTTACACCTTTACTCGGTGCTTTTCCGAAGAATTTCTCTACGGCTTCCTGAACTGCAGGAATACGAGTAGAACCTCCTACTAAGATTATTTCGTCTATATCGCTCTTCGATAGTCCGGCAGCTTTAAGCGCGGTCTCACAAGGAGCAATGGTTCTTTTTACCAGGTCGTCGATCAGTTGCTCGAACTTCGCACGGCTTAATGTTTTCACAAGGTGCTTAGGTCCGCTGCCTGTTGCGGTAATGTATGGTAAGTTGATCTCTGTT
>QQUG01000010.1 GCA_008501705.1 Flavobacterium sp.
TTATATTAAGACTTTTGCTGGGCTGGGAGTGAATGTACTCACTGTTCACTACGAGGCATGCACCCATTTGCATCGCACCCTGCAAGCTATTAAAGCTGAAGGCATGCAGGCCGGAGTGGCTATTAATCCTCATACCAATGTGAGTTTGCTCGAGGACACCATTAAAGATATCGATCTCGTTTGTGTGATGAGTGTAAATCCTGGTTTTGGCGGGCAAAGTTTTATTGAAAATACCTATAACAAAGTTCGTAACCTAAAGAAGATGATCAATGAGCAAAGCGCAAATACGAAAATAGAAATAGACGGTGGTGTCACTGATAAAAATGCAGCCCAACTGGTGGAAGCTGGAGCCGATGTGCTGGTAGCCGGCAGCTATGTTTTTCGTTCCGACGATCCCGTTGCCACCATCGCAGGATTAAAGTCCCTCACTTCCTGAATCGCTTAAGTTTGTAGTCTGAATTTATAATTCAAGACTCCTTTTTGTTGCATAGCCCTTACTTTCACACCTATATTTGGTTATGCAGCAAACTCCCTCCTTCGATACCTGGACATCGATGTTTCTCATTGCAGTTGCGATGGGGCTATTTCTCTTTGTACTGCTCATCTCCGGGAAAAATAAAAAAAACTACCCCATTGCATTTCTTGTACTGGCCTTTTCCATCATATTGTTTCAGTATGTGCTTTACTGGACAAACTATCAATATGTCTTCCCCTACCTCAGGTATATCCCGCAATTGTGTTATTATGTCACGGGCCCGTTGTTGCTACTCTATTTTGTGAATCTCTATAAGAACAACCACAAATTTAATATGGTGCTCCACTTTTTTCCGGCAGGCCTAATGCTAATTCCAAATATGGTGATCTGGATGAAGTACCTGGGATGGACCGAAATTGAAGTTCCTTTGCTTAGTCTGGCAAGAAACCCATGGATAGTAGTAGGGCATATGTCTCTCTATACTTTTTTGATCCTCCGCCTCATCCGGTCGGCACCCAGCCGCACCACCCAGTATCTGCGACTACGTCATCGCTGGGCTGTGATCCTGGTTACTCTCTATAGTTTGTTCATCTTTTCGTATGCTGCGTATTTTGTGCTCGTAAGATTTCCTTTCTTCAATAGTGAATGGGACTATTGTATCTCCTTAATGATGACTGCTTCTATTTACACTATAGGTTTCTTTATATTTAAACAACCCAAGGTTTTCGACGGGGAGTTTTACAAACAGCTGTTCATTCCGCTTCAGAATAAAAAAGAAAGTTTTGAGCAATCTCTGCTTAACGAGCTTTATAAGAATGTAACCAGCTATATGGAAATCAAGAAACCCTATATAGAGAATGAACTTAGGTTAGTCCACCTGGCAGATCGTCTCGGGTTTTCAACCCACCTGTTGTCTAAGGTGATCAACGATAAATCGGGTAAGAACTTCAATCAGTTTATCAATGATTACCGTCTGGCCGAAGCCGAAGAATTGCTGCGTGAAGCCAGTGACCTATCCATTCAGAATATATATTTCGAAGTAGGATTTAATAATAAGGCGACCTTTTACAGTGCTTTCAGAAGAAAATACGGTTGCACCCCATCCCAATTTAAGAGCAGGAGCCGCGAGTCTTAATTTTTAAATCAAGAGTAAGGAATTATAAAAACACACCGTATTCCCGTAGGATTTGGGGAAATTCGGTAACAGAATCTTTAAAACCAAAACTATGAAAAGACTAAGACTTTTAATCACCCTACTATTGATCCTGGCCGTATCCGGTTTAAGTGCACAAAACCTGGCAGTTTATGTGAGTGACGCCGGAAACTTTAATACCGGCCCCTGGCAAATTGCAAAATTTGATGAGAATGGAAATTTCGAAGGAGCCCTTATGACCGACCCTGATGGAATAGTATGGCCCCAGGACATCATATTCCTGGATAGCGAACAACAGGTATTGATATCTAATCTCGGCCCCCTGGGACGGATCACCAAACACCAATGGGATACCGGAAACTATGTGGAGAATTTTGCCGAAGGCCTGGGCGGTCCCACTCGAATGAAGGTGGGACCTGATGGAAAACTATATGTCCTCCAATGGAGCAATACAGTAAATCACGTACTTCGTTTCGAACTCGACGGCACTCCCTTAGGAAACTTTACAGATACAGGGTTGGCCCAGAGTATTGGAATAGACTGGGATAGCAATGGCGACCTTTATGTTTCGTCCTATGGAGGTAATGTGGTACAGAAATATGATGGTACAACGGGTATGAGCTTAGGGCCATTTATTGATACAGGACTTTCGGGGCCAACAAATATATTCTTCGAGCCCGGGGGCGATCTCATAGTCTTTAACTATAATAGTGGTATTGTAAAAAGATTTAATTCTGCAGGAACTTTTGTAGAAGATCTTATCACCGGTGTTAATGGGTGTGAAGGTTTTGCCTTCTTCCCCAATGGAGATATTTTAATAGGAGTTGGATCGGATGGATCTGTACGCAGATACGACAGCTCGTATAATTTTATTGAGAATTTTGTCGATCCCGGTATATTAGAGACTCCCAATGCAATAGTAATACGCGATGATATCCCTTTATCCGTGGGGGAGAACGCCCTTGAGCTAGTGATGGTGACTCCCACGATTGGAACTTTATTTCAATTCTCACAGAAAGCGCAGACTCAATTCGATACATTCTATGTACATACCGAGCACGGAAAACTAGTAGAAACCCTTAGCAGCCAAAACGGTGAATGGAATGCCTCTCACCTATCGGAGGGAATTTATTTTATTTCAGCATCAAAAAACGGACAAATATTAACACAAAAAATAGTAGTGAAGGCTAAGTAAACCGCTGTTGGATAAGTAGGTTTAGGCCCGGCTCGATGTAAATATTAGAGTTGGGCTTTTTGTATCTTTGCAAGAAACGATTTGAATTGAAAACAGCAATAGATGTATTGATAATTGGCGCCGGCCCGATAGGTATAGCCTGTGCGTTGGAATGTAAGAACAACAATCTGTCTTATGTGGTGATTGAAAAGGGAGCACTAACCAATTCGTTGTACAACTATCCGTTGAACATGACCTTTTTTTCAACTTCCGAAAAGCTGGAGATAGATGATATACCATTTATTAGTACAAAGTCCAAGCCCAACCGGGACGAAGCGCTGGAATATTACCGACGGGTCGCTACTTCTAATGATCTCCATATTAAACTGTACGAGAAGATAATTTCGTTTGAGAAGAGTGGCGACGATTTTACGGTTCTTTCAGACAAAAAAACCTACACGGCTCGAAAGATAATTGTGAGTACAGGTTTTTACGATATTCCGAAATTACTGGACGTTTCCGGCGAAGACCTGCCTAAGGTATCTCATTATTTTAAAGAGGCTCATCCCTATGTAATGCAAAAGACTATAGTTGTGGGGGCAAGTAATTCGGCGGTGGATGCTGCTCTTGAAATTTGGCGTAAAGGAGGGGATGTGACCATGATCGTGAGAGGCCCAAAAATAGGTGAGCGGGTAAAATACTGGGTTAAACCGGATATCGAGAACCGGATCGAAGAAGGTAGCATAAAAGCATTCTTCAATACAGAGATCAAAGAAATTAAGGAAAAAGAAGTAATAATAGAAACTCCTGACGGGCTGCAGACTCTAGAAAACGATTTTGTAGTTGCGCTTACCGGTTACAAGCCTAATTTTGGCTTTCTTCAATCCCTGGGGGTTCTACTTTCAGACGACGGGAATTATTTTCCCACCTACGATCCCGATACTATGGAATCTAATGTTCCCGGACTATACCTTGCCGGGGTGATTTGCGGGGGAATGGAAACACATAAGTGGTTTATTGAGAATAGCAGGATACATGCAAAGATCATAGCCCGTGATATTCTTCAGAAAGTTAATAGCCTGCATACCTGAAATTAAGTAGATTCTGGGTGTATTTATACAGTGTGGGAAAGTGCTTTTTAAATTCTTCCGGGGACTCGATAAAATATTCTGCCAGAACCGCCATGAACTCGTATTGGTTGGTGAAAGCATATTCGCGAAAATACCTCGTTTCGTCTAGCTTTTGCTTTACATCTTCGTTGGTAAGTCTCTTTAATATATTCTGAAATTGCCTGGAGAATCTGGACGAATCTATATCGGAACGCTGCTTGGCTTCCAGTTGCATAGCATGCATAAACTCATGGATCCCCAGGTTGAAGTTGTCGTTATTAATTTTATAGCCTTCTTCAAAATCCTTCCAACTAAGCACCAGGGCTTTCTCCCTGGGGTTAAACTCACCTTTGTGGTGCGAATCGTTCATTGTGCTGTAGAATTCTCCCGGATATACCAGTATATAATCAATAAGTCCGTATTCGTAATTCTTTCGGCCAAAACTAAGCATACAACCCACAGCTGCGATGAGAACTTTCATCCTATCTGTTATTATGAGCCCTTCCCTTCCAATGAACTTCTTCTCTGAAATAAAGGAAGCCACACGGTGCCGGAATTGTCGTTTGTATTTTGTGGAAAGCTTCTTGTAAAACAGGAATTCTTGTTCCAGAACCTTAATTTGCTCAGGCTTTAGTTTTTTATAAACAAGATAATGTCTAAACAATGGCCGGTTAAATCGGTTCGCATACCAATTCTCAAAAGCCCTGAAAATGGCAATTAATATAATAATGATCACCACTCCATAGGCGTATGGAGCCAACCAAGTTGCATTTTCATCGGCCTGTAAAAGTAGCATCATAAAGAATTGGGATAAGAAATATACCGAATAATCACCTATTTAAGGTAATTACCTGAATAAAAACGTTTTAAATCTTCCTTTTATTACTTTTTTGAGCTTTCTCCCTTAAAATTTTGAGAACTGTTTTTAAACAACACATTGAAGGTGGTTAAACTACCATAGCAGCGAGTTATATATTGCTGAAGATCTACTTTCTCCTGATCGTCAAGATTTTTACTGGAATTTATTTTCTGTTCCATTACCCTTAGACGATCTCGTAGCATTACGATCTTATGAAAAAAGGTCTCGATAGGGATTTCCTTATCGGAAAGGGAAATATCCTTTGGTTTAAGAATCATGGTACCTCCGCGATACTTATCGGCAATAGGAACGATCTCGCTAACATCACTCCATTTTTTTAGTATGTCCCTCAGGCTCTTTTCAACCTCATAAAAACTAACAGTGTCTACTTCGTCTTCCGTAGCCTCTATCACTTCGAAGGTGTCTGTCACATCGATGGTTTCCAGGCCTCGATCGATAAACGTTACCCAATACATTTTAGCTGTTACGTTGGTTACTACCCCTTTACCAAATTCGGGATGATCTATTCGCGAGCCAATACCTAATATCTTATCCATTCATTAAAAAGTTTAAAAACAATGAAAATACACATTTTTTTAGCAGTTAAAAATTTCGATAGAGAATTATAAGCTGACATTTATCATATATTTTCACCGCATGACCTTTTAGTTTTGTGCTTACTGGTATCTAATGAACTGCCATACCATGCACTCTGAACTAGTTACTAAATACAATGTCCCCGGCCCACGGTACACAAGTTATCCTACGGTACCATACTGGAATAATGATACATTCTCACTGAAAGAATGGAAAAACACCTTGCGTAAGAGTTATCTTGAAAGTAAGGAAGAGGGCATAAGCCTTTATATTCACCTGCCATTTTGTGAAAGTATGTGCACGTTTTGTGGATGCACAAAAAGAATAACACGAAATCATGATGTGGAGATCCCTTATATCCGGTCCCTTATTAAGGAATGGCAGCTTTATCTGGATCTGCTGGGAGAAAAACCCATCGTAAAAGAGTTGCATATTGGTGGTGGGACACCTACTTTCTTCTCTGCAGAGCATCTCCAGCTTTTGCTGGAAGGTATTTTCAGAAGAACAAAAAAACCATTGGAGGCAGAGCTAAGTTTCGAAGGCCATCCAAACAATACTACCGAAGCGCATTTAAAAACATTAGCTTCATTGGGATTCACTCGTGTAAGCTATGGAGTTCAGGATTATAACGAAACCGTACAGAAAGCTATCCATCGTATTCAGCCCTTCGAGAATGTGAAATTTGTTACCGAAACTTCACGTAAACACGGGTTTACTTCGGTGGGGCATGATATTATTTTCGGACTACCATTTCAGACGAAGGAACATGTTATTCATACAATTGAAAGAACCAGGCAACTAATGCCAGACAGGATCGCCTTTTACAGTTACGCACACGTACCGTGGATGAAGGGCAATGGTCAAAGAGGTTATCAGGAAACAGACCTACCTACTCCTTCAGAAAAAAGAGTGCAATACGAAACAGGCAAGGCCTTACTTCTGGATGCGGGATATGTTGAAATAGGGATGGATCATTTTGCCCTACCCGATGAAGCGTTAACCAGTGCGATGCAAGCTCACCGTATCCACAGAAATTTTATGGGTTATACCGCGTCCAAAACCCAGGTAATGATCGGCCTTGGTGTTTCGGCAATAAGCGACAGTTGGTATAGCTTCGCTCAGAACGTAAAAGGCGTTGAAGAATATCAGAGCCTGCTCGAAAGTAATATACTACCGGTTTATCGGGGTCATCTGTTAACCGATGAAGATCTTATTATTCGATCGCATATTTTAAATATCATGTGTCATTTTAAAACTTCCTGGAAAGAAGAGTCTATGAAATTCGCCCAATTAGGCGAGACAATCATACGGCTGAAGGAAATGGAACAAGATGGATTGATCGAAATATACGGTGATCAACTAGTGGTCACGGATAAAGGTAAACCGTTTGTAAGGAATGTATGTATGGGGTTCGATCTGCGTTTACAACGTAATAAACCCGAAACACGACTATTCTCAATGACGGTTTAATTTGGTTTATTAGTTAGAAGCGTAAAACGGGATGCAATTGATTGGTTTGCTCCCGTTTTATGCATTATTCGTCCTTGTTCTTTCCTTGGCTCATCAAAGAGATGATCACCACAACAAGAATTATCACTACTAATGCGAAAACACCTATCATAATGACGCCATTTCCCCAATCTACTAATGGTATATTAAGTATACTCATAATTTTACGAATTATATTTATTAAAGTCTGAAGACCCTACAACCGAATGGCATTCCATTTCAGTATTGATCTGCTTTGTAACCGGTTTGGGAGATACATAGGGAATTCCAAGACCCATTCCACGTAGGATAAACAATAAGCCTATCACTAATACAAAGACCGGAATTATTTTACGGATCCTCTGTCGCAACCGAAGGGTAAGGAAATTACCAAAATACACAGCGGTGGTCATTAGTGGAACGGTACCTAAACCAAAAAGGATCATATAAAGGCTGCCGTTAAAAAGGTCGCCTGCTGCTACTGCACCAAAAACTGCCATATAAACCAAGCCGCAAGGCAGGAAACCGTTAAGAAATCCGATGGTAAGAAATGTGTCCGGAGATTTCTTTTTAAGGGCTACTCCTAACTTATTCTTTAATTTGGAAATACTACTATACAATGGGTTGGTAAGGCTGCTGGTCTTTACAGAGAGTGCGGCCAGAATCACAGCTCCTATCATTAGTACTCCGGTAAGAATGGAAATCTTTTGTTGCAGCCCAAAGAGATACAGCCCTCGTCCCAAAAAGCCAAAAAGGAGCCCGATCAGGCTATATGTAAAGATACGGCCGGTATGGTAGAGTAAGATCTGCCAAAACCTCCTGGATTTACTCTTCCTGTCCAGCGGCAATACAAAAGCAATGGGGCCACACATTCCCACGCAGTGAAAACTACCTAATAGTCCTAATATGAAACCAGACCAAAGCACGCTTAATATACTATTGATTCTTTATACATATAATGCTGTCCCTCGTATTGCCAGTCCACGGTAATGTTCCAGCGACCGCCCAATAAACGTTCATCAGGTATGAGTAATTGAGCATTGGATATAACTATGGGTATGTAGAAATCCAATCGCTTATTAGACGGTCTGTATAGGAACACTTTTCCTTCGATCTTTTCCGGATCGATCTCCTTTGGAAAGCTGAGTAGCCATCCTTCGGTAGTTTTTTCACCAACTATTCTTTCTGAAAAGTTACTGGTATTTTCCTCGGCGTCGATCTCCTGCTGGTATTTTAGATCCTTTTCGTAATAGGCCTCGGTAACGAGGTCGTGATCGTATTCGTTATTGGTCATCATGGTTATTACCATAAACATGATGAATCCAATAAACAGGACCATTCCTATTACAATTCCAGTACCCCAGTTGATCTTCATAACTTTATAATTAATTATATGTCCTTGGCCCAAGGAAGGCTGTTTTTGTGGTTTCAATGAGTTTATCACCACTGTAAACCCCAATTTTTATATTATCCTTATCTCCGGTAATGTCGCTGGCACGTATTTCGATAAACAAAGTACCTTCCGCAAGTCCCTGTGGTTCCAAGGTGAAAGTGTGATTTTTCACAAGACGAATACTACCTTCATGCGACATTAATTCGAAGCGAATATCCTGTATATCCTCCGTTGTCTTGTTAACCAGTTTAAACGTATAGACATTACTGATGATATTATTATCCAGTCTTTCGTATAATTGGCCAGGAAGGCGAAGCACCCTTGCTTCTACATCATTCCGAAGGAACAACATCCCAATAAAAACTCCAATAAGTATGATCAGGACAGCTGAATATCCTTTAAGCCTGGCCGAAAATTTAAATTTGGCCTTTTTCTCAATATTGTCTTCACTCGCATACCTAATTAACCCTTTGGGCAGATTTACCTGTTCCATCATATGGTCGCAGGCATCGATACAAGCAGTGCAGTTAACGCATTCCAACTGAGTTCCGTTCCTAATATCTATCCCTGTAGGACATACATGCACACACTGAAAACAGTCTATACAATCGCCTTTACCGGAAGCAACCCGGTCTTCATTCTTCTTAAATTTTGCACGCCCTTTTTCCTTTTCTCCGCGTTTGTGATCGTAAGCAACAACGATCGATTTGTTATCCAGTAATACCCCCTGTAATCTGCCGTAAGGACAGGCAATTATACATACCTGTTCCCTAAACCATGCAAATATGAAGTAGAATACCCCGGTAAATATGAGCAAAGAGATCAAGGTATTAAGGTTCTCCAGCGGACCTTCGGTTATATATTCGATTAGTTTATCTGAACCTATTAGATAAGCCAGGAATATATTTGCAATTAAAAACGAGATGACAAAGAACAAGAACCACTTGATCAGACGTTTCCTGATCTTTTCGGCATTCCATTTCTGTTTATCAAGCCGGATCTGCTTCCCTCTATCTCCTTCGATCCAATATTCGATCCGCCGGAATACCATTTCCATAAAGATGGTTTGAGGACACATCCAGCCACAGAATATCCTTCCGAAGGCCACCGTAAAGAAAACAATGAAAACCACCCCAATGATCATCATGATCACAAACAGATGGAAATCCTGAGGCCAGAACGGAAATCCAAAAATATTAAACCTGCGCTCCAGTACGTTAATCAGGATGAACTGGTTACCTCCTATCTTTATAAATGGTGCAGCAAATAAAAAAGCAAGTAAGATATAGCTTACCAGTTTGCGCTTTTCGTAAAACCATCCCGAAGGTTTCTTCGGGTAGATCCAGGCGCGTTTCCCTTCTTTATTTATAGTTGCAATACTATCCCTAAACCTTTCATCTTCCGGTGTTTCCAAAGCTAAATTTTGTTAAGATTATCTTTCCGTTACAGATCAGGGTTTTAATGTTAGCGTAATTTGTTAGTTTTCTATCATGCCAATTCCGGCAGCTGTAGAATCTACAACCACTTCCGTAGCATTTTCCTCAACCGGTGTATCGGCATCCGGATCTACCCACAACTCTCCTTCAGGCGCTTTCGGTTCGGCCGGGGTAGTACCCTGGAAGGATAAAAGATAACTGGCTACCTGCGCCATTTCAATAGGTTTCAATTCGGTTTTCCACGACACCATTCCTTTCCCATCACGACCTCCTTCGGAGATCGTATTGAATACGTTCTTTATTCCACCTCCCAGGATCCAGTATTCATCGGTTAGGTTAGGACCTATTCCACCACCTCCATCAGCCTTATGACAAGCCACACAATTTGTATTGAAGATAGTCTGGCCCGCATTTAGATCGGCCGGGTCTGTAAGCAGGACAACTGTATTTACATCTACAAGATCCTTGGCTGTTTTTTTGTACTCTTCGATGGCCAGGCGAGCGTCTTCCATTTCCTGTTCAAATTCGGCGACTTGTGGTGTCCCGTTAAAAATATGGTAGCGCGAGAGGTATACCACTGCAAATATAATGGTGATATAAAATCCGTACAGCCACCAAGGCGGAAGCTTATTATCTAATTCCCTGATGCCATCATAATTGTGGTCCAAGACGATCTCACCTTCTTCCTCCATGGGTTTCGACCCCTTCAGTTTCGTATAGATCCTTTTTATTCCTGCAAACTGATTAGCCTTCCTAACCTTCTCATTTTCATTAAATTTTTCCCGGGCTTCAGGGCTAAGACCACGATATAAGATGGATCGAAGCGATTCGGAAATTACTTCAACAGCTACAGCAAATAGAACCAACATGGCCAAAACACCCCAAATAATCGGATATTTCTCTATAGCCATCTGGTCTCCGGAGTCGATCGTAAACTCGAGTAGCAAAAAGGCGATCACCATAAACCCGATGACCCGTACATATGATGCGAATGATTTCATAATTGTAAGTTGTTGTTAGTGTTGTCTTCTTCTAATGGAATATTGCTTACTTCCTTGATGTATTGTTTTTTGGCAGTCATCACCCACCAGAAAAGCAGTACAAAGAAGATAAAGAATATAAGTAGCGAGATAATTGGATAGATCGCTACGCCGTCTATATTTTCGAGATTTCCTTTTATAAATTTCAACATAACGCTCTTAGTTATTTGAAGATACTTCTTCGTTCGTCTTTACTTTTATGTCGGTACCTAAGCGTTGGAGATAAGCGATTATCGCCACCACTTCCCTATTACGCATTTCAATGAACTCCTGCCCGCTTTCGGCAGCAGCCTGTTTATCGGCTTCATAAGTTTTCTGGAAATCGGGATCGCTAAACAAGTTTTGCTCTATTTGTGTTCCCTGTTCCAGCATCCATTCCTGCGCCCTCGCTATCTCTTCTTCGGTATAGGGTACACCAAGGCTCACCATAGCTTCCATTTTTTTCTCTGTGAGAGATTTATCAAGTTCGCTGCGAATAAGCCATTTATACGATGGCATTATAGAACCTGAAGAGGTAGACTGTGGGTCGTAAAAGTGGTTAAAATGCCAGTTATCTGAATACTTACCTCCTACCCGGAACAGATCCGGACCTGTTCGCTTACTTCCCCACAGGAAGGGGTGATCATATACATATTCACCGGATTTTGAGTATTCCCCGTATCGCTCCACTTCACTGCGGAATGGACGTATCATTTGCGAATGACAGGCATTACAACTTTCCCTTATATAAATATCCCTACCTTCCAGTTCCAGTGGTGTGTAAGGTTTAACACTGGTGATCTTTGGAACATAGTCATCTACCATTAAAGAAGGAATAATTTGTACTACCCCTCCAATAAGTATAGCAATAGTAGCATAAATAGTAAGCTTTACAGGTCGTCTTTCCAACCAGGTGTGATATCCTTCCTTGGCAGTTTTTCGTTTGGTCACACGTTTTAGCGGAGCTGCCTCTGCTAATTCATCGGTAACTGCTGTTCCTTGTCTAACGGTTTTAATAACGTTTACCAACATCATGGTTGCCCCTAAAATATACAAGCTTCCCCCTATGGCTCTCATCCAGTACATTGGGATGATCTCACTCACGGTTTCAAGGAAGTTTCCGTAAACCAATGTCCCATCGGGATTAAATTGTTTCCACATAAAAGCTTGCACGAAACCTGCCACATACATTGGCAATGCATACATAATGATACCAAGGGTACCTATCCAGAAATGGGCGTTGGCCCAGCCTTTACTCCACAGTGTGGTTTTAAATAATTTCGGAACCAACCAATAGATCATACCAAAGGCCAGAAAACCGTTCCAGGCCAGGGCACCCACATGCACGTGCGCAATGATCCAGTCTGTAAAGTGGGCAATGGCATTCACATTTTTAAGTGACAGCATTGGTCCTTCAAATGTAGCCATCCCATACCCGGTGATCGCTACCACCATAAATTTCAATACGGGGCTTGTTCTTACTTTATCCCAGGCTCCACGAAGGGTAAGCAGACCATTGATCATACCTCCCCAGGAAGGTGCAATTAGCATCACCGAAAAAGCAACTCCCAGGTTCTGTGCCCAGTCTGGCAAGGCCGAATACAGCAAATGGTGAGGCCCTGCCCATATGTAGATAAAAATGAGAGACCAGAAGTGTACGATGGATAGTTTATAGGAGTATACCGGTCTGTTTGCTGCCTTAGGAACAAAATAATACATAAGACCCAAAAATGGTGTTGTTAGAAAGAACGCTACCGCATTATGTCCATACCACCACTGTACCAGGGCATCCTGAACTCCAGCATATACCGAATAACTTTTAAAAGCAGATACAGGGATTTCAATACTGTTTACAATGTGAAGTACCGCGACGGTTACAAAAGTAGCCAGGTAGAACCAGATGGCTACATACAGGTGTCGCTGTCTCCTTTTTAAAATGGTACCTATCATATTGGCACCAAACGCCACCCAAACCAAGGCAATGGCAATATCAATTGGCCATTCGAGTTCGGCGTATTCTTTGGAAGTGGAATACCCTAAGGGAAGCGTGATAGCCGCTGCGACAATGATCAATTGCCATCCCCAAAAATTGATCTTACTTAATAAATCACTCCACATTCGTGCCTTTAAAAGCCGTTGCAGCGAGTAATAGACTCCTGCAAAGATGGCATTCCCCACAAAGGCGAAGATCACGGCATTGGTATGCAGCGGACGCAATCTCCCGAAACTAAGCCACGAAATACCATCGGTCATGTTGGGGAATAAAAACATGAACGCCAGTATTAAACCGACGGACATTCCTATGATGCCCCAGAAGATGGTGGCATATAAAAAACTCTTTACGATCTTATTATCGTAATAAAACTTCTCTACTTCCATAATTAGTGCTTATCGTTTGTTTCTATTGGTTGATCTTTTTTCGATTCTTTCACAATTTCATCCTCAAACAGCATGCGTATAGAGGGGGTGTAAGTATCGTCGTATTGCCCTTTACGCACCGAAACCACAAAGGCAATAAAAAAGCCTAGCGCCACGATAACACTAATACTTAGCAAAACATAAATAATACTCATCCCTGTTTGAAATTAAGGTGTAAAAATAACCTGAGTCTCTGCCTCCTAAAATGACATTTGTCAGGTTAAGGCTTATTAATTTTTAATATTCGATTGCCATAAAAACGAGTAGCTACCGTGGTAAAAATCACGATACTAATCGAACTTAACGGCATTAAAATTGCAGCAACTACAGGAGCTAAATGCCCTGAAACCGCAAAACCAAGACCTACAATATTATAGATCAAGGAGAGCACAAAACTCCATTTGATAATTTGTATCCCCCTTTTGGACAGTTGGAAAAAATCTGTTAGTTTTTTAAACTGTGTCGCATCCAGAATGGCATCACAAGCCGGTGAGAATACATTCACATTTTCAGCAATTGCAACACCTACATTACTTTGCTTTAAAGCTCCGGCATCGTTTAACCCATCTCCTACCATCATCACTTTTTTCCCTTGACGCTGAAGATCTTTTATAAACGCAAGCTTGTCCTCTGGTTTTTTTCCGAAATACATCTTTGTTTTCTTCGGAAGTAAATGTTCCAATCGTTCCCGCTCACCGTCATTATCCCCGGATAGTATTACCACTTCTTTGTCTTCGGAAATAGTGCCAAGTACTTCCGAAAGGCCATCCCTGTAATGATTCTGAAAAACGTAACATCCTTTGTACAGGTGATTACTGCTAATGTGAACCGCTGTTTTATTTGTGGTTGTTAAGGGTAATGGTTCCGAAGAATCTCCTTCAGAAACAAAACTATAGGAACCCACTCTAATGAGCTGATCATCAGCCGAAGCCTCTATCCCTTTCCCTGCCTGCTCCTCAAAAGCTTCGAGAGTCCGTATGTTGTGAACCTTCAGCATTTCGTATAAAGACCTGCTTAAGGGATGATTAGAGGCTCTTAGCGTGCTGTTAAGCAACTCGGTTTCATCGTGGGTTAAGGCCACTCCTTCGTAGATAATATTTTGTCCGCTACCACTGGTTAGGGTTCCGGTCTTGTCGAATACCACTGTATCCACAGCTGCGATCTTCTCGATAACAGATGCTTCTTTTACATAGAATTTCATCCTTCCGAAGATGCGCAACAAATTACCCAGAGTGAAGGGGGCAGCAAGGGCTATGGCACAGGGACAGGCCACAATGAGTACAGCCGTGAACACATTAAAAGCCTTGTAAGGATCGTACACTAGCCAGAAGAGGGTAGACAGAAATGCTATACTCAGGACCGCTATGGTAAATCGCTTCGAAATACTGTCTGTTAGGGATTGAAAAATACTCCGGTGATCCTTATCAAAAACCTCATTGCTCCACAATTGGGTGAGATAACTCTGTTCAACCGGTTTGAGAACTTCCACCTCGAGTACACCCGCCTGTTGTTTCCCTCCCGCATATAATTTATCGCCACTCTTACGCGCCACAGGCTCCGATTCTCCCGTAACGAAGCTATAGTCAATTAGTGCGTTTCCTCTTATAAGAATACCATCAACGGGTAACAGTTCGTTATTACGTACCAGGATTCTGTCACCCTTTTTTATCTCATATACTTCTATTTGTTCTTCTGAAATTTCTTCTGAATTACCGCTAAGTCGTGTAACGGCTATAGGGAAGTACGACCTGTAATCTCGTTCGAAAGAGAGATAATTGTAAGTTTTCTGCTGAAAGTACTTCCCAACGAGCAAGAAAAATATCAGGCCGGTAAGACTATCAAAACATCCGGTACCCCAGTTAAATACGATCTCCATGGTACTTCTTAAAAATAGTACCAGTATACCAAGAGCGATGGGAACGTCTATATTCAAGATCTTAGACCGCAATCCTTTGAAAGCCGATATAAAATAATCCTGAGCCGAGTAAAGTACAACCGGAACCGAGAAAGCGAACATCAGCCACCGAAACAGAGGTTTGAACCTGTCCAGCCAAAATTCATTTACCTCAAAATATTCGGGGAATGACAAGAACATCACATTTCCAAAAGCAAAACCGGCAACCCCAAGTTTATAGATTAGACTACGGTCAACAACCCGCTCTTTTTTATTGGAATCTTCAAGGGAAATATAAGGTTCGTATCCTATTCTGCTGAGGAGGATTACCAGGTCTTTTAAACTAATACGATCAGATCTGAAAGTAATGCGTATGGTCTTTTCCGGAAAATTTACCTGGGATGCCTGTACGGCTGGTTGTAATTTATTCAGGTTTTCCAAAACCCAAATACACGAGCTGCAATGGATAGCGGGAATTACGAACGAAACCACACTGGTTTGTTCGTCGTTAAAATCCAAAAGTTTTTCGGAAATGGATGGATTGTCCAAAAAATCGAACTTGTGTTCAAACTCTCTCGGAGAGACGCCCGGGGTTCGTTCCAACTCGTAGTAATAACTTAAGTCGTTTTCGTGTAATAGTTCGTATACCGTTTTACATCCATTACAGCAAAACGCCATCTCCTTGTGATATACAGTTTCATCAACGCACGAATCACCACAGTGGGCACACTGCTCCATATCCAATAGTATTACTCATTTACCTATTGCAAATATTGAGATAACCGGATATTGAAACTATGACATATGTCAGTTAAGCAATAAACCAAAGGTTGTATTTTTAATTATTCATAATATGAGAATTACCAAGTTCATACAGAATTTAAAATGTGATGGATGCGCGCGCACAGTGAGAACAAGCCTTGAGCAGATCGACGGAATTACAGTTTTATCTGTAGATCCGGATAAAGGGACTGTGGACTTCAACTACAAAAGACTGGCAGATTATAAGCTGGCACATAAACGACTGCTGGCACTGGGCTACCCGTTTGTGGAAGACGAAAATAGCTTTCTCCTTAAGGCTCGGTCTTATGTGAGCTGCGCTGTTGGTAAAATGCGTGATCAATCGGCGCACTCTTAACAATTAATATGCGAATGGTTTTTTGGAGAATCATGATTTTCCTCATTGCGAATTCTAAAGCAATTGAGGACATTTATAATGAATTAATACCTAGATAACATGAAAGAAAATGAAAATTCCCACTTGATGGACAAAGTCGTGGAGGCATTGCGAAAAGCTGCTGTTGAAATGGAGGAATTTCAAGTAAAAGCTGCATTGGGTAAAGCCGAGGCACGAGACAAGTACGAAGAGACCAAGAAGAAATTCAATCGGTTCGTTCACGAAAGTAAATCAAAAGTGAAATCCGGAAAAGAAAAAATTGATGATCTTCACACGAAACTGGACGAACTCCGGGTTCAACTGGCTTTAGGAAAAGCCGAAACCCTTGAAGTTTTCAGAGCCCAGAAGAAGAACTTACTTTCCTTGCTGCATCAGATCGAGGTAAAGATCAAGACAAACGAGAAACTGAGAAGGTCTTATGCGATCTTATTGATCGAAATAGAGATGTTCAAAGTTCAGTTGGAAATACTTGATGAAAAATTCGACGAAGGCAAGGTTGAGGCAAAGGCATCCTTCGAAAAAGGTAAAAAAGAGTTCGAGAAGTTTATAGACGAGCTGAAATCCAGGTACGAAAAAAAAGACAACAAACGTTGGGATCATTTCCAGGGTGAAATTTCCGAAGCTTTCAGCCACTTAAAGAAAGCTTTTAAGGAGTCTTGAGTAAATTAAAAGCACAATGTAATCCATTGTGCTTTTTTTTGGATGAATTTAATACTAGCGATCGTAATCTCCTTTACTGATATCGCGTA
>QQUG01000042.1 GCA_008501705.1 Flavobacterium sp.
GCTAAACGTGGGGAAACAGTACAGATATTTGATATTACTGCGAACATCGCGAACAACTCCGGATATAAGCTGAAGAAGATATCTCCGGTTTGTATCGAGTTAACGAACTAAGATTAAAAATTAGAATATGAGCTTTAAAAATGTTGTTTTATTTGGTTTAGGCCTTTTATTCGGTACATATACTGCTACTGCGCAGTTAAACGTACTGAATGCCAAAACACCTGAAGATATAGGTAAGAAGACAGAAGCGCAGATTGCCTATGATAATGATGAGCCATTGCCCTATGGTTACACCGATGAGCGTGATGTGTTATGGTCCAGAACTGTTTGGGAGATCATCGATCTTGACGAAAGAGTGAACTTCCCATTGTACTATCCAATCGACACGAACAACATTGGTGCGGAACGTCGATCATTGTACGATGTGTTAGTGAAGAATATCAAGAATGGAAACATTGAAGATGTGTATTCAGATTCATATTTTACTGAAAAGCGAACGCTGAAAGATATCGAAGCATCACTGGTTTATAGTGATACTACCGATGTTGGTATCGATCAGTACAATGCCGAAGGTAGAGTGGATGAAGAATATATTAGAAAGTTTACTCTTGATGCTGGTGATGTGGAAGAATGGAGAATTCGTGGTATCTGGTACCTTGACAAGCGTCAGGGAGAACTTAAATACAGATTACTAGGTCTTTGTCCTGTTGCCAATGAAGCACGATCTAAAGCTTTCCCCGACGATAATATCGATAGTAAAGTTGAACTTTTCTGGGTATGGTTCCCTGCAGCACGAGAAGTTTTGCACAAAGCCAAAGCCTTTAACAGAAGGAATACTTCACAACCGATATCATTCGATCATTTGTTGAACTCAAGACGCTTTAGTGGTCTTGTCTATAAAGAAGACAATGTACAGGGTGACAGAGCGGTTAATGAATATATCAACGATAATGCATTGATGCAGTTATTGGAATCGGATAGAATTAAAGAACAAATCAGAAATATCGAGATTGATTTGTGGAACTATTAATAGTTTCAATATTATAGGTATTTTGACCCTCCCTGGCCTTGGCTGAGGAGGGTTTTTTCTTTGGTACATTTATCCCGGGGATAACAGATCCTGAACGCTCCTTATTTTAAGTATTTATCTTTTCGGTATCTTTATTTTATTCAAACAACAGCATTGAAACAGCTAGATTATATCATTGTAGGATCCGGTATTGCCGGGATTGCCTTTTGTGAGAATCTGGAGGCCAATTCCAAAAGCTATGTGGTGTTCGACTCTGGTGAGCAAAGTGCCACCGGTATAGCAGGAGGGGTAGTAAATCCTATGGTCCTTAAAAGATTGAACCCGGTATGGAAGGCTTCTCAATTTATGAATAAGGCCAGACCGTTCTATGAAGGCCTTCAGAATAAATTAAATACCCAATTTTTAGCAGATCAACCTCTTCTCAGGATCTTTGCAACTGCCGAAGAACAGAACGACTGGGTAGTCGCTAGTGATTCCCCAGCCATGGAGCAATTCCTTCAACCGGAAATTATCAACAATACGAATACCAATATTAATGCTCCCCTGGGCTATGGCGCAGTACGAAGCACCTTCAGGATAGATACACCTTCGTTACTCCAGGCGTACAGGAAATATCTGCAAAACCGTGGTAAATTGATCTCCGAGGAATTTATCTATGACGAGTTACAGGAATACGCGGATCACTATCTTTACAAGAATTACAGTGCCAGGTATGTGATCTTCGCAGAGGGTTCTGCAGTACTAAAAAACCCCTGGTTCACCCTGGATTGTATTATACCCAAAAAGGGTGAATACCTGATCATTAAATCTCAGGAACTGAAATGTGAAGCAACTCTTAAAGGCCCTTATTTTTTAATACCAGGCGGGGAGAATACCTATAAAGTTGGAGCCACCTTCGCTCATGGAGACTTTAGTTACAACAAAACTGATATTGGGCGGCAAACCTTAGAAGAAGCCGTTCTAAAGATGATAAAATGTACCTATGAGATCGTGGACCAAAGTTGTGGAATGCGTCCTACTGTAAAAGATCGCAGGCCGTTACTAGGATCGATTAATGACAGGGGGATCTATTTTCTGAATGGTCTTGGAACACGAGGATTACTCATGTCACCCTTACTGTCTCAATGGTTGTACCAGCACATAGAGAACAAGTCGCCTCTCCCTCCTGAAGTGGATATCAAGAGATTTGATAATTAGTATTTATTTCGCTTTTTCGGGGTCGTACTTAAAGAAGAAGTTGATCCATATATTTCTGGATAATCGTAGGATAATGGGTAATAAAACGATAAGGGTACCTGTGATCACCAAAAAGGAACTCAACCTCCCGAGGTTCAGAAAAAAATAGGAGATAATAAATGCAGCTACCGCAAAAGCAACTCCTACCGCATAACTTACATACATGGCCCCGTAAAAGAAAGATGGCTCGATCTTAAACTTGGTGTGGCAATGCGGACAATTTTCATGCATTTTTAAAGTGTCTGAAAGTATATACGGATTTTTAGTTTTATAAAGGTCACCTTCGTGGCAGACAGGACATTTTCCGTTTAAAATACTGTATATTTTTTTTCCTTTCATGCGTATTTTTTTGCTGTGCCAAAATTAAGCATCTTTGCACAATTCTTATGTCACAATTGTTACTAAAATGATCAATATCCATAATTTGTCGGTTAGTTTCCAGGGAGATTATCTCTTCGAGGGAATCACGTTCCAGCTTACGCCAGGCGATCGCGTGGGATTGGTTGGAAAGAATGGTGCCGGCAAATCCACATTGCTCAGGATCATTGCGGGAGAACAGGAATATGATGAGGGACAGATTGCTACCGATAAAAAGGTGACTACCGGATTTCTGAAACAGGATATAGATTTCACCAGAGGAAGAACCGTACTGGAGGAGGCTTATGAGGCTTTTACAGAGATCAAGACCCTGGAAAAGAAGATGGAACAGGTCACTGTGGAAATGGGTGAGCGTAACGATTATGAAAGTGAGGCTTATCACCAGTTGATGGTAGATCTAAATGATCTTCAACATCAGTACGAGATCCTGGGAGGGTATAATTATCAGGGGGAGACCGAAAGAATATTGAAAGGACTGGGTTTTGAGCGAGAGGATTTCAATCAGCCAACCGATACGTTTTCAGGAGGTTGGCGCATGCGGATCGAACTGGCCAAACTTCTACTTCAGAATAATGATGTGTTACTTTTGGACGAACCTACCAACCACCTGGATATAGAATCTATTTTATGGTTGGAAGAGTTTCTGAAAAATTATACCGGGGTAGTGATGCTTGTTTCTCACGACAGGATGTTTCTGGATAATATTACTAACAGAACTATCGAGATATCGCTTGGGAAGATCTATGACTATAACAAGCCGTATACAAAATACCTCGCTTTACGGGAAGAGTTGCGAACGCAACAGCTAGCCACACAAAAGAACCAGCAAAAGCAGATAGAACAAACCGAGAAACTTATTGAAAAGTTTCGTGCTAAGGCCAGTAAGGCCACCATGGCACAATCGCTTATAAAAAAACTGGACCGAATGGACCGCGTGGAGGTAGACGAGGATGACAATGCCGTAATGAGTTTACGTTTTCCGGTTTCAGTTAAACCGGGGAAAGTAGTTATAGAGGCAGAGAATATTTCCAAAAGTTATGGAGATAATAAGGTGTTGAGCGGGGTAGATCTTTTTGTGGAGCGTGACAGCAAGATCGCTTTTGTAGGGCAGAATGGACAGGGAAAGTCCACCCTGGCGAAGATCATAGTGAACGAGATCGAATATGAAGGGCACTTAAAACTTGGGCATAATGTAGAGATAGGTTATTTTGCGCAAAACCAGGTGGATTATCTTGACGGAAATAAAACGGTGGAAGACACCATGCTGGACGCAGCCGATGAGAGAACGCGGCCAAAAGTACGGGATATCCTGGGGGCATTCTTATTTAGGGGAGATGAGGTGGATAAATATGTGCGAGTATTATCCGGGGGAGAGCGAAACCGACTGGCCCTAGCAAAGTTATTACTTCAGCCTTTTAATGTATTGGTGATGGATGAGCCTACCAATCACCTGGATATGAAATCTAAAAATGTATTAAAAGATGCATTAAAGAATTTCGAAGGGACCCTGATCGTGGTTTCACACGACCGGGATTTTCTGCAGGGACTTAGCAATAAAGTGTATGAGTTCAAGGACAGGAAGATCAAGGAGTATCTGGGCGATATCGATTATTTCCTGGAACAGCGAAATATTCAGAACTTGAGGGAAGCAGAGAAACGTTCGGAAGTGGCAGTAAACAAAAAGAGCACTTCTTCAGAAGGAAAAAAGAACTACGAGCAGCAAAAAAAGCAAAAGTCCCTTCAGAATAAATTGAGTAAGATAGAAAGTAAGATCAATAAGTTAGAAAGAGAGCTAAGTGCTATCGATGTGGAGCTACAGATCAATTATGATGAAACCATAGCCCAGCCCAACTTCTTCGATAATTATCAGCAAAAAAAGAATGACCTGGATAAACTTATGCACGACTGGGAGGAGCTCACTCAATTGTTAGAAGAATTAAGTTAGAATTTATGAAACCTTTAACGCCACACTGCTAAGGCATCATTTAAATTTGACCTACTCTAGCAACCTTAAACCTTCATGCGAAAAATAATACTGTATATCCTGGGTGCGCTGCTATTGATGTTGGCGTATTTTGGCGCTCAATATATCATAGCAAATAGTGAGCAGCCAAAACCCCAGGCAGAAGAAATTGTTAAAACCGTTTTTGTTGAAAATGTAAAGAATAAAACGGTACCTATTGTTATCACCGCTACCGGAAATCTAATTGCCAAGGACCGACTCGAACTATATTCGGAGGTTCAGGGAGTGTTCAGGTCGAGTGCGCGAGATTTTAAAGCGGGCCAACCCTATAGAAAAGGCGAAACTCTCATTAGAATGGATGCCTCCGAATATTATGCATCTGTACAGGCAGCCCGGAGCGAATTTTACAATTTAGTTACTTCCCTGATGCCGGATCTAAGGCTGGATTTTCCCGATGCGTTCCAAACTTGGGAACATTACCTCACCACCATAGATATTAATAAGAGTCTGCCCTCGCTTCCGCAGGTAACTAATGATAAACTTAATTACTTTATTACCGGGCGTGGTGTGAACTCCTCCTATTACAACATAAAAAATATGGAACAGCGCCTCGGTAAATTTTCTATCGTCGCGCCTTTTAATGGCATAGTGACCGAAGCCCTGGTAACCAGGGGTACCCTAATACGTTCGGGACAGAAATTAGGAGAATTTATCGATACCTCCTCTTTCGAAGTTCAGCTTTCCATTGGTAAAGAATTTAGCGACTTATTGGAAATTGGTGAGAAAGTTTCCTTAAGTACGATCGAAGGATCCCGGAAGTTTACCGGTACAGTGAGCCGTATTAACGGTAGGATCGATCAGGCTACACAGACCATTTCGGTATTTGTAACCGTAGTTGCTGAAGGACTAAAAGAAGGGATGTACGTTCAGGCGTATGTGGATGCACGGGATGAGACCGATGCTATTGAAATACCCCGAAAACTACTAGTAAACGAATCCCAGGTCTATATAGTGAGAGATTCTGTTTTAGACCTTATACCTGCAAACCCGGTCTATTTTTCGGCTAAGAATGTTGTGCTAAAGGGTATCCCCGACGGCACTAAATTGTTATCCAGATCTATTCCCGGAGCTTATGCCGGCATGAAAGTTAAATACCTTGAAGAATCTGCTCAAACAGTGGGCGATACTCTGGTTAATTAAACACTCCATGAAAAAACTTATCAGTTATTTTATAAAGTATGAAGTAGCCGTAAACGTGGTAATACTTGCCTTCGTGATCTTTGGGGTGATCGGGATCTTTAGACTGAAATCGTCGTTCTTTCCATTGCAGGAGGCGGAAATTATCAGTATAAATATTGCCTACCCCGGAGCCGCTCCGCAGGAAATAGAAGAGGGGGTTGTGTTGAAAATAGAAGATAATCTAAAGGGTCTCAAAGGCATAGAGCGAGTAACCTCTGTATCTCGTGAGAATGGAGGTAGTATTACTGTTGAAATTGAAAGCGGTGAGGACATAGATGTATTATTAGCTGAAGTAAAAAATGCCGTCGACCGCGTACCCAACTTTCCCACCGGCATGGAGCCCCTGGTGGTTGCCAAACAGGAAAGGGTGCGGCAAACCATTGATTTTGCGATTAGCGGGGAGAATATAGAGTTGTCTGCATTAAAGCAAATAGGCAGGCAAGTGGAGAACGATCTTCGGGCCATAGACGGAATATCGCAAATTAGCGTATCCGGTTATCCAGAGGAGGAAATTGAAATAGCCGTTCGGGAGAATGACCTCTTGGCCTACGATCTAAGTTTTACAGAGGTTGCGGCAGCTGTCTCCAGGGCCAATATTCTTACCACAGGCGGAAACATTAAAACCGATGCCGAGGATTATCTTATTCGAGCCAATAATCGTTCGTATTACGGATCTGAGTTGAACAACCTTATAGTTCGAGCCTCTCCAGACGGAACATTGGTACGCTTACATCAGGTTGCCGATGTACGGGATCGATTTTCGGAGACACCTAATGCCTCATACTTTAATGGGAATGTTGCTGTAAATATTGAGATCACTAATACCAATAACGAAGATCTTATCTCCTCTGCAGAGAATGTGAATGCATATATAGATGAGTTCAACCAGAAATACAGTGGTGTACAAATAGATG
Organism: Flavobacterium sp.; assembly: GCA_008501705.1. Taxonomy (GTDB): domain Bacteria; phylum Bacteroidota; class Bacteroidia; order Flavobacteriales; family Flavobacteriaceae; genus Pukyongia. The sequence goes on from QQUG01000042.1 coordinate 6,761, forward strand.
TAGTGAGCGACAGTTCTGTGAGGTTAAACCAGCGAACTGAACTACTGGTGAAAAACGGGATCATGGGGATCATACTGGTACTCTTGTTCCTTTCTTTTTTTCTGAATACCCGTATGGCATTCTGGGTGGCTTTTGGTTTACCGATCTCGTTTTTAGGGATGTTCATTTTTGCGGCCTATCTGAATGTGACGATTAATGTACTCTCACTTTTCGGAATGATCATCGTGATAGGGATATTGGTTGACGATGGGATCGTTATTTCGGAAAATATATATCAGCATTATGAAAAGGGAAAACCGAGAGTACGAGCTGCGATCGATGGTACCATAGAGGTGTTGCCTCCAATCGTATCGGCCATAATCACTACAGTGCTGGCATTTTCCACATTTCTGTTCCTCGATGGAAGAATAGGTGATTTTTTCAGTGAGGTTTCTGTGGTAGTGATCCTAACCCTCGTAGTTTCGCTTATAGAAGCATTGATCATTCTTCCTGCCCATATTGCGCATTCTAAGGCTTTGCTTCCTGAAGCCGAAAAAAAGAAAGAGAGCAGGACACGTATAGGGGCTGTTTTTGCTAAACTTAGGCAATTTAATGTCTATGGCGACCGATTTATGAGGTATTGCAGGGATAAATTGTACAGTCCTACCTTAAATTTTGCTATGAATAATCGCTTTCTTACCCTGGCGATACTAGTGGCACTTATGATCATCACTGTGGGAGCCAACCAGGGTAACATTATCCAAACGTCGTTTTTCCCCAGAATTGCCAGTGATCGGGTTAGTATTGATCTACTCATGCCCGAAGGGACGAATCCGAAGATCACCGATTCTATTATCACTATGGTTGAAGATGTAGCCTGGGAAGTAAATGAAGACTTCACAGCCAGACAGACCGGAAATAAATCGGTGGTAGAAAATGTTATAAAACGTGTGGGCCCTGGAAATAACAAGGCATCGTTACATGTTAATTTACTACCCGGGGAGGAGAGGGATTTTGGATCTCCTGAAATAACAAATGCAATTAGAAATGCTGTGGGGGACGTATATGGTGTGGAACGACTCACTTTTGGATCGGGGGGTAACTTTGGTGGTAGTCCGGTTTCGGTTTCATTACTAGGTAACAATACTGAAGAGTTAAAAGCTGCAAAGGATGAGCTGAGAACCTATATGGAGAACAATGCATTACTGGCCGATGTAACCGATACGGACCCGGAAGGGATCAAAGAGATCAATATAGAACTAAAGGAAACAGCTTACGCACTTGGCTTAAATTTACGTGATGTGATGGCCCAGGTGCGATCGGGATTCTTCGGGCTTCAGGCGCAGCGATTTCAAAGAGGACAGGATGAGATTAGAGTATGGGTACGGTATGATCGATCAAATCGTGAGTCGATCAACGATCTGGACGATATGCGAATTTTAACACCTGCCGGTTTGCGAATTCCATTTGGCGAAATAGCAACCTATTCTATAGAGCGTGGAGAAGAATCAATAAGTCACTTAAACGGTTTACGCGAAATCCAGGTAAATGCAGATCTAGCCGATCTGGATGCCAGCCCTACCGATATCATTGATGAAATTAGAACAACCGTAATGCCAGAAATTTCATCGAAATATCCAACGGTTACCGCGATCTACGAAGGGCAGAACAGGGAGGCTTTAAAACTAACCAGGTCTGCGGAATTAGTCGTTCCGATAGTGTTGTTCCTTATTTATATAGTAATCGCTTTTACATTTAGGAGCTACAGTCAGCCCTTATTACTTATTGTAATGATACCATTTAGTTTTATCGCTGTGGCGTGGGGACATTGGATACATGATTTCCCCATCAATATTCTTTCGGCCTTAGGTATCATTGCATTGATAGGTATTATGGTAAATGACGGACTTGTACTTATTGGGAAATTCAATTCGTATCTCAGGGAAGGCCTTTCGTTTGATGACGCATTATATCAGGCAGGGCGAGCTCGATTCAGGGCCATATTCCTAACCTCATTAACCACAATTGCGGGGATCGCACCATTACTTCTTGAGAAGAGCAGGCAGGCCCAGTTCTTAATCCCCATGGCTATTAGTATTGCTTACGGGATTGCTATTGCAACGGTATTGACGCTCATTATACTGCCTATTTTGCTAAGCATTACCAACGATATAAAATCGAAAGGATTTTGGTTATTTTCCGGGAATAAAATTCCGAAGGAAGAAGTAGAGCGAGCCATCAAAGAAGTGCGCGCCAGGGCGGAATGGGAGATTCACGAAAATGGAACAAAACAATCTGAAGCAGTTATAAAGGAAGAAGTTACGCATGAATAAAAGCAGTGTTTTTACAGTTCTTGTTTTAATTTTTAGTTTAACCTCCACCGCACAGGTAGTTGAAAAATTAACGCGCGAAGAGGCCATATCGGAGACTCTAGAGAATAACTTCGGAATAAAAATGGCGAAAAACGATTTGCGTATTGCCGATAACAACCAAGGTATATTGAACTCGGGATATCTGCCATCGATCACCGGGCTTGCTGGAGCGAATTACAGTATTGAGGATCAGGAAGTGACGTTCCGGGATGGAACAACTAATGTAGTTGAAGATGCCGAAACCAAGCGATATGATGCTTCTGTTAACCTGAGCTATACGCTTTTCGACGGACTGGGCCGCTGGTATGATTACAAGCGCTTAAAAGAAGAGTATAATCTCAGTGAGTTGGAAGTGCGACAAACAATTGAAAATACACTGCTGCAGATGTTTACGGTGTATTTTGAAGTAGCGAGGCTAACCGAAAATGTAGAAGTACTAAAGAGCACCTACGAAAACACAAAAAATCGTCTTACCAGGGCCGAATACCGATTTGAGTACGGACAAACAAACAGGCTTGAAGTACTAAATGCCCAGGTAGATCTGGTAACGGACAGCATCAATCTTATTAATGCTCGCCAGACGCTCAGGAATACCAAAAGAGATCTGAATGTAGTTCTTAACCAATCAATAGAACGCAATTTTGAAGTGGATACCACGGTAAGTTTTATCGAAGAATTAAAAATGCAGACTTATTTGAAAGAAGCAGACACAAATAATGTGAGGTTACAACTGGCGCGTAGTAATATTGAAGTTAGTAGTTTAAATTATAAAGCTTCTAAATCTGTCTATCTCCCTACCGTGAGCCTCTCGGGTAGTTATGGATGGAATGAGGGGCAGTTTCCGGTAACGAGTTTTGCGACCGGAAATACAAGTACCGGTTTATCGGCAGGTGTGAGTTTAAGCTGGAGTTTATTCGATGGCGGCAGTGGCATAACAACCGTAAAGAATTCGAAAATACTTATAGAAAATCAAACTTTATTGAAGGAACAGCTTCAGGTAGAAGTAGCCAGAGATATTGCAAATGCTGTAGGTAATTATCGCAATCGATTGGAGATCTACCGACTTCAGCAGCAAAATGTTGAAACGGCCAATAATAATTACGAACGCTCCCTGGAGCGATATAAATTAGGGCAGATCACTTCGGTGGAATTACGGCAGGCCCAGATCAATTTACTTAATAATCGCACCACGAGAAACCTGGCAAAATATCAGGCCAAGATCGCAGAGTTGGAATTGTTACAACAAACCGGTCAGTTGCTAAATGTTGCGTTTTAGATCTTATTCCGGTATCTTAACAATACTAATTAACGTGTTATGTGGGAACTCTTAACCTCTACAGAAGCCTGGGCAGCATTTGTTACCCTGGTTATCATGGAGATCGTCCTGGGGATAGATAATATAGTATTTATCACCATTCAAACCGATAAACTCCCAAAGGAGCAACAGCGAAAGGGCCGTATCTTTGGCCTCGCTTTCGCCCTGCTTACCCGCGTGATCCTATTAGTGTCTATCACCTGGGTTATGACCCTTACCAAACCCATCTTTAGTATTGGTGAACTAATTGGGATTACCGGTGAGTGGCACGAACGTTTGGAGATATCAGGTAGAGACCTGATCCTTTTGGTGGGAGGGTTGTTTTTAATTTATAAAAGCATTACCGAGATCCATGAAAATGTGGAAGGTGATGGTCATAAATTGACGATTCCTAAGAAAATGGGGTTGGTAAATACTATAATTCAGATTGGGTTACTGGACATTGTCTTTGGTTTGGATTCTGTTATTACAGCCATTGGAATGGCCGATCATATCGAGATCATGGTGGCAGCCGTAGTGGTGTCTATGATCTTTATGGCGTTTAGTTTGAATTATGTAGGCAATTTTGTGAACAAACACCCGAGTATCAAGATCCTGGCTTTGTCCTTTCTGTTGCTGATAGGGATCACACTAATTGCCGAATCTGTAGAGCAGCCGATAGCCAAGGGGTATATATACTCCGCCATGGTATTCTCCATCTTTGTAGAGTCGTTAGTGATACGTGCCAATAGAAAAAAGTCTGTAGTTGAAAAGGATGGATAGATGGAAGAGCACTTTTTCCAATGCCCGTATTGCTGGGAGCAGATCTCGATGCTGCTGGACCCTTCAGTCTCACAGACCTATGTAGAGGACTGTGAGGTGTGTTGTAACCCTATGGAATTGAGAGTTGTATTTAGAGAAGGGCAGCTGGAAGAGTTTACTGTAAACAGCCTTGAACAATAATTTCACCACAGGACGTTGCGTATACAACAAATCCTTTGTATCTTTGCCGTCCACATCGCGGGATAGAGCAGTAGGTAGCTCGTCGGGCTCATAACCCGAAGGTCGCTGGTTCGAGTCCAGCTCCCGCTACTAATAAACCCTTGTATTTACAGGGGTTTTCGCGTTTTGGAACATCTATCACCACAACCCGAAGGGCGCTTACATAAAAAAAGGGCCCGTGCCGTGCCTTTTGATTAATTAACTAAGAAACTTACCCACTATCCATTTGATTAATTGTATGATGATACTTTTAGATCCTAGAAGTAAATTAAACATCCATGAATTGCCTTTTCTATGATAATGATAGTAATCAAAGACTCTGTTCGGGTCATACCATTTATATGGTGCTAAATCGAACTTTTCATTCATCAATAAATATTCCTTTCGATGAAGATATTTTTCGTAAGTCATTAACTCGTACTTTGAGCATGATAAACCACTACTACTTTGCCAAATTTTTATCGTTCGGACTAATTCTCTTGCCTTTTTGATTTCTATTTTCATAATATATCTTTATTAGATAACGAAAAAGAGTCAAATCTGTCATAATTTCGGTCTAATCAAGAAAATATTTTTTATTGAATTCCTCACAAAATAAACAGCTAATTCGTGGAAGGTTTTGTCCGAATCTTGGTATTGGAATATTTCCGTGAGTAGGTGTATCTTTAGTAGGGTATGGTAGTTTAATTCCGTAACATAAGTTCATCGTGAGCCAATCTACGATTTGCTCTTTCGTTGGTATGTAATATAGCCCCTTAGTTTTATCATTTAATTGATTTCTTTTTAATCTTATAGTGATGTCATTTATAAGACGATCTTGATCGTTATTAGAACACGCTGATAAAATACACAGGACACTCTCAAGTGCTGAATTATAGTTCATAGGTATTATTTAATGCCTCTAAAAGGTGGAAAATTAAACGTCAATGATATTTATATAATATTTATAAAATATTATTTTACAATTTTGCGCAGAATGTAAATTATCATTATATTGCAAAATGAAAAACACCCTCGGGAGGAGGGTGCTTTATTAAGTTCTTTGAAATAGTGATTTCAAAAATTGATTTTAAATTTTGTTAAACAAAAATAACAATTTTTCTTTGAAAATGCAAGGCATTGCAGAGAAAACGGTAGATGATTTTTTAAAATTATCTGTCGACATAGTAAAAAATGGAGTAGAAGAATCACAAAATTCTTTTATCCTAGACCCAGAACAGTTCGAATATAGGACTGCAAAATCGATTTATATTAATTCGTGTATTAAAAAGCATTTTCAACGATGTTTTATAAAGAACCGAAGTTTAATGAATCGAATTAGACACTTGAAATCTTATGGCGTAGATTATTATGTTATTGATGGAAAAGCTATAATATGCTTTAAAAAGATGGATAGAAAAAGTCGAGTTAGTGGATTTTATTCTAACAGATTCAAAAATTTAATGGATGGTAATGCAATAAAGTATTCGAAGGCTATGATGAATAATTTAGCTGAAATGGGAGTACATAAATCCCTGCCAATCTATTTTGTTGGACATGTGTTAGATTCAATAGGAAGACTCGAAGATGTTAGATTAGTTCATTACAATCAATCAAAAGTGGCCTACGAATTAAGCCTGTTAGAACTATTCAAACCCAATTTATTCACTGTTAAAAGTGAAGAAGAATATGAAGTACTAGTTACTTCGAAATTAAAAAAGTATGGCGATAAGCTAGGCTAAATTCTAAAATAATTAAATCACTATTTCAAGGAACTTTAATTTGTTAACCTAAAACTTATGAATAAAGTATTTAATGATGAAACCCTCAAATTGGCGAGAAATTATTTGGGTTTAAGTCAGAAGGATTTTGCTTCTCGACTATCGGTTTCACAGGCATTAATAAGTAATATTGAAAAAAGCAGAAAACCATTAACAGAAGAATTAGTAGTAAAATTAAAAAATGAATTTGGTAATTATTTCTTCAATCAAAATATTGAAGAACCACTGCTAAAAGTATATTACCGTGCGAGTGCAACTATAGCAAAAAAATTTACCGACCTATTTGAAGCCAGATTAAAAATTATTGCAAATAATATTAATTCACTATTGGAACTTGTAGAAATTCAAGATAATAGAATTCCTAAAAAGGATTTAGAAGATTTTGAATTGGATGCTGAATATTTGGCGCGTGAGATTCGAGAATACTTTGGTCTTGGAAATTCGCCAATTAAAGATCTTGTTAGACTATTAGAGAGAAACGGTGTAATAATTCACTTTTTTGAATATGACTTTATTTCTTCTCAAAATAAAAGTTTCGACGGTGTTAGTTTTTATATTTCAGGTGTTCCAGTTATTCTTATTAATAATAAAATTCAGGGAGCAAGAAAAATGTTTACGCTCGCACATGAATTAGGACATTTAATAATGCATAACCATATTGATTTTATTTTTGAAAAAGATAGGGATACTGAAAAGGAGGCTAATATTTTTGCATCGGAATTTATTGCCCCAAAACGTGCTTTAAGAGGTGAATTCTCGAGATTGACAATTGAAAAGTTATTTTCATTAAAGTCTTATTGGAAACTTTCTGTTTCAGCTCTATTGTATAAAGCGAAGGAAATGACTCTATCACCTGATCAATACCGTAGATGGATTACACGTCTTGCGCCTTATAGAAGGCATGAGCCCTATGATATAGATGTTTCTTCTCCACTGTTATTACGAAGAATGATTGAAGTGGCGGAGAACGACTTTAATAGTAAAAATGAATTTTTGGATTATTTGGGATTATCAAATGAATTGTTCAATGAGATTTATTCTGTAAATCAAATTGATGATAAGACAAAATTAAGAATAGTAATATAGATTTCATAAATATTATTTGCTATTTGGTTTGCAAAGAAAAAAAACCGTTACCCCTCTATAATAGACGAATGAGTGGGAATTATGCGGGGCCTTTTCCGGGGCCTTTTTTGCAGGATTTTATGTCATTTTAAAATATATAAACCCTTTATTTCTAAACACTTATGAATTGCCGAAATCGGTCGTACCCGCTCATAACCCGAAGGTCGCTGGTTCGAGTCCAGCTCCCGCTACGAGGAAATCCGGTTTCGAAAGAAACCGGATTTTTTATTTCAGAAAACCAGGAATTTATTCTATGGTTTTCTGAAATAAAAATCCAATACTGCGAAGCAGTTCGGATTTCCTTGTAAAGTCCTCCCCATTCTGGACCAATTTTCGTTGCGCAGCAATGGAAATTGAATCCAGCCTTGTATGGTTTTCTGAAATAAAAATCCAATACTGCGAAGCAGTTCGGATTTCCTTGTAAAGTCCTCCCCATTCTGGACCAATTTTCGTTGCGCAGCAATGGAAATTGAATCCAGCCTTGTATGGTTTTCTGAAATAAAAAATCCAATACTGCGAAGCAGTTCGGAATTCCTTGTGCAGCCCTCCCTATTCTGGACCAATTTTCGTTGCGCAGCAATGGAAATTGAATCCAGCTGTTTTGAGCTTGAATTTTCGGCTGTGTTATAGCCTTTGTTGGTGGTTGGACATCTTCACAAAATATGTGAAGGCTTTTTTTCTATCCACCAAGCCCAAAGAATAATTAGCCACATCAAGTTGGCCGACCATGCCACAGCCATGGTATTTGGAGGTGGCGGACCAAAAAGATTCATTAGATGAATAACAAGAAGGAAAGCAATTAAAATCCATAATGATATTTTTCGCTTGAAACTAGAAGATTTAAAGTAAAGGAACGCTCCTAAGCCATAAACCAAAACCTCCAGCGCAATTTCTATAATAGGATAATTCCATAAACCGAGACCAACCTTAGTTTCCGAAAATGGTGAAAGTGGTAAATCTGGTCGATGGGTAATCAAATCTAAAACCCAATGACTCATCACTAATCCTCCCATTATTAAAAATCCTCTACGATTTTTAGTAAATAAGAAATAACAAGATCCCAAAATAAGGCTCCAAACAAAGGCAGCCAATAAACTATGGGAATACGGGTAATAATCAAAACTCAAATGTGTAAGTTTTGTGTTTCCAGGATCTATTGATAAACTTTCAATTCCAAATAGAACTAAAATTGGCCAAACTAAATCTAGCCACTGGACCGCAAGGAACATCATGGCTAATGAAGGTAAATTATCATTTTTCTTAGATATTAATCCGACCGCAAAATGCCCTATAAACATGATTTTTTCTTATTAGTTAGAATTAGTCGAGTATCTGGTCTTACCACCAACGTCCACGGCTATGATTTCGGCCATTGCCAATCGCCCTGGAACTTGATTTGTTTAAAGATAAGAAGAATGTGGAAATACTATTCAGCGAGGGGCTGACACGAGCGCAGCGAACTGGCGCCAGCAATAATAGCCTTTGTTGGTAGTAGTTTTTATTAATCATTCAACAGAGATATTTGTTGCCTGCCTTGCAATCATTAACCATTGACTATTTTTATACATCCAGATATCTGTAAATCGTCTTTTTTCTGTAGTTCCAGCTTTACCGGTTAAACCAGTCGGCATTACTGTTTCTAAGCCCATTACAATTCCGATATTCTCGATAATTTTTATATCGTCAATTTCCTGTTCATAAAAGGTATAATCAATATATCCAAGTTTTAACGCTTCCATAGCCATGTTTATGTCAACCACACTATTACTCGGTGCATTGACAATTAGGTCATTCGCGAGTATTTCTCTCATCATTATTGAATCTTTTTCAAGTATTCCTTGTACTTGAAGTCGTTCCATTTCCCTTAATTCTTCTACTGCCGAAGATTTATCCAAAACATCATTATCACAGCCTAATAGTGAAAATGAAAAGAGCAAAGTAAAAATTCCGAATTGAGAGAGTTTGGTTAATTTCATAATGATGATATTCTTTATTTAGGACGGTTCAAAATTACTGCCAACGTCCACAGCTATGATTTCGGCCATTGCCAAGTGCCCTGGAACTTGATTTGTCTAAAGATAAGAAGATCTTGGAGATACTGTTCAGCCAGTGGCTGACACGAGCGCAGCGAACTGGCGCCAGCAATAATAGCCTTTGTTGTGTACAGTTTTATTCAACTATTTTAATCATTTCATAATCATTTTTGAACACATTTAGCATTTCTGAAGATGGATTCATTTCTGTTCTTTTGATACCACTATCAGCTAATATTTTTGGTAAATAAAGTGCTTTTCTATTTTTCCATAAAGCAAATTTCGTATATCCTATAGCACAAATTTCATTATTCTGCTTAAAAATCTGACGATGGTAGCCCCATTTTTCGTCCCAACCATCTAAAACCAGAGTTATACTAAATTTTGTCCATCTCTTAAGAGGTTTTTTATAAATAATCTTTTGCGAACCAAGAACTGGATATATGCCTTTTTTAAAGGTGTTTTCGTAAAGTTTAG
>QQUG01000150.1 GCA_008501705.1 Flavobacterium sp.
AATCGAGACCGAAGAGAGCGCTGTCTGGAAAAAAGCAAAAGTTTCTCTAACGGAAGGGAGGATTACTGCTTCACCCTATCCTTAAAAATTTTTTCTCCTAAGGTTATGGATAATGATCTCACCATGAATGTTGAGACACCTGTAGCGACTACAGAAACACCTACAACCCCGGTTAAAACAACTACGGAAACAGTATCATCTAAAATCCCTAACCCTACTGTGGATGTGATTTCTGTGGAATTTGTGCCTGTGTTTCCCGGTTGTGAATCCTTAGGGTCTAATGACGAGAGAAGGGATTGTCTATCGGATAAAATAAGATCCTTTATCTCCAAAAAGTTCAATACTGATGAGTTCTCATATCTGGATTCAGGAAAGAAATTTCGTATCGACGTACAATTCATGATCGATAAAAACGGAAATGTTCAGGAAGTTAGGTCTAGAGCTCCCGAACGTTCCCTGGAACATGAAGCCGAAAGGGTAATTAAACTTTTACCCACGCTCAAACCCGGTATGCAGGGTAACACAGCCGTGGATGTTATTTATAGGATCCCGATAATATTCAAAACGAACTAAATTGTTGAAAACCGCTGTGATAACGCAGCGGTTTTTTTGTGATCGTGGTTTTAAAAAAGCCGTATCTTTCTGCAAACAATTACGGACCCAATGAAATTAATCGCCTCGATCCTGTTCATTTTTGTGCTATTTCCTGTTTTCTCACAAACAAATACTTCCACCTTCGAGAAATATCCTGTGTTCCCAGAGTGTACCGATGCCAACATCGATCAACTTGAGCTCTGTTTTAATAATACGTTACAGGAGTTTGTGTACTCCAATTTTGAAGTGCCGGAGATCGTCGCTTCCGAAAATTATAAAGGTGCAGTTGCCGTTTTCTTTGAGATAGACAAGGAGGGTAAATTCCGGGTGATCATGGTGGATGCTGTTTACGACGAATTAAAACAGGAAGCAAGAAGAGTATTCGAAATGCTTCCACAGATTCGGCCTGCTACCTATAATGGCGAGCCTAGCTATGTGCAGTTCACCTTGGCGATCAAGATACCGTTGGTGGCTCCTGTGAAAGAAGAACTACCATCGGAACCTTCATCCGAGACCCAACCCGATGAGGTAGTGTTAAACGAATATGACAACCTGGAGAAATTTCCTTATGAAAACGAGGAATACACCAGCCAGATCAATATCCCGCTCTCCCATCATAACTACAGCTTGTTCGATCCGGCATTGAACAGAGTTGGGCAGAACAATCATACAGCTCAGAAACCCTATATCTATTCCGAAGTAAACCGATATTACAACTTCGAAGAAGAGAATTCGAAGATCCTGAAGAATAAAAGCTCATGGTTGGGGAGGAAGTTCTGGAACGAACACATGGTCACCATTAAGGGGAAAGACTACTGGATCACTCTCGATCCCGGAGTAGATCTGCAGGTGGGGAAGGATACAGATGCAGATATCGACACCTACAACAATACGAGGCTGGTCTATACCCAGGGAGGTATAGGAAAGAACTTTAACTTCTTTGCCGTGATCTATGAGAGTCAGGGTAGGTTTGCAGACTATTTCAATCGATTTGCTGAAGCGCGAAAACCCGATGGGGGTAATCCGGCCATTATTCCTGGACGGGGGATTGCCAAAGATTTTAAAGAAGACTCATACGATTATCCGCTGGCGACAGGTCATATTTCGTATTCTCCGTCTAAAACCTTTAATTTTCAGTTAGGGCATGGGAAGAATTTCATAGGTGACGGTTACCGATCCCTCTTATTCAGTGATAATGCCAGCCCATATCCGTTTTTTAAGATCAATACCACCTTCTGGAAGATCAAGTACACCAATACCTGGATGTCGTTGCGTGATGTTAGACCTGAAGTTACTGCCGATGGATCCTTCAGAACCAAATACATTGCAAATCATTATTTAAGTTATAACGTCACAAAACGCCTTAATATCGGGCTATTTGAATCTGTAATTTGGCAAAATGATAATGATCGTGGTTTCGACTTCAATTATCTTAATCCGGTGATCTTTTATCGTGCTATCGAATTCTCTACCGGGTCGCGTGGTGGAAATGCCATTATAGGACTAAGTGGAAAATTTAAATTCAGCGATGATGTTAATGTATATAGTCAGCTAATTATCGACGAATTCTCCTCAGGTGATATCTCAGGTGGTGATGGTAGTTATAAGAATAAGATCGGTTACCAGCTTGGAGCCAAATATTACAATGCATTCAAGGTTGACGGTTTGATGCTGCAAGCCGAGTACAACCGTGTTCGACCCTATACGTACTCTCATAATACGATAATTCTCAATTACGGCCATAATAATCAGTCCCTGGCGCATACTTTAGGGGCTAATTTTTCTGAATTTATTGGGATCGCGCGCTATCAGCGCGGAAGGATATTTGGCGATGCCAAAGTGATCGTTGCCAAGCGAGGTTTTGAATTCAATACCGAGGAGGATATGTTCTTTTATGGAGGAAGTATTTATGGTTCTGAAGACAACCGGATATCGGATAATGGAAATGATCTGGCTCAGGGCAATACAACCGATTTCCTGCATGCCGAATTACAAGCGGGATACTTGTTGAATCCGGCCACAAACCTTAAAGTCTATGCCAGTGTAATCTTCAGAGATTTTAAACCAGAGCTCGATACGGCCGAAGTATTTGAAAACCAAACCACCTGGTTTAATTTTGGTATACGAACAGACCTGTTTAATTGGTATTACGACTTCTAATCGTCTCCTTTATCCCCTTTATTATCCTTGTTGGCCTTGGCCGCATTTTGTTTTCTGCGAATATCTTCTATTTGCCGTGCTCTTCTGTCCCTATCGTTCCGATTATAATCGAAGGCGACCGCATCGTATATAGTTTTTAGAAATCGATCGGTTGTAATGAAACCATCCCCGTAACCTTGCCGGTCATAATCGGCTGTGATTTCAGACATAGCAAGAATTTGCTGCTCATTTTTGCCGTTCAGGTGTTGAAACTTTACCCTGTTATAGACGTTTTCCAGTAACAATTTGAGATTTTTCACGTCTTCGAATGTCGAAACATTACCGTGGCCAGGGATAAACTTGGTGTCTCTGTTGCCCACGCCAAGTATTAGTTCAAGCCCTTCCATATAACCGGAAACCGTACCTCCGTTCTCCACATCGATGTAGGGGTATTTGCCTGCAAAAAAGGTATCCCCGGTGTGTATTACATTCGACTTGGTAAAATGAACCAGGACATCTCCATCAGTGTGCGCATTTTCCAAATGCCTTACAACGATCTCTTCCCTGTTGAGATAAAAAGTCATTGTTTGTCCAATAGTAATCTTAGGCAAAACGGTTTCATGAATTTTATTCGGGCTAGTTTCAATAGCATTAATAAGGTTTGTTCTTACGTTTTCGTGCGCTATTATAGTTGCGCCTTCATTGGCCATATTCGAATTACCCCCGGTATGGTCTCCATGATGATGGGTGTTTAGTACATATTTGATAGGTTCCTTGGTAAACTTTCGGATATCTTTTAGAAGGTCTTCCGAAATATCCTCGAATTGTGTGTCGATCATAAAAACACCATCGTCACCAAAACACAGCCCGATATTACCTCCGCGGTTTTTGTACAAATAAATTTTATTCCGAACAGGAACTATCCTGGAATCACCTTCTTCTTCACCATCTGTTTGCCCAGATGCGCCCAAAGGCATTAAAAGTAGAAAGGATAGGAGGACTATTAAATATTTCATTTTTCTTCAAGTTTTAATTAGCATCACAAAATAGTAAAAACCGCAAATATATAGCGAACAATGTCCTATTTATATTGTGAAAAAAGGGTAGGAGCAGTATCTTTGCAACTTCATATGCCATAACAGTATCAGGGCATTGTTAAAAAGATGAGCTTGTCGACAACCAGGACATATTCTACACCCAGATCGTTAATCAGAAATTTTACTGAAATTACCAAAATGCGTTTATCCGTAAGCGTGGTATTTTCATCTATTGCTGGCTATTTGTTAGCGGTAGAAGCGGTAGATTTTTACACCTTGTTTCTTTTATGTGTTGGCGGTTATTGTATGGTTGGAGCATCTAATGTGTATAATCAGATCATTGAGCGTGACCTGGATGCTTTAATGGACAGAACGAAAGACCGGCCAATTCCGGCAGGGCGCATGGGCGTAACACCGGCATTTGTACTTGCGAGCCTGCTAACATTAGCGGGTATTGCTGTGCTGTATGT
>QQUG01000208.1 GCA_008501705.1 Flavobacterium sp.
TGGGAGTAGTGGGGTTAGGACAATATATTAAATACATTCCTTATCCCGTGGTGTCCGGTTTCATGACGGCGATCGGGGTTATTATTTTAGTGACCCAGATATTGCCTATGCTGGGATATTATACAGAAGACGATTCCGAATACATTAACGAATTTAAACACGAGGCCGAAGAAGTATTGCTCGATAAGATATTAAAGGATGAAGCCGGGGAAGGTATTTTGGTGTTGGAAGATTTTAGAGAAACTGTTAGCAGAGCCGAAAAAATTGAGGAGAGTGAGATCTTACGAGAGGCAACAACCCTCGCTAAAAATAACAGCTCTGGTGTAATTGGCTCTTTAAATACACTACCAAGAGCTCTAAACAACATAAACTGGCTGGAAGTGATCCTGGGGCTTATAACCATATTTATTATTTATGGATTTAAACGCATTACTACTAAGGTGCCGAGTACACTGGTGGCACTATTGGTTGTGACTCTTGGGGCTTATTTTCTGAAATTAGACTATCGGCCAATTGAAGAGATTCCCACTGGTTTTCCGATCCCACATTTCGAGATGTTTGGTAATTTCAGCCTGTCGCAGATATCGCCTTATGTTTTTACGGCTATAACGCTGGCTTTCCTGGGTGCGATCGACTCCTTACTCACATCGGTTGTTGCCGATAATATGACCAAGACCAAGCATAAGCCAAACCAGGAACTCATAGGCCAGGGAATTGGGAACAGTGTTGCTGCATTATTTGGAGGAATACCCGGAGCCGGAGCTACGATTCGCACGGTTGTTAATATCAATTCGGGAGGAACCACTAAACTTTCCGGAATGATCGCGGCAACCTTATTGCTAGTTGTCCTTTTAGCCCTGGGTCCCTTAGCCTCACAGATCCCGGCAGCAGTTCTTGCGGGAATTTTGGTTACTGTGGGAATTGGTGTTATGGATTACAAAGGTTTACGAGCCATTCCAAATATGCCTAAGGCAGAGATCATTGTAATGTTGGTTGTACTAGTGCTTTCAGTATTCTGGAATTTAATTTATGCAGTTGGGATTGGTCTTGTACTGGCATCATTGATATTTATGAAGAAAATTGGTGATGCGACGGCAGCCCGTTCTCAAATCATTCCGCTGTCTGATGCCAATGGTTTTGGAATGCCATGGAAAGATGAGCTCAATTTTCCGAAGGAATTACAGCAAGAAGTTTTTATTAAACACCTAGATGGTCCCATGTTCTTTGGTAATACCAATGATTTTCAGGAGATGGCCAGAGGAATTCCAACAACCGCTTCCCATGTAATTATTAGAATGGATAAGGTTCCTTATATGGACCAATCCGGGCTTTATGCAATGGAAGAAGCCTTGTACAGGTTCAATAAAGACAACATTACAGCAATTCTTGTCCATTTAGAGACACAGCCAAGGGTAATGATGGAATCTATCGATATTATTCCGGACCTGATCCCACAAGAACATATTTTCAATGATTTCGACGAGGTACTTGCCTATATTAAGGAAAATGTTGAGGATACGGTAAAGTAATCCGGGAGGTTAATTTCCAGCTCTAGGATCCTCTTCGATAGTTTCAGTACTATTATCATTTCTGAAATTATCAACCTCTTTCAAAATATGAGGGAGGATCATGGGTCCAAGCGATGCTACAGGTTCGTAAAGTACAGAATCTGCTCGTTTTTCTTCAGACATAATACTATAGGTTTCCGAAGCATTCACAAACATAAAGATCACACTTACAATAAAGGCGTATTTCAAGGCGTTGAAAACACCTCCCAATAATTTATTGAGTACCCCAAGCATGGCGAAATCGGCTATCTTGGTAAAAAATTTCCCGGCTGCCGAAATTATAAATACAATAGCTAGAAAAGTAATGGCAAAGGCTGCAAGATTAACCGTTTGTTCACTCCAGTCGAACCAGGCCGAAATATATCCGGCAGCATAATGCGAAAAATAAATAGCACCGTAAACGCCTGCAATTAGTCCAACCAGGCCAGCCAATGCTACAAACAGGCCTTTTTTATATCCTACGTAAAAAGCGATGAGAAGAATGACTCCTATTACAATATCGATGAGATTCATATAAAGGTTTAACGTAAAGATAGCATTTATGTTTTAAGGGCATTAATCATTGAGGGTATGATAAAAGATGGTTTTTGGAAATTTATTGAAGTATCTTTGCAGTTCAGTTTATGGCAAGAGACGAAGTACTAAAAAAAAGATGGGAAGATCTGGTGAAGCATTTAAGTGATCGCTTTGCTGAAGGCGAGAACCTGGATCTGGACGCGGTAATTTACCTGGTTGGAGTTCAGGAATTGGGGCAATTTCACAGGAAGTTCAAGAAAGATGAGAAGATCAATCTTATGCATATTGCCATTTGCAGGTTGTTGGAACCATATGGGTATTATTCCTTCGATTATTACGACGAAGAAGGATGGCCGCATTATAAAATAGAGGCCCAACTTCCTTCTCTTAAAGCGGGCGAACAGAGTATTTTAATGAAAGAAGCCATAGTACATTACTTCCTGGAAAAAGAAGTGATTGAATAGAAATTATGTAGTTTTGCGATCGAATAGATTCGACCATGATAGATAAGATAAAAGCACATATTGCCGAAGTAGAAGCTTTTTCGGCAAAATCTAAGGAAGAAGTTGAGAATTTCCGCATAAAATACCTGGGAAAGAAAGGACTGTTGAACGAATTCTTTGCCGAGTTTAAAAACGTATCCAAGGATGAGAAGAAGGAATACGGTCAGGTAGTTAACACATTAAAATCACTTGCGCAGGAAAAGGTAAATACCTTGAGGAGTGCTTTGGTGGCTTCGGAAGAAAAATTAGGGGTATATGGCGATCTGTCCAGGCCCGGTGAACCTATCAAGCTTGGCTCCAGACATCCCGTTTCCATTGTAAAGAATAAGATAGTCGATATTTTTTCCCGTATTGGATTTAATGTTTCTGAAGGACCTGAAATAGAAGACGATTGGCATAATTTCACCGCACTTAACTTACCCGAATATCATCCGGCAAGGGATATGCAGGACACCTTTTTTATACAAACAGATCCCGATATCCTACTTCGAACGCACACCTCTTCTGTTCAGGTGCGTTACATGGAAAATAATAAACCCCCCATTAGAACTATATCACCTGGAAGAGTGTACAGGAATGAGGCAATTTCCGCTCGTTCGCATTGTTTTTTCCACCAGGTGGAAGGATTATACGTGGACAAAGGAGTAAGTTTTGCCGATCTGAAGCAAACCTTACAATATTTTACTACCGAAATGTTCGGAAAATCGAAGATACGCTTAAGGCCTTCCTATTTCCCGTTTACAGAGCCCAGCGCGGAAGTTGATGTGTATTGGGGATTGGAAACCGAAACAGATTACAAGATGACCAAAGGAACAGGTTGGCTGGAGATCATGGGATGTGGAATGGTAGATCCTAATGTACTCTCTAATTGCGGGATCGACCCTGAAGTTTATTCGGGTTTCGCCTTCGGAATGGGAATCGATCGCGTGGCACTTTTACTGCATCAGATCCCGGACATCAGAATGTTAAGTGAGAATGACATCCGGTTTCTGGATCAATTTAAAAGTTCCCTCTAAAAAATGCGTAAGGACATAGACATTCCTTTAGTAAAGGACGTCTACATTGCTGCTGTACTGGAATTCAACCAGGACTTCAATACAAACGACTGGAACGCCTATATTATCAATGATGGTTCGATGCCGTTAGAGACGGTATTGATCGTTTCCCAGGGATTCGATGACAAAGATCTTACAGCTCCTATGAGACACTCTTTAGCGCTGCTACCGGCCAAATCTTACGCGAAGATCGAATTCCTTGAGGACAGTGTACTTCGATTGAATAATTTTTTTACGATCACTTATTTTATTGGAGATAAATTATACGATAAGCGTTTTGAGCTTCCGGCACATTCGGTTATTGAAGACAATAGTGTGATGTTACCAGTTATGGACAAACAGGGTGTACTCGCCAGGTAATTAAAGAAACATAAAAATTAAAAACCCCTTCCGGAAACGGAAGGGGTTTTCTTTTGGTTGGTTAAATAATCTTTCGATTATTCTTTTATCAATCGCTTCACTGTTGTCGATTCTTCACCTGTTATCTGAACCATATAGACTCCAGATGCCAGTTGTGATACATC
>QQUG01000211.1 GCA_008501705.1 Flavobacterium sp.
TTTATCGCGCAGGCGCAGATATACAGAAACCGGAGTTAAGGGATCGGCTAGCAATCTTTGCGAATGTGTTTTTAGTTTATATTTCATTTTTTCTGAAATAAAAAAAAGGCTTGTCGTGATTGACAAGCCCTGCTATATGTTTTAACCATAGTGCTTTTCTCACGACATCCGACGTAAGTTCTTCCACCACCAGTTATTTGTATTAAAAATTTTCATTTGAAATTCAAAGATAGAAATTGAATTGGATTGGGCAAACAATTTCAGCATACAATTTACCGAAATAAACGTTTGGCATAATTTTTAGTCATATAACTGTATGGAGTTACGAAATATATATCATTTATATCGGCGTGCTGCTTTTGGGATAAGTCCTTCAGAAGCAAAAAAACTAGTATCCCTGACCACCGAAGAGGTTGTAGACGGACTTTTTAGCGAATCGGAAGAAATTACTCCACTTACGATCGATTTGCCCGATTTCGATACAATCTTTGAAGATAGGATGCAGGGAAGATCAAGGCAATTAGAAAAGATCATTCGAGCGAATGCACCTAAACACATAGATTATAATGCCGTCTGGTTCAATAGGCTTTGCAGTTCTTCTGAAGCATTAAATGAACGGATGACCTTGTTCTGGGCAAATCATTTTGTGTGCCGCGACCAGGTGATCTTTTATGCGATACAGTATTATAACATTCTCAGGAAAAACGCCCTGGGTAACTTTAAGGATTTCACCAAGGAAGTTGCAAAAGCTCCTTCTATGATGAAATATCTCAATACCAACAGCAATTTTAAAAATCATCCAAACGAGAATTTTGCACGCGAACTGATGGAACTTTTCACTTTGGGAACCGGGAATTATAGTGAAGAGGATATAAAAGAAGCGGCCAGGGCATTTACCGGTTACAGTTCCAGATTGGATGGTTCGTTCTTTCTCAATTTGAAGCAGCACGATTTTGGCGAGAAACAATTTATGGGTTGGAACGCCTATCTGGATGGGGATGATATTATAAATATTATATGTGAGAAAAAGGAATGTGCTCAATTTATTTGTGATAAACTGTACCGCTATTTTGTAAATACAACTGTGAATAGCAGGCATATAAATGAGATGGCCGATGTATTTCACCACGATTACGATATAAAAAAGCTGATGCGTTATGTGTTCACTGCAGATTGGTTTTATGCCGAAGAAAATGTGGGTACTAAGATTAAATCCCCGATAGACCTTCTTACATCAATATACCGGGTAGTACCCTTCAGTTTTGAAGAGTCCAGGCAGCAATTGTTCGTACAGCGTTTAATGGGCCAGGCGCTCCTTGAACCGCCTAATGTTTCCGGCTGGCCGGGTGGACGTCACTGGATCAATACCAACACACTCATGGTTCGTTTAAAATTGCCTTCTATTTTCCTGGGTAATGGCCTTGTACCTTCCAATAGCCTGGGTTATGCCTTTATGGAAGGTAGATCCTTTGGAGATCGATTTAAAATTTCGAAGGATTGGGAAGCCTTTGATGACGAATATGGGACTCTTTCGGAAGAGATGCTACAGCTGGCACTCTGTGCGGCAAATCTGAAGAATGGGACATCAGACTTGCTGCGGACAGGATCCCGATTTTCGAAGCGAGAGAAAAGTTTACAGTTGATGTCGGTCCCCGAATTTCAATTAACCTGATCGTTATGAAAAGAAGAGATTTTATAAAGAATTCGGCTTTGGCCAGTAGTTTTTTCCTGGTGCCCGCCTTTGTGAAAGCCATGGATGCGCAATTACAGCTGCCTATGGGATTTAAACGTTTGGTGATCATTCAACTGGCAGGTGGTAACGATGGGTTGAATACGATAGTTCCATTTAGAAATGATATCTACTATCGTGAAAGGCCAACTATTGCGATAGATCGAAAGGATGTCCTACCGCTGAATGATGAACTCGGTTTTCACAAGAACCTGGCTCCATTGAAAAAGCTTTTCGATGCCGGAGAACTAAGTGTTATCAATGATGTAGGGTATCCAAATCCCAACCGTTCACATTTTAGGTCGACCGATATCTGGCATACTGCCAGTGCTTCGGAAGAAATTCTTAACCAGGGGTGGGTTGGACGCTATCTGGATACTTACGGACGTGAACCCTATAATGCTATTGAGATAGGGAACTCCCTTTCGTTGATCATGCAGGGGGAAACTAAGAATGGGGTAGTGGCACGTGACGCTTCCATGTTACATAAAATTACTTCCGATCCGTATTTTGAGCAGGTATTGAAGTATAATACAGACCAGCATTTAAGTGAACATAATATGGGGTATCTGTATCAAACTATGATAGACGCTAAGCAATCGGCAAGTTATATCTATGAGAAGAGTAAGGTTACCAAATCTAAATTAGATTATGGAAAGACTCCTTTTGGAAAGCAAATGAAAACCCTGGCCGAATTTATTAACAGTAGATTGGATACCAAAGTTTATTATGCATCACTTGCGGGATTTGATACACACGCCAACCAGGCCGGGAAGCAGGATTCATTGTTAAAGGACTATGCCGAAGGGGTAAGTACTTTGGTAGCCGATTTGAAGGCCAATGGCACATTTAGCGACACCTTGATCCTTACATTTTCGGAGTTCGGCAGGAGAGTTGCTCAAAATGCGGCTCATGGTACCGACCATGGAGCGGCGAATAATGTATTTGTTATAGGGAATCATCTGAAGCGACCCGGATTGTACAATGCAGCTTCGGACCTTACCAAACTTGACAAGAATGGAGACCTTGTGTATGAGATCGATTTCAGGAGCATCTATGCAAATATCATGGAAAATTGGTTGGAGGTTCGAAGTGAGGATTTACTTGGCCATACTATTAGTCCATTGGATTTGATATAAAAAAAGCCTGCGATTAAGCAGGCTTCTCTTTTCATAGCAATTTTCAATTAAAACGCGAGTTTCACGTCTAATTTGAATTCGTCCGAGATAGTTTTATCGCCAAGGTTATCGAAAAAACTACCACTTCCATAGCGAACATCAAATTTGGAACGGTCTATAACCAGTTTTGTAGTCATGGTACCATCTTCGTGTTCGTTTAAGACAAAGGAAATTGGCTCGGTAATACCTTTAATAGTAATATTTGCGGCTACATTGTATCCGTAATCTGTTTTCTTAGCTGAAGTGATCTCCAGGGATGCTGTTGGGTGATTCTTTACTCCGAAGAAATCGTCACTCTTCAAGTGGCCTTCAAGTTTCCCTTTAGATTCACCTTCAAGGTCGGTCACGTTGATCGTACTCATATCTACTACGAATTTACCTCCGGTGATACCATTTGCATCCATTACCAGATGACCTTCCTGAAGTGTAATGGTTCCATGGTGGGTTCCTAATACTTTTTCACCTTTCCATACGATGCTACTTTTTTCTGGATTGATACTTTTCTTTACCGGTGTTGTAAAGGCCATTGAGCCAGTTGCGATCGTAAGAATTAATACTGATTTTTTTAAATTTTTCATTTTTCTTAATCTGTTTTTAAATTGAATTTATGTTAAGTGGTTCTAAGTGTATCCAGAAGATTATTTAGGGTTACTAATTGTTCTTCTGAAAGATTTTTAAGGACGTTCTCGTTGTTTTGTTCGGTGAGCGGATCCAGTTCTTTTAATATTTCTAGGCCTTTGTTGGTGATGATTATTTCCACCTTGCGGCGATTTTGTTCACACACAGATCTTTTTACCCAGCCTTTCTTAATAAGCTTATCGACAAGTCGGGTTGTATTGCTGCTTTTATCGATCATTCTTTCCTGAATGGTACTTAGGTTTGCCGGTTTCCCTTTTTGACCCCGCAGAATACGAAGTACATTGTATTGCTGGATGGTTAGGTCGTATGGCTTTAAAACTCCCGTAACGGCATCCTCTATAAATCTTGAGGTATACATCATATTGATAACCGTTTTTGTGGTAATGGCCATCTTGTGAATTGACTTTATTGTTTGTTCGATATCCATATATGTAATTACAATAATTGTATATACAAATGTACTACTAATTTTTAATTACTAATTGTCGTTAACAAAAAATTATCATTACAGAAAATAACGCAGTAGGGTTTAACGTAATGTTTTGTTAAATAGCTTTCTCATCTAGGTAACAATAAATATTTTTAGTCCATGAAAATGATAATCTACAGTTGTTTATGTGTATTTCTGCTGTCCTGCGGGAATAGTACAACAGAAAATCCTTCGGAAGAAGCTGTAGCGGACATGGTCGAAACAAATAACAAAAAGACTACAGCCATTGCCGAAACGAGACACGGTATTCAAGTATATAATTTTGAGGGCCTGGATGAGGCTTTACTTCAGCATAAGAACGACACAACCTATGTGATAAATTTTTGGGCCACCTGGTGCAAGCCCTGTGTTAAGGAAATGCCGTATTTCGAGAAGATGGGTAAAACGTATGCTGAGGAAAAGGTTAAAGTGGTCTTTGTGAGCCTTGATTTCCCTGACAGGCTGGAACCGCTTGTAGTTCCTTTTATAAAAAAGAATAAACTGGAATCTGAAGTGGTATTGCTGGATGACGACGATGCCAACTCCTGGATTCCGAAGGTAAGTGAGAAATGGCAGGGAGCCATACCTGCGACCCTGATTTACAATGCAGATGAAAGAGCATTCTTCGAACGTTCATTTACCTACGAAGAGTTAGAAAAAGAAGTTCAATCTATTTTAAATAAATCATGAAGAAAAAAAACATCCTTTTTGTAGTGAGCCTGGTCTTAATGACCTCACTTGCCATCGCAGGATTTTCGTCCGGAGAATCTACAGATAATGCAGGTTTGGCCATTGGTGATATAGCTGCCGAGATCAATTTATTGAATGTAGACGGAAACATGGTATCTTATGATGATTATCCGGATGCCGAAGGTTTTATCGTTATTTTTACCTGTAATACCTGTCCTTATGCTGTAGCCAGTGAGGACCGGATCATCGCCCTAGATGCCGAATTCAAGGACAAGGGCTATCCTGTAATTGCGATCAACCCTAATAATCCTGCTGTTCAGCCTGCCGATACTTTCGAGCTCATGCAAGCTAAGGCCGAAGAGAAAGGATTTACCTTTCCCTATCTGTACGACAAGACCAATACGGTATACGCCAAGTACGGCGCAACAAAAACCCCACATGTGTATTTGCTTGAGAATACCGCAGATGGTAAGGTTGTAAGATATATAGGAGCTATAGACGACAATGTTCGCTCTGCGTCGGCTGTGAAAGATCGTTTTCTTGCCAATGCAGTATACGAACTTCTAGACGGGAAGGAAGTGTCTGTAAAAGAAACCAGGGCCATTGGATGTTCTGTGAAACAATAAGACCTTCAGATCATATTAAAACCGGTTAGCTGTAACAGGAGAACCGGTTTTTATTTGTTCAAATATTATATTTTTGTCGAAAAATAAATTTAAACATGCAAGACCTTACACAGGAGCAATGGCAAAAGCAGCTTGCTGGTGATGACAATGCAGTGATCATCGATGTACGTACCCCACACGAGATTGCAGAGGGTTATATACCCGATGCTCTTTTTATGAACATCCAGGATGCCGGAAGTTTTATGCAAAAAGCCCAGGAACTGGATAAAACAAAGAACTATTTTATCTATTGTCGAGTAGGTGGAAGAAGTAAACAGGCCTGCTTGATACTTGATTCTATAGGATTTGAAAATACTTATAACTTAATGGGTGGTTTCGAAGATTGGCAAGGTGCAAAAACACAGTAATATGAAAATCAATTTAAAATTCGTGCTTATTATTTTTATTTCCTTCGGAATGATGAGCTGCAAACAACCTGCTTCAGGCACACAACCAGAGCAGAATGCCGAACAAAGTGAAAAACAGGATGCGGTAAGGGTGGTAAATTCAGAAGAATTTTCCAGCAGGATAAATGCTGTAGGTGATGTTCAGTTGATCGATGTTCGCACCCCTGAAGAAGTAGCCGAAGGAACCATAGCCGGAGCTATCAACTTCGATTTTCGGGCCGAAGGATTTGAAGAAAAATTAAAGGTTCTCAACAAGGATAAAGCGGTTTATGTTTTTTGCAGATCGGGTGGGAGAAGTGGAAACGCGGCTGCTATCATGAAAGAATTGGGCTTCGCGGAAATATATGATCTGGAGGGTGGAGTAATCGCCTGGAAAGAGGATGGCAGAGAACTTGTGAAGTAAGAAAATCCTTCATAAATATTTAACAGATTGATTAAGAAGCTGTTAAATTCCTATTAAACAATAATTTCTTAACATCCCTCATAGCATTAACTACGTAAATTTAGGTGTAACTTAATTTTCAATGCTATGAAAAATCAGGATCAAATAGTTAAGGAGGAAATGCGGAAACTAATTAGAAAGAGCTGTAATACGCTAACTCCTGCTGCGGACAACCCATATTATACGTTTCAGAAAACACTTCTGAAATATTTCTTCAATGCCGCCGATGTATTATTGGATTACGACAATAGCACCATCTCACTTTGGACTTCAGAAACACCTGCAACCCTGGGTCACAATCTCTACAGATTAAAAGACGCCTTACCTTTTACCATTTCTTATACAAACCTGGAGGAAACTTTAAAAGGATGCCTGGAAAGTGACGATAATGCCATTAGATTTTACAAATCCATGTTGTTTCAGTACAATAAAGTTGCAGAGCCCATTGGATCTGATGCGATTAGCGCTTAATTATACTACTATGGTAAAGTTATTTTTTCATTCGGTAAAAATATTGCTGATAGCATTGGCCATTGGTGCCCTGGGAAGCCATTTTTTACTCTCTCCTCTCTCAAAACCGGCAAAGATCGTTGCTGTCTCTATTATTCTAATGGGAATAATGCTGGAAATTTTCAATTTTGAACCTAAAGATCAGGAGACTAAAGGAGGATAATCGAGTGATGCCCACGACAAAGATTTGTGGTATATCTCTCTCTAAACTACTACTTTATAAGAGATTAGTGTATACACTTAATTTCATGTCATTAGGGGAAAATATAGGACGTTTATGGCCTTAGTAATTCTTAAATTTTGTAAATTCCCTCATAAAAATCACAAATTTACTGGATTTTAGCATGGTTTTCGGTAACTGAAATAATTCGGAAACCAGTTGGCTGAAGCCCGTTATAAGTGAATTAACCTCTCAAATCTACAGTAATTCCTACCTTATTGCATGGTCGATCATTGTCTATAAAGTACAATGATATAATCAGATTATAAGATCCGAATAACCAGCAATATGAAAAAATTAGTACTCCTCGTAATTTTAGCATTATTTGCTACCGAACTTACGGCCCAAATGAGTTATGTTGGGCGGCAATACGACAATGGTAATATCCACTATACAGGTTCTTTCTCAGGGGATAAAGAAACCGGTTTGTGGAAATACTACCATGAAAACGGTCGGTTAAGTGATATTGGAAGATATTCAAATGGAGAGAAAACCGGCATTTGGAAATATTATTATCCCAACGGGCGACTTCGGGCTACTGGAATGTATATCGATGGACAAAAAACAGGGGAATGGAAATATTATCTGGATAATGGAGAGCTTGAACGTATTGGCCTTGGTTCGGAAGGAGAAGATGAGGAAGAGCGCCGCTTAAATATGTCCGATAGGATCGTTACGGCCGATATAATTGCCAATTCGGGAGTAGATATCACTCAAGCCAAACTGGACGATCCAAATGATTATGCTCAAACTTCACCCGGGACCGTAGTTGAAACCTCTGTTGTATCCAAGGAGAATTCCACTGCAAAGAATGCTGAAGAAAATAATCTATCAGACGACCCGGAATCTTTAAAAAGAAGGTTGAGCGAAAAGGAGAAGGAATTGACGACAGAGGAGGCCTATGCCGAATATCTTAAGAAAGAACTGGATGAGCGATCCTTCCGTGTTAAGAAACTGGAAGCTATAATCGATCTTAACAATGACGCTGCCAATAAAGTAGCTGCTCAAAAAGAACTTGCCATAAAAGAAGCTGCACAAAAAGAAGCCGCTCTCAAAGCAGCTGCCTTAAAGGAAGCTGCCTTAAAAGAGGAGGCTATGAAGGAAGCCGCCCTCAAAGAAGCGGCACTTAAAGAGGCGGCCTTAAAAGAATTAGCACTTAAGGAAGCCGCCTTGAAAGAAGCTGAATTGAAGGAAGAAGCCTTAAAGGAGGCCGCCATGAAAGAGGCTGCGCTAAAGGAAGCAGCGATGAAAGAATTAGCGCTAAAGGAGGCAGCCCTTAAAGAAGCAAGATTAAAGGAAATAGCCCAGAAGGAAGCCGCACTTAAAGAAGCCGCACTCAAAGAGGCTGCTAAGAAAGAGTTGGCGCTTAAGGAGGCTGCCAAACAGGAAGCTCTCAAAATTGAAGCCGCCCGTAAAGAGGCCGCACGGATCGCCGAAGCGGAAAAGCAGGCTGCACTCAAAGAAGCAGCTATAAAGGAAGCTGCAAAGATCGAGGCCGCGAAGCTTGAAGCTGCCAGGATAGCAGAGGCGGAAAAACAGAAAGCATTGGAAGAAGCTGCTCGAAAAGAAGCTGCCAGGATCGAAGCTGCTAAACGTGAAGCAGCAAGAATAGCAGAAGCCGAGAAACAGGCTGCACTTAAGGAGGCAGCAATAAAAGAGGCTGCCAAAATTGAAGCTGCTAAACTCGAGGCAGCCAGAATAGCCGAAGCAGAAAAGCAGAAGGCATTGGAAGAAGCGGCGCGGATAGAAGCCGCGAGGATCGAAGCTGCTAAACTCGAAGCAGCAAGGATAGCCGAAGCCGAGAAACAGGCTGCACTTAAAGAGGCAGCATTGAAAGAAGCTGCTAAAATAGAGGCTGCTAAAATGGAAGCAGCGAAGATTGCCGAGGCTGAGAAGCAGAAGGCACTGGATGAAGCTGCAAAGAAAGAAGCTGCAAAGATCGAGGAAGCTAAACGTGAAGCAGCCAGGATAGCAGAAGCAGAAAAGCAGGCCGCTCTTAAGGAAGCGGCATTGAAAGAAGCTGCAAAGGTCGAGGAAGCTAAACGTGAAGCGGCCAGAATAGCGGAAGCAGAAAAGCAAGCCGCTCTAAAGGAAGCGGCATTAGAAGAGGCTGCAAAAAAAGAAGCCGCTATTCAGGAAGAGGTTAAAAGAGAGATCGCCCTGAAGGAAAAAGAACTGGAAGAAGAAGCAAAGAAGGAAGCTGCCAGAGTAGCCGAAGCAGAAAAGCAAGAGGCACTTAAAGCTGCCGCCAAACTTGAAATGGAAAAAGTAGCTGTCGATAAATCGCCGGTTCTAATTGAAAACTCTACTACAGAAGATCCCACACAAACAATCTACCATACGGTAAGCAGAGGTGAATATTTGGGAAAAATCGCAGCTCAGTACGACGTATCGGTAAGCGAACTTAAACAATGGAATAACCTAAAAAGTGACCGACTCAATGTTGGTCAGGAGCTTATAATCAATTCCCCCGAACCACAGGCCAAAGAAGTAGTGACTGTAACCGAGCCCTACACCCCTGAAGTTGCGAAAGGATATTATCGGGACGGCCAGTTAAGGGATATGGGTGTATATGCAGAGGATGGTACTAAGATCGGGATATGGGAATACTATCACGCTAATGGAACCATTAGAGAAATAGGAAGCTACAGCCAAGGTCTGAAGACCGGCATGTGGAAGAATTACTACGAGGATGGTACTCTGGAATCCACAGGAGAATTTTTAAATGGTGAGCAAAATGGTACATGGAAATTTTATCATGAAAATGGGAAGATAAAATCTGACGGCCATTATGCAAATGGAAAGATAAATGGGGAGTGGAAATTTTATCATGAGAACGGAAACCTGAAGACCTCTGGAATGTATAAAGACTTCAAAAAGACCGGAGAATGGCCTGTTTATGATGAAGGAGGGAATTTGATAAATACGAAATACTACTAATCAAATATAATTACAATTAATTCATTTGCTGGTTAATGCCTTAGTTCA
This sequence comes from Flavobacterium sp., assembly GCA_008501705.1. GTDB lineage: Bacteria > Bacteroidota > Bacteroidia > Flavobacteriales > Flavobacteriaceae > Pukyongia. Next base: position 9,938 of record QQUG01000211.1, read on the forward strand.
CTAAGGCATTTTTCATTATTTAAATAAACTGTCGCAAGTATAATAGATTTACCCGGGAGAACATATAAAATTGTCCATTCCCTTCGTAACTTTGGTTAATCAAAGAAAGTAATGCAGTATTTTGTAGATAAGGATTCGATCGTTCGTAAAATTTGGGGTAAAAGCGATACCATACTTTTCATTTTTGCAGGGGCTGCTGCGGAATTTGCTCTGAACAAAGCTGTGGATTGGCTGTATTTTACAGGAAAATTACCTTCAGACCCGATTGGGAGACTTTTCTCCACGGTGCGATATGCACGTACTATTGTTTTTGCTCCCTCGCAAGAAGCAAATAAAGCCATAGAAACAATGGCACATATTCACAAAGGAGTAGAAAAAAAGCGAGGTTCATCGATTCCGGACTGGGCGTACCGCGATGTTCTCTTCATGCTCATCTATTATTCGATCGCGGCTTATGAACTATTAGAAGATAAATTATCCGGCAATGAGAAGGAGGAAGTTTATAACGTCTTCTACCGTGTTGGTAAAGGCATGGGACTGAAAGCACTTCCCGAAAATTATCAGGAATGGTTGCCTGATCGAAATACCCATTTAAAGGCAGATCTTGTGAAGAGCGAATTCACGATCGATCTCTTTCAGCAATATAAAAAACACTTGGGAGCTATACGTTTCAAATTATTGAAAGAGGCTCAGAAATTAGTCGTCCCAGATCATGTTCGAAACCTATTAGGACTAAATCGACCATCATTATTAACTCCTGCGGTTCCCTTGTATAAATTTAGCCGTTGGATAAAAATGGATCGACTAATAAAAATCCTACTTCTTCCCGGGGCATACCAGCAACAGATTAAGCAACTGGACATCATTTAACACCGTTCACAGATTAATCGATCTTGGCCTATTTTTCCTCATTAATAGGTGAGATCATTATATGTGCCCTGTGCGTTCCCGGATTCATGATCCAGGGATGGTTAGGGGCGATCGGCTTTTCGGGTAAGCCTGTAGACTCTGAAGTTGCAAAAGGTAAATAAACCACATAACGATATTTTGCGCCTTCAACTATAGAGGTCTCGGGGTCGTACATAGAACTTTCACCGAAATAAATATGCAGGGTCTCACCACCTTTACCCATAGATAATTTACCAGACTTAACTTCTTCTTCGCGTATGTCGAATATTTCACCGGCGTTTTTTCCCTGCTTTCTCAATTCTCGGCCTCTTGCCATAAAAGGCTCCAGGTCTTTATGATAACAAGCAGCACTAAATCCGTTTTTATTGGGGTCATCCGCCAGGCAGATGAACTCATTGGTTCCTTCCTTTAAAGTTACAAATTCGCCGGCCATATTGTATCCTATCACGGAGCATCCATCACGGCTTTCTTTGGGAGCAGCCATGAGGGCCGTTGCGACCAATGCTTCATCCGTATCTATCGCTTTATATGTTGTTTCTACCTGTTTGGGTTGTTCGTTGACGGCTTCGGCCTCCGGCGTTTCGTTTTCTATTTTAGAATTACAACCGATCAGTAGTAACGAAAATGCTATTGTAATAACTGAATACTTCATAATTTCTTTCATTTAAATATTCTATACAAGGAAAATAGAATCTTGATGTGACTTTAACGAAGTTACTGCTTTTTAGGCTCTTTCAGAAGTAAATATTGGCACATATTAAATAATCCATTATACCATTTTATTATATCTATTAACATGCTAAGATGGTTTAATCGATCAATCTAAATATGAATGTTTCCCTGGTCAACTGTTTAAACATGATTGTGTCCGGCGGGCTAACTATTTGGTTTGTTCATATTTATACAGAACATCTACGATAAATTGTGACCGAAATGTTTTATATTTAATACTGAATTAAAATTTCTCCCATGGCAACATACGAATTAAAAATTAATGGAAATACCCATTCTGTAGACGTTGATCCATCTACTCCAATCCTCTGGGTGCTAAGGGATCATCTTCAGTTAGTGGGTACTAAATTTGGCTGCGGAATTTCACAATGCGGGGCTTGTACTATTCATGTGGAGGGTAGTGCAACACGATCTTGCCAGATCCCTGTCTCCTCCATTGGAAATAAAAAAATTACTACTATCGAAGGGCTTTCCAAAAATGGTGACCATCCGGTTCAACAGGCTTGGCTCGAGCACGATGTACCTCAATGCGGCTACTGTCAGGCCGGCCAGATCATGAGTGCAGCGGCTCTTCTTGATTCCAATCCGAGTCCTACCGATGAGGACATAGAAGCCACCATGAGTGGTAATATTTGCCGATGCGGAACTTACACACGTATAAAGGCGGCCATAAAAACCGCAGCAAAATCAGGTTCCCTGTCTTAGGCTAACCAATAAATAAAAGAAATTATGACTTTAGTTAGAACAACATTTGGACGACGTGCATTTATTAAGCGTGTTGGCCTTGCAAGCGGAGGGCTGATGATAGGTTTCAGTTGGCTTGCAGCCTGTAAAGATGCTACTCCCGAAGAGGTGGTGATGATGCCCGATGAGTGGTTTGAGATGAATGGATTTCTCAAGATAGGCGACAACGGTATGGTTACCATTATGTCTCCCAACCCGGAGATAGGACAGAATGTTAAAACTTCCATGCCTATGATCGTAGCCGAAGAACTGGATACAGACTGGGACAATGTGATCGTGGAGCAGGCACCTCTCAACACCGAGCTGTATACTCGACAACTCGCTGGTGGTAGCCAGGCGATACGCCAGGGATGGGAAGGCTTGCGTATGGCAGGAGCAACAGCAAGACAGATGCTAAAGGAGGCTGCTGCGAACCTATGGCAGGTCCCGGTAGCTGAGATCACCACGGCAGCCGGCATCTTAACACACCAGGCTAGTGGAAACACGGCCCATTATGGTGAGGTGGCTTCTGCGGCTGCTTTGCTTGAAGTTCCGGAAGAAGTGGAAATGAAGGATAGCAAAGACTTCTCCATTATTGGCACATCGCGGAAAAATGTTGATGGTAAAAAGATCGTAACCGGGAAACCACTCTTCGGATTGGATACCTACAAGGAAGGTATGTTGGTGGCGATGATTGTTCACCCGCCGGCATTCGGGATGCGTTTCAAATCAATGGATGCAGATTCGGTAAAGAACATGCCCGGTATTAAAGATGTATTCACTTTCGATACGTATACTGACGGCACGAGAAAAAGTTTTGCCGATATAGCTACCTTCAATAAAAAAGTTGCTATAGTAGGGGAAACTACCTGGCAGGTAATGCAGGCTAAAAAAGCACTGGCTGTAAGCTGGGAAGATTCACCAGACGACTCCTTCGAGATCGACATGTTTGGCAGGATAATGAAGACCGAATATCCTTCAGGGAAAGAAAGTTCTCAATCGCATGCGCTAAAAATGGCGGAGATAGGTAGTAAAAAAGGAAATGTAGTTCGTAAAGATGGAAATGTGGATGTTGCATTTACGAAAGCTGCCAAGGTATTGGAACGAAGCTATTCATGTCCTTTTCTTGCGCACAATACCATGGAGCCCATGAATTTCTATGCTAATGTAACTTCAGATCATGCCGAGCTAATTGGTCCAGTTCAGACGCCCGAATTTATGGAACAGAGTGTGGCAGCACGTTTGGGGCTCACACTAGAACAGGTGGATATCCAAATGACGCGGATGGGAGGTGGCTTTGGAAGAAGACTCTATGGTCATTTTCTTACAGAGGCAGCCGTGATCTCTCAAACAATGCAAAAACCAATAAAATTAGTGTACACCCGGGAAGATGATATGACTTTTGGAAACTATCGCCCTTCCTATTATGTGACCTATAAAGCGGGCCTTGATGAAAATAATCAGTTGATCGCATTCCAGGTTCGTGCGGGAGGAATTCCTGAGAGTCCATTGTTCGCGAATCGTTTCCCTGCCGGAGCCGTTGAGAACTACCATGCAGAGGAGTTTACAATTAAATCGAACGTAAGTGTGGGCGCATGGCGTGCACCACGGTCCAATTTTATAGCAGGAGCCGAGCAGTCCTTTCTCGATGAACTGGCAGAGCTGGCCGAGAAGGATCCTATCGATTTCAGGTTGGAGCTTTTTGATAAAGCCATCAAAAATCCTGTTGGCGAAAACAACGACTATGAGGCTGAGCGATACGCAGGTGTTCTGAGACTGGTCCGGGAAAAATCCGGATGGGGTAAGACCCGGGAAGGTGTTCATCGGGGAGTAGCGGCCTATTATTGTCATAATTCGTATGTGGCCCAGGTACTTGATATTGTAAAGAAAAATGGCGTCCCGAAAATAGAAAACGTTTGTAGTGCCGTAGATTGCGGAATCGTTGTGAATCCTGATGCAGCCGCTAATATGGTAGAAGGCGGTGTTGTAGATGGAATTGGACATGCCATGTATAGTTCGGTAACCTTCAACGACGGTGAACCCCAACAACGTAATTTTGATAGCTACAGACTTATACGCCATAACGAAGCACCGCGCAAACAGGAAGTACATTTTGTGAAGAACGATATAGATCCTACAGGACTGGGAGAACCTCCATTACCTCCGGTAATGGGTGCGTTAGCAAATGCATTATATAAGGCTAATGGCAAAAGATATTATCACCAGCCATATATGTCTAATAATCCATTGTTAGGGTAATTAACTGGGGTAGCCGGAACTTGTAATATGGAATTTCCGGCCTTCAACGACTGCAGATGAAACGAATAATTCCAGGAGGGGTTACTTGCAGTGAACCCAAGGGATCCTGAACTGCAAATAGAAATCTCTGATTTGTTGCAAAAAATTGAAAGATAAAGTGTTGACAGCAAGATCAATTGTGATGCAGCTTAAAATTTAGCAAAAGTATAAAACGCTGCTCCATTTAATATTTAATGGTTCAATGTAAAATTTGGTAATGGCGGCTTCAGGGCTCATCTGATTCGCAGGTAAACCGTGGGCGTTAAAGCCAATTTAACCCAGTAGAAAGATATTAATTTACTATCAAGATGAGCAATTATACACATCCACCGGAACAAAGCAGTAATAATCAAGGGCATACTATTATTGTAAAACAAAACGAATCGAACGGCGCCGGTACGGCTGGTTTCGTTCTTGCCTTAATTTCATTATTTTTTGGATGGATACCTTTTATTGGCTGGATTATATGGTTCCTGGGATTGGTTTTGTCCTTTATTGGGATATTTAAACGGCCCAGGGGATTAGCAATAGCTGGCCTTATAATTTCAATACTAGACCTGATTATACTGATTGTTTTTTTCGCCGGCCTGGCCATTATAGGAAGTGCTGCATCCGTTCAGGGTTGATAGAAAGCTATTAGTAATTGCGACAATTTTCAGCGAGGGTTAAGTTTGCAATAACAAGTAGATATTCAGAAGAAAAAGGAGAGCTTACTTGTACTTTGCGATTTACATGTATATGGTTATCAAACTATTAAGGGGGTGTTTGAGTAGAAATATTCGTAATAAGAATTAAAGAGATTTTAGAGGAATGAACGGATCAAAGAATAAAAGATACTGGGGTACAGCTTCTTCATTTAACTGCAGATAAAAAAGCCAGAAGACATATAATATTATAGTAATCTAGGCTATAAAGGCTCCCATAAGTGTATGAAATTACATTTTTAGACCTAACGCGTCTAAAGCATAAATCTTAAAAGCTCACAGATAACAATAGCCAATAAAAAATCTTTTGCGAAACGGTTTATATACAGAAAAATACAAAATCACATCTCGTATTATTACTTAACTTAAGTCAATGAAATGAATTTTTTGACATCTTAATTTTGTCCAAAATATTAGGATATAAAATTATGAATCAAATAATTAAAACTTCTGGAATTGCCTATTTATTGATTTTTATAAGTGGATTTTACGCCAACTTTGCAATTCTGGAAAGTCTGGTGGATTTTAAAGACCCAATTACTACTACAACTAATATTATAACTAACCATTCGCAATTTGGCAATGGGTTATTTGGGTTTGCAGTTATGGTTATTCTCGATTTGTTATTGGTTTGGTCACTTTTTAAAATAACCTTCAATGTGAACAAGCTACTTTCCTATGTAGCTTCATTATTTCGATTATTGCATGCTCTGCTTTTTATTTTAGGATTGATATACCTATTTGAGGTGTATATGCAAACTTCCGGAGTGATGAATTCAGATTCCTTACAACATGAAATTTTTACTTCTTTG
>QQUG01000146.1 GCA_008501705.1 Flavobacterium sp.
AACCCCCCTTCCAGCTATCTCTGCGGCCGACCCCGATTATGTAGGTTGGGGTGATTACTGGTTAGGGGGTGTTTGGGCACCTACCGTATACATGGTCCTTAAAGGCCTTACCGATAACGATGAAAATGAACTGGCTAAAGATCTTGCAAGCAAAGTATATCGAAATGTAGCCACGGTGTTCGAGGCCACCGGCACGTTTTGGGAAAATTATGCGCCGGATCTGGTTTCTTATGGAATGCCGGCCAAAAAAGATTTTTGCGGATGGACGGCCTTAATCCCCATAGCCATTTATAAAGAATATATTTTGTCTTAATTGCGCCCTTGCTCTTCGGGATATAAGGTCCAGACCGGATCACTTTGCCAGAGCTCTTTGCTGTCCGCATTAAGTATGGATAAAGGACCTTTAAAGGCGGCCCCGGTGTCTACATTCCATACATTGGCTTTCTTTACCGGAACGGTTTCCCCGATACGAGTGACCGGCGTATGTCCTATATATATATCTGAGAATAATTTCAGACGATGCGGATATAGGGGGTCTTCGAGAGTTATTTCTGTATCTAAGCCACACACCATCTCCCACAGTGTGCGATCCCAATAAACAAGGTTAGGGTAGTATTCATGCTGTGGCCCGTGCATATTGGTAAATCCTGCATGCAAGAACAACCTGTTCTTTTCATCTATATAATAATTCTGAAGCGACTCAAAGAAAACAATATGCCTGTCGATCTCATCCTGTGAATACTTGGCGTAACTCTCTTTTGTTGCCTGCCCTCCATGTGCCAGCCACATTGGCTTTTCATCTTTATTTTTCAGAAAATCATAGACTAGTTCGTCGTGATTTCCTCGAATGAATACACAGTTATAAGTTTTGGAAAAATTGAGTAAATATGAAATCGTTTCAGCATTCTCACTCCATCCGTCCACGTAGTCTCCAATAAAGATAAATCGATCCTCTTTTCCCGGGGTTACTCTTTCCAAAACCTGGATCAACCCCCTAAGGCCTCCGTGTATATCTCCTACTACTAGTGTTCTCATCCCTGGTTGGCAAAAAATATGATTATCGATAGTATGGCAATGATCATTAGAACAAACAGGAAGATCTTCCAGAAGGAATAGGGCCGTTGTCCCGAAAGCACACCGGATTGACCGTTGACAAAGAAATTATATCGCTTCCCCTTGTATCGATAGGCACTTATGTAAACGGGTAGAAGTATGTGTTTAAATGTTTGTTCGGTTAGGCGCATATCAATAGAATGAATGCGTTGAGTGTCCCCGCCAATATCCCTTCTCGCCCAGCGATCAGCAATTCGCTCGGCTTCTTTCTCTGCGTCAAGATGCCCATCCTTTAACGGGATGGTATATTTTTCGGTTATAAATCCGGAAAGATAACTGCTGTCGAATGGCACCAATTTACTCAGGTCCCAGCGAGCTACTTTTCTCGGGATCACCCCCGAGCGTTGCGTTGAAGCTTTGATGAGTGTATCATCTACAAATCCCGATATGCTTCCGCTTGCGGGAGTCCAACGTGTTCTGCGTTCCTGCCGCATACGAGTAACTGTTTTACCATTCACAGTGGTGGTATAGGGAACCGAAACATAGTAGTAATCACCTCGTTGCCCCACATAATTGGCATATAATTGTGCATCGAAGGTCCAATACGGGGAGTATAAGCCTTTGGTGTTCTGAGGGTCCAGGCTGGCTTTTTTTAATTTGTTAGGGGCCCACCACAGCCCTTTTACCCATTTCTGGAAAATACGATGTGCGGTCTTCTGGTCTATCTGGAAAGGCAATACAGCGCCCGGCAGGATCCATTCTTCTTTTTGGGCATCCTCAATGATCAAAGGAGAATTACAATACACACAATGAAGGGATTTATAATGCTCTTGTATATGCTGATTGGCTCCACAATTCTTGCATTGTAGCATTAAAATAGCCTGGCTATGCGAATGATGACCCAGGGAATCGAGGTAGGCGTTCAGTTCTAATTCTTCAAAGCCGGATTCGTTGGCAGGGATCTCCTGGGTGTGGCCACAGTATTCGCACTGCAACTCGGTGGTCCCAGGTGCATACAGTAGTTCTGCACCGCAATTAATGCAGGACTTTTTTAATTCCGATTTTTTCTCTGCTGCTTCTTGCATCATCTTATGCTCCCGGAAGTGGAGGAGGAGTGCTGCCTCCAAGGAAGGCTTTCAATTCTTCCACATCCTTCAGGGCCGCCCATTCACTCATTCCCTGTTTCCAAACAAGAGAATCTCTGTTCACAGTTCGATTGGCAAATAACGATTTAAGTTGTTCAAAATTAACCGGGCCATGTTGCTGCCCATTCGCTGCATAGTAGTATTGTACGGCCTGCGGCATTGGAGGGGGCATAGCAGCTGCCTGCTGTTGGGGAGGCATTTGCTGCCCTCCCATTTGAGGACTCATCATTCCACCCATTTGTTGTGCGAGCACGAAGCCCATTCCCATTCCCATACCGGCGCCGGCGGTACCACCTTCATTGGCAGCTGCCGCTTCTATGGCTTTTGCAGTTTTAAACTTGGTAAGCTTGTCCAGATCCAGCTTGTCTATACGGCTGTATTCGAAGATCTCTTTTTTAAGATCCTCGGGCATGGATACGTTTTCTATAAAGAATTTCTCCAGAGATATCCCAACGCTTTCAAACTCCGGCCGCATAACCTCTTTACAGGTCTCACTTAATTCGGAAGTATTGGCGGCATACAATTCGATAGGCAAATTGGCCTCTCCTACTGTATCGGTAAACCTCGTGGCGATAAGGCTTTTCAAGTGTTCGTTGATCTCGAAATTTGTGAAGTTATTATCGGTACCCACGATGTCTTTTATAAATTTTCCGGGATCGCTGATCCTAAATGCATAGGTTCCGAAGGCACGGATCTCTACCAAACCAAATCGTTCGTCATTAAGGGTGATCGGGTTTTTTGTCCCCCATTTTTCATCGGTAAATAAATGCGTATTCACAAAGTACACTTCGGCCTTAAAGGGGCTATCGAACCCGTATTTCCATCCTTTGAGGGTAGTAAGGATAGGAAGGTTTTGAGTATTTAAGGTATAGGTGCCGGGCTGGAAGACGTCGGCCAACTGACCTTCATTCACAAAGACGGCGGTTTGTCCTTCGCGAACAATTAATTTGGCGTTATTCTTTATTTCATTCTGGTAGCGTTCAAAACGGTGACAAATAGTGTCATCGGTATAGTCCAGCCACTCAATGATATCAATAAATTCGTTGCTTAGTTTTTCTTTTATCTTGTCGAAAAGACCCATTTTAGTTGCTTTTTTGATGATTAAAATTAAAGATAGTAAATATTTAAGAACGCAGTATTAATTATACTTTACCTTTCTCAGGATACGCTGCGCTTCTTTAAACGATTGGTATACATTTCCTCCTATTTGTTTCAAATAAGGTTGAGATTCCATTAATTTATCTATGGCTTCTTTAAAATCGTTGAGGTAACAAATGAGGTAAGTCTCCGGAAGCTGGGTAAGGTCTTTTTCTTCGGAAGGGTTTAAAGGAATTTTTTTCTGAAGTTTCCTAACCAGCGCATTATTGGCATTGTAGATATGGTACAGGGTCTTTTTATTGAATCGAGGGGGCGTAAAAACAAGTTCAGAATTCATAAAATACGATCCGTTTTCCATGAAATTGATGGTCACTTCTTCCAGGGGATAATATTTAAACTGCTTATTCAGTCCTAAATTCACATATTCCAGAATTCTGAAATAATCATCGGTATACTCTATACTTATCTCATCTAAAGCTGAATAAAATAATCGAACCTGCTCATTGATAAGTTCAATGTCTACCCTGGAGTAGTAGGTTTCTCCTTTTATCTGCTTCGGAATCCCGGCCCAGCAAACCACAAATTGTTCTTTAAACACCTTATAATTTGAAGGAAGGTCATTGTGCCGGTTGTTTAGAAAATCGATCACCCCATCCAGGGTGTGTTCGATATTGTTCATGGCTTTATTCTCGATAGCCCTGACGATCTCCGAATTCACATCCTTGATCTCAATATCAAAATCTTTGGGCATGGAGATGCTACCATCCCTTAAAAAAATAGAGCCTCCCCAGTATTTCCATATGTTCTTTCGCAGGGAAGTAATTTCTCCCGTTGGCCGAATGGTTACCAGCCCCACCACTTTGTCTTTGGGTAAGTGCGGGAACATGATATTTTCATAGGAGATCAAAGGCGGATTGGAGAGGTAGGCATTCACCAGGTTTTGGATCTTGCTATCATCGAAGAAGTCCACCCCTCTTATCTCATTATTCTCATCCTCAACCCCCACCACTATATAACTGTTGTTCGCCGGGTTGCTGTTACTAAGGGCACAGATATGTTTCAGGAACTTGGCCTTCCCTTCCTTACTGCCAAGATCAATCTTTCGTTTTTTGTCGTAAAAACTGCACTCATCGTTGTGAGCAAGAAGGTTCTTTACCAGAAGACGTTTGTTGATCAAGGGGGTTATTGTTTATTACTATTATTTATTGAGGCTAGTCACATTTAGATCCTTTACGATTTATTCACAATCGTAGACGATGCCTGATCCAGACTCATCACCGTAAGATCGGCTATATTAACATGGGGTGGCCGGGTGACGGTAAACCAAATTATCTCGGCAATATCTTCAGGAGTCAAGGGAGTAAATCCTTTATAAACATTGGCTGCACGATCTTTGTCTCCCTTAAAGCGAACCTCACTGAACTCGGTTTCTACCATGCCTGGATTGATGGCAGCTACTTTTATTCCTTTTCCGTTAAGATCTAAACGCATCCCCTGGTTTATCGCGTCTACAGCATGCTTACTGGCGCAATAAACATTTCCGTTTGGATATACTTCCTTGCCGGCAGTAGACCCAATATTAATAATGTGCCCACTAGCTCGTTCCAACATCCCGGGCAATACTGCCTTCGATACATAAAGCAATCCTTTCACATTGATGTCCAGCATAGCGTCCCAATCTTCGGTATTTCCCAGTTGGATTGGATCAAGTCCGTGGGCATTTCCGGCATTATTCACTAGGATATCTATTTTTGAAAAGTCTTCCGGAAGCCCGTTTATTCGCTCAAAAACCAGGCTTTTGTTCCTAACATCAAATACCAGAGCATGAACCTTTACTTTTTCTGAAAGTTCTTTTTTCAGTGTTTCCAGGCGGTCTGTTCTTCTACCACAAATTACCAGGTCTACATCATTATTGGCAAATAAACGCGCCGTTGCCCTCCCTATCCCGGATGTGGCTCCTGTAATCAATGCAATTTTATTTTTCATATTTCTAACTTCTAACTTCTAACTACTCAATACTCACGCTACCTTATGACCCTGGCTTGCAACCAGTAATTTAAACCAGTCTATTTCGGAGAGATCGATCTTGAGCACTGCTGCTGCATTTGAGATCCGTTCCGGAGTTGAGGTTCCTATTACAGGATGGATACCAGCTGGGTGCTTCATTATCCATGCGAGAAGCAACTGATCTTTGGTAGCATTGTATTTATTAGTCAATTCATCTAATTCTTTATGTAATCGTTTTGTCTGATCTGTTTCTTCTTTAAATACAGATCCCAGGGGGCTCCAGCACATGGGGATAATTCCCTGAAGCATCATATCATCCAGACTCCCATTCCACATCGCCTGGTGGGCTGTAATCGAGAACTCGATCTGATTGGCATATATATCGTTCTTGGAAGCTACAAGTGCTGTTTGCGAGGGGGTGAAATTAGAGAGCCCGAAAGCTTTTATCTTTCCTTCGTCAATAAGCTTATCCACCGCTTGGGCTATTTCTTCCGGCCGCATCAAAGGGCTGGGCCTGTGCAGCAGCAAGAGGTCTAGATAGTCGCATTTTAAGTCTGATATGGATTTTTCGGCACTCCACACGATGTATTCGGCGTCGTATTGATAGTGTTTTATTTCATTGGTACGGGTCTTGCCAACGTACTGTATACCGCACTTCGAGATGATCTCGATGTCTTCTCTCTTCACTCCGCTGCTACGGAGGGCATTTCCGAAGGAAGCCTCTGTGGTATAATCGCCGTAAATGTCGGCATGGTCGAAACTGCTTATACCCTGTTCCAGGCAATGATGAATACGATGAGTCATTTCATTTTCGGAAAGATCGGCTCCCCAAACTCCCCAACCCATACATCCCTGAATGATGCGTGAAAATTTTACGGACATAGTTTTTTTTTGGAAGTTTTAAAGGTAATGAATTGAGCCTAACAATTAAAAGACTACAGCGGCTTTATCCCTTATATTTTTAACCAATCATTAACAGGATAAACCATAATAAATAAGCAATTTGCGGAACGTAATCAACCACAATCAATATAGTTAAACAATTACTCAAAATGGAAGAAGTAACGACTGCATTAGACATTGGTGCGTTAAACGAAAAGATTGAAAAGGAAAGTGCTTTTGTAGATATCTTAACCCTGGAAATGAACAAGGTGATTGTTGGCCAAAAACACATGGTGGAACGTCTCCTAATAGGTTTACTGGGACAGGGACATATTTTACTTGAGGGAGTACCCGGACTGGCGAAGACCTTAGCCATTAATACCCTGGCTCAGGCGGTTCAGGGCTCTTTCAGCAGAATTCAGTTTACTCCGGATCTCCTGCCGGCAGACGTGGTGGGAACACTGATCTACAACATGAAGCTGAACGATTTCAGCATAAAAAAGGGTCCTATTTTCGCAAATTTTGTTCTGGCAGATGAGATCAACAGGGCTCCGGCAAAAGTTCAGTCGGCCTTGCTGGAAGCCATGCAGGAAAAGCAGGTGACCATTGGAGAGGATACCTTTAAACTGGACCGGCCATTTCTGGTTATGGCAACACAAAACCCGATCGAGCAGGAAGGAACTTATCCGCTTCCCGAGGCCCAGGTAGACCGATTTATGCTTAAAACGGTTATTGATTATCCAAAACTGGCGGAAGAACAGCTTATTATCAGGCAAAATCTTAAAGATGGTTTTGAAACGGTGAACCCGGTAGTGTCCATTGAGCAGATCCTAAGAGCACAGAAGTCGGTAAGGGATGTCTACATGGATGAAAAGATCGAAAAATACATACTCGACATTATTTTTGCTACTCGCGACCCGGAACAGTATAACCTATCCGAAATAAAGCCACTGATCGGCTTTGGGGCTTCACCAAGGGGTAGTATAAACCTTGCCATGGCATCTAAATGTTATGCCTTTATAAAACGGCGGGGTTACGTAATTCCGGAAGATGTTCGTGCCGTAGTACACGATGTGCTTCGACACAGAATTGGGGTTACTTACGAGGCAGAAGCCGAGAATGTCACTTCCGAAGATCTAATCAATAAAATCGTCAACGTAATTGAAGTACCGTAGTCAGTACGCAGTGCAACATATTCCTAAGGAAACAAACCTGGCTGAATAGAAAAATTCACTACTGCAAGCTTTTTAAAGTTTACTGAAAATGGATACGAAAGAACTTCTCAAGAAAGTACGTAAGATCGAGATCAAGACCCGCAGGTTAAGCGACCACGTGTTCGGGGGAGAGTACCATAGTACTTTTAAAGGAAGGGGTATGACCTTCAGCGAGGTGCGCCAATACCAGTTTGGTGATGATGTTAGAAATATAGACTGGAACGTAACGGCCCGCTACAATGAGCCTTTTATAAAAGTGTTTGAAGAAGAACGCGAACTCACCTTAATGCTGGTTGTAGACGTGAGTGGTTCAGAATTCTTCGGAACCCAAAGTCAGTTTAAAAATGAAGTTGTAACCGAAATAGCTGCTACGCTTGCTTTTTCGGCCATGCAAAATAATGATAAAACAGGACTCATTCTCTTCTCGGATGAGATCGAACTGTTTATTCCTCCAAAAAAGGGTAAGTCGCACGTACTTCGAATTATCAGGGAATTGATCGAATTCCGTCCAAAAAGCAAGAAGACCGATGTTGCCCAGGCACTAAAATACCTAACCAATGTAATGAAGAAAAAGGCGATAGTCTTTGTCTTGTCCGATTTTATCACTCATGACTATCGCGACACCCTGAAGATCGTCGCTAAGAAGCATGATGTAACAGGAATACGGGTGTTCGATCCCAGGGAAGAGGACATCCCAAATTTAGGAGTAGTAGAAATGCAGGATGAGGAAACCGGGGAATATTTACTTGTGAATACAGGATCGAAAGCAGTACGAATGAATTATCATAGTTATTACCGGGAGCGAGTGGACTATTTTCAGGATGCATTTACAAAAAGTGGTGCGGGTGCCATTAGTTGCAGGGTAGACGAAAGCTATGTAAAAAAATTATTGGGATATTTTAAAAGACGTGCTTAGAAGAACCATGAACAGAAAGACTACATATAACATACTTAAATTTCACCCTGTAAAAGTGAGGTTGGCGTTTGTAGCTGCATGTTTTTTAGTTGGCTTTTCGGCTCAGGCCCAGCTAACGTCCAAAGTAGATACTACAAATATCCGTATTGGTGAAGAGATCAGGTATACTGTGGAAGTGGTTGCAGATAGTACGGACCTGGTGTTATTTCCGGAAGGGCAGTCGTTTCTACCTCTCGAAATGATAGAATCCTATAAGGTGGACACCACCTTCGAGCAGGCCAAATATAGATTGATCAAGAAGTATGGCCTTACTCAGTTCGACTCCGGCTCGTATACCATTCCACCTCAAAAGATCGTGATCAACGAAAGGGTGTTTAGTACAGATTCCATAAAGATAGAAGTGGCCGATGTCCCGGTGGATACCACCAAACAGAAGATGTACGAGATCAAACCTTACACAGAAGTTGGATCTTCGCCCTTTAATTTTCTGAAATTACTGTATTGGCTTGTTCCATTACTCCTTATCGTGGGGTTAGGTTGGTATCTTTTCAGAAGAAAAAAACTAAAAGAAGCAAGAGAAGAGCAATTACCGCCATACGAAGAGGCATTAGCTTCCCTGCAAAAACTGGACGCATCCAATTTATTAAAGAGCAGGCGGTCTAAGGACTACTATTCTCAACTCACAGAGATCGTAAAACGATATTTGGACAGGGAAATAGACGATACAGCCCTGGAAAGCACGACCGATGAATTGATAGAACGACTTCAGCTGCATAAGGATGCGGGACACTTCGAGTTCGACCTAGAAACTATCAATAAACTGAATGCAATTTTAAAGCGTGCAGATCTTGTAAAATTTGCCAAAATGGAAATTGAACAGTTGCAGGCATCGACAGACAGGAATGCTGTAGAGGAGATCATTACCGAAACTCATGAGGTGGTGCCAGAGCCGACCGAAGAAGATTTGTTGATGGACGAACTCTATGCCCGCGAACAACTCAGGAAAAGAAGAACAAAACGCATTATCTACGGCGGGGCAATAGGAGTGCTAACAATTATAATAGCCGGGGGAATACTTGCCTATACCTACGGTTGGGATTATTTAAAGGATAACATCATTGGCCACCCCACCAAGGATCTGGTGGAAGGGCAATGGTACCGTAGTGAATATGGAGTGCCGGCAGTGATCATGGAAACTCCTGTTGTACTGAAAAGGAAGGAAATTAATTTACCGGAAGCAACCCAACAGGAAGTTGAGAATAATGCGCTTTTTGTTTACGGAAGCCTGGTGGATCGGTTCTATATAGTGGTGAACACCACCTTGTATAAACAGCCGCTGGAAGGTGATCTTGAAAAGATTCTCGAAGCCTCCCTTGCAGCTTTCGAAGCACAGGGAGCTAAGAATATGATTGTAAAAACCGAAAGTTTTGAAACCGAAAAAGGTATAAAAGGATTAAAGGCCTACGGAAGCTTTGAAAGCGAAAACCCATTTGTGAAAGGGAACGATACCCAGAATTATGAGATGCTGGTGTTTGGACAGAAAGGAGCTCTGCAACAAGTGATAATTGCTTCCCTGGACTCGGATCCATATGCTGAACAACTGGTGGATAGAATTCGTAATTCTATAGAATTGGAAGTACAACAACCCGCACAACAAGCGAAGAAGTGATGAACAGATTTGAATATGTAAATCCCGAGTTTTTCTGGCTGCTATTATTGCTGCCGCTTCTGGTTGTTTGGTATATCTGGAAACGACACCGGCAAACCGCTAGCTTGTCTATTTCAAGTTTGAAGGGATTTAAGACCAGTAATAACTGGCTGGCGAAAATGCGTCCGTTTTTAATTGTGCTTAGACTACTAGCACTAGCTGCGATCATTGTTGCACTAACCAGGCCTCGTACTGTGGATGAATCTACGCGGATAAAAACCACCAAGGGAATCGATATAGTAATGGCTATAGATGTTTCGGCAAGTATGCTGGCCCGCGACTTACGGCCAAGCAGGCTGGAAGCGTTGAAAACCGTAGCTGCCCGATTTATCAATGCCCGGCCTAACGACAGGATAGGCCTGGTGGAATATGCCGGCGAAAGTTATACTAAAACACCACTTACCAGTGATAAGAGTATAGTGCTGTCTTCCTTGAAGAGCCTGCGATATAATACTGTTATCGATCCCGGAACCGCCATAGGGATGGGTCTGGCCACAGCGGTGAACAGGCTAAAGGAAAGCAGGGCGAAAAGTAAGGTGATCATACTTCTAACAGATGGAGTAAACAACACTGGATTTATCGACCCAAAGATAGCCAGCGAACTTGCTGTAGAATTTGGAATTAAGGTGTATACGATCGGCCTGGGAACTAACGGCATGGCGCAATCCCCAATTGGTATCAGGCCCGATGGAAGTTTTCAATACGGAAGTATACAGGTAGAGATAGATGAGGAACTTTTAAAAGAGATCGCGGCGACCACCGGGGGACAATATTTCCGGGCGACAAGTACCACCAAACTCAATGAGATATATGATGAGATCAACAAGTTGGAGAAGACAGATATTGAAGAATTTAAATATACCAATTACGAAGAGAAATTTCGACCACTAGTGCTGCTGGCCCTGGGATTACTAGGATTGGAGTTTTTATTGAGATTTACCATATTTAGAAGTTTTATTTAAAACAAAGAGTTAACCACTATGTATCAATTAGAGGAACCCATATATTTTTATCTGCTGTTCGCCATTCCGGTGGTGGCCGTGCTGTTCCTGTTGGTACTGTTTTGGAAACATCGTACGCAGAAAAAATTTGCTGATAGTAATTTGCTTCGGAAATTAAGTCCGGATCGATCAACGTTTAAATCGATTTTAAAGATCTCTGTATTTTGTCTGGCGATCACGGCCCTTGCTTTCGCCCTGGTTAACCCTAAAATAGGCACGAAACTTGAAACAGTGAAACGCGAAGGTGTAGATGTGGTTTTTGCCCTGGATGTTTCAAAAAGTATGCTTGCTGAAGATATAGCTCCTAATCGGCTGGAGAAATCCAAGCAGTTAGTTACTCAGATCATTAACAGTCTGGCCGGTGACAGGATTGGTATTATTGGCTATGCAGGGAGTGCATTTCCGCAGGTACCCATCACCACCGATTTCTCTTCAGCAAAATTGTTTCTGAATGGAATGAATACCGACATGGTTTCTTCCCAGGGAACCGCGATCACCGAGGCGATAGCCATGGCCAGAACCTATTACGATGATGAGGAGCAGACCAACCGGGTTTTGTTTATCATTTCAGACGGGGAAGACCATGAAGGTAACCTGGCTGAGATCGCCGAAGAGGCGGCTTCAGAAGGAATAAAGATCTATACCATTGGAGTTGGAACTACTGCCGGAGGGCCAATACCTATCAAGCGAAATGGGGTATTGCAGTATTATAAGAGAGATGAGAATAACGAACAGGTGATCACCAGATTAGGAGAAGAGAGATTAATGGAGATCGCATCTCAGGCCAACGGAAAGTATATCGAAGGAAATAATACCAAGGAGGTGGTAGAAGAAGTGACTGCTATTTTAAATGGTATGGATAAAAAGGAATTCGACGCCAAGCAGTTCACAGATTTTAAAGATCAGTTTCAATGGTTTCTGGCCGCTGCACTATTTTTGCTAATAGTTGATATATTACTGCTGGAACGTAAAACGGCCTGGGTACGAAAATTAAATTTATTTAATGAAAAGGAATAATGACATGGAAAGACAGCTAAATAAATATAACAGGATGGATTTGAAACGATGGTTTTTACCATTGTGCTTTCTAATGAGTACTGTATTAGCAGCTCAGAACGATAAGGAACAGCAAAAGATAGAAAAGGAAGCCAGAAATTTGTTACGCTCTGCGAGCTCCGAATTGAAATCGGATGATTTCATAGATGCCGAAGTAGATCTTCGGAAGGCCATCGCACTATTACCTTCAAACGAAACAGGAAAATACAACCTGGGAAATGCATATTATAACAAAGCCTTGAACGATGAAGCTATGAAGCGCTATGTTCAAGCCGCCGAAGTTGCCGAGTCGAAATCTGAAAAGCATAAAGCCTATCATAATTTGGGTAACACCTTTATGAATGCCAAGAAATACCAGGAAGCGGTAGAGGCTTATAAAAATGCATTACGCAATAACCCAACCGATGAAGAAACGCGTTATAATCTGGCCTTAGCGAAGGAAATGCTTGAGAAGAATCCGCCAGAGGGAGGTGACGACAACAAGGATGAGGAGAACAAGGACAATGAGGAAAATAAAGATCAGAACGAAAATAAGGACGACAACGGCAAAGATAAGGAAGGGGATGAAGGAGACGAAAAGGAGAATGAGGATAAGGGAGATCAAAAAGATGAGAACAAAGATGGAGAGAATAAGGATGATCGTGGAAACCCTAATGATCCCAAAGACCAGAAAGAGGGAGAAAAGGACAGTCCTCAGCAGCAGAAGCCGGTTCCGGGCCAATTGTCTCCACAACAGGTAAAGAACTTGCTGGAGGCCATGAACAATGAGGAGAAGAAGGTCCAGGACAAGATCAACGCCCGCAAACAAAAAGGAGCAAAAGTTAAATCGAATAAAGACTGGTAAGGATGAAACGCTCGAATTTCATATTCATATTATTCCTATTCATGGGGTTTGGATTTATTCAGGCCCAGATTCAGTTTGAAGCCAAAGTGAGTAAGAATAAACTTGGAGTGAATGAACGATTGAGAGTCGATTTTGAGATGAATCAGGATGGCGATAATTTCAACCCCCCATCTTTCGATGGTTTTCGGGTGGTTGGAGGCCCTAACCAGGCGATCAGCAATTCGTACATCAACGGGAAACGGAGCTACTCCAAGACCTACTCCTATTATCTTACACCTTTGTCGAGAGGTACATTTACCATTGGCCAGGCCACCATCCAGATCGATGGAGAAACCTATAAAACCTCCCCGGTTAAGGTAGAGGTTACAGCGGCTGTTGAACGGCCGAAGGATGGTGATAATGCCGAATATATTGCCAGTGAGAATGTTCACCTGGTTGCGAATATTTCAAACACAAATCCGTACCTGAACGAGGCTATTACTATTCAGTACAGGCTGTATGTTTCTAACGATGTCAACCTCACAAGGGGATTCAGGGAAATTGACACCCCAAAATACGCCGATTTCTGGAGCCAGACAATTTCCAATCGTGGCAACTTCACAGTATATGAAGGGGAGTATAACGGAAGGACGGATTACCGCTACATCATAGTACAGACCACAGTGTTGTATCCTCAAAAAACCGGTAAACTGAGCATAGAACCTTTAACCCTTGATGTTCCTATCGATGTAGAAACGAATAAACGGGATCTGTTTGGACGCAGATTGATGACCCGGGTGAACAAAACCATCTCGGCAGGTAACAGGACCATAGATGTGAAGCCATTGCCGGCTGAAGGGCGTCCGGATAACTTCAACGGCGCGGTTGGAGAATTCACCTTCGATGTGACCACCGATAAAACGAGTCTAGATGCTAACGAAGCGATGCAATTAAGCGTAAAGGTAAGTGGAAAAGGCAATTTGAAATTATTCGATCTGCCTTCGGTTAAATTGCCAAGTGCTCTGGAAGTTTACGAGCCCGAGCGGAATAATAATGTAAATACCCAGGCAGATGGAATGCGGGGTTCCATATCTGATAACTACACCATAGTACCACAATTTAAAGGTGATTACCCTATCCGCCCCATTAGTTTTTCGTATTTCGATCCAAAGACGGAGACCTATAAGACCCTTAGCTCAAATGAGATAGTGCTCAATGTGATCAATGGTCCGGTTACCAACAACAGCGGTAGTGAAACCGCCTCGACCAACAAGAATCCTGTGGTGGTATTCAACGAAGATCAGTTCAAGTATATCAAACTGAAAACCAGTCTGGAGCCCATTTCCCAAACACCATTCTTTAAGTCGGCCCTATTCTGGAGTCTTCTGGGCGGCCCATTTCTACTCATTCCACTATTTATATTTGCCGGCAGAAAACGCAAACAACGCCTGGCAGACATACAGGGAAATAAACTTAGGAAAGCAGACAGGCTGGCTAAGAAATATCTTTCGGAAGCAAAAAGATCGATGGGCGATAAGGTGGCCTTTTATGAAGCAATGGAACGAGCGCTGCATAATTATTTAAAGGCGAAACTCGCAATAGAAACCAGCGAATTCAGTAAAGAAAAAATTAGTACTCTACTTCAGCAAAAAGGAGCGGAACAATCTAATATTGATACTTTTATCGGCATCCTGAAAAGCTGCGAATTTGCCCGGTATACTCCGGCATCTAATGTAACAATACAACAGGATTACGATAAGGCAGTTTCGGTTATTTCAACAATAGACAAACAACTTGTACGATGAAGATGAAGTTCTTGATATTAAAGGGTTTATTTCTATTAACGCTGCCTGCATTGGCGCAGACAGACACTTTGTTCAACGCGGGGAAGGAGGCCTATAAAGCGGAGAATTACCAGGAGGCGATAGATAGCTGGAAGCAGATCGTTGATAATGGCGAAGAATCGCCAGAACTATATTTTAATCTGGGCAATGCACATTATAAGTTGAACAATATAGGCCCCAGTATTTACTATTTCGAGAAGGCGAGAATACTCGATCCTAATGATACCGATATTAAAAACAATCTGGCTTTCGCCGAAAACGCCAGAATAGATGTGATCGAACCCTTACCGCAAACCGTGTTTAAAACCTGGTATAAACGTATTTCAGGGGTTACAGACTTTGATGGTTGGGCTACCGCCGGGGTCGTGTTTTCATTTAGCTTCGTATTTCTTTTTCTAACCTATTATTTTTCGGCTTCAGAAAGAAAAAAGAGAGTGTTGTTTGCTTCTTCTGTTGTAGCTCTTTTTCTATTAATGGCAAGTGTAGCCATGGCGTTCACAACCTATGCCGATTACCAGAATGACAATCCCGCTATTGTTTTCTCGGAACAAGTTGAGGTAAAAGACGCACCTTCTGTAGGAGGGGAAGTGAATTTTCTAATCCACGAAGGGACCAAGGTTCAGGTATTGGACAGGGAAACAGATTGGGTGCGAATTAGGTTAGAAGATGGAAAAGATGGCTGGATTCCTTCCGCAGATATCAAAGAATTGTAGTTTTTAGTATATATTTAACACGAAGTTCTCATTGGATTTCTATTTTTGATTGTTTAACGTTTTTGTTAAAACAATAAACTATTACCAACCATATGTTTAAAAATATATTTACCAATATCCGTGGGAATCTTTTCGGCGGGATCACAGCCGGAATTGTAGCATTACCTCTTGCACTTGCCTTTGGGGTTCAATCCGGGCTCGGACCGGATGCCGGATTATACGGCGCCATTTTTATCGGATTTTTTGCTTCCTTATTTGGAGGGACCAATACACAGATCTCCGGACCAACAGCGCCCATGACCGCATTATCCATGGTGGTAATAGCCGGGATAATAGCGGCGAACGAAGGGGACGTGGCTGCTGCCTTACCGTTTATCCTCATGGTCTTCCTGCTGGCAGGATTAATCCAGGTAGTACTGGGAGTAGTGGGGTTAGGAAAATATATTAAATACATTCCTTATCCCGTGGTGTCCGGTTTCATGACGGCGATCGGGGTTATTATTTTAGTGACCCAGATATTGCCTATGCTGGGATATTATACAGAAGACGATTCCGAATACATTA
>QQUG01000012.1 GCA_008501705.1 Flavobacterium sp.
GATCCCACTCGCTCGGCCTTTGGTGCTTCCTACTATTGGGTTATGGACCTCGCCGGCAGCTTGTGGGAAAAATGTGTCACTATTGGCCATCCTGTAGGCAGGGCATACAAGGGAACTCATGGAGATGGGATCTTATCCGGCCAGGGAACTGCCACAAATCCCGATTGGCCCAAAGGTATTTCGGAAGAAGGAGGTTATGGCTATCGTGGTGGCGGTTACTATGATCACGATATGAAAGTAAGCGACTACAACCCTCACAGCCCAACGGCCTACCGACCTTATGGTAGCTGGGCAGGTGGAGATCGATCCATCGCCTATAGCCAAAGGTTAGTGAGAACCGCCGATTAAGTCCGAAATATTCAATGATCTCGGGTTGAAGTGATCAGCTTCTTTCTATTAGCTTTTCGCTAAAGGATTCTTCTGTGCTCTATGTTATTTCATCTGAAATAGGAAAAACCCTCCCGAAAATTACAGTTGTTTTACCCTTCATATTCAGGTTTTTAATGTAACTTATTGAGTGATAAGTCTTTAATTTTGAAAGTAGCTCTTATACATAGGTATAGACTGTTTTTAAGTTCCCCGCAAACCAATTTAGTAACTCTTAACCTAATCAATATGAAAAATCTATTGAAATACCTTCTTGGCTTATTTGCCTTAGTTGTATTATGCTTTAGCTGTGACCCGGGGAAAACAGACCCTGTGGACCCATGTGACGATCCATGTGAATATAAAGAACCTTTAAAACGAGGGACTGTTGATGCGCGGATCGCCAAAGGTGGAGAATACCCACCATTCGACCCCACCAGGGACACTTTAAACAAAGAGGACAAGCCTTACTACGTACCAGTGGGACCCATACGCGGTGATCTAAAACCCGCCAACCCCGAGTATAAAGTGGATAAGCACGATCCGGGTGCCAGTCAGGCAGTATCTTTCGAAGAATACGATGAGATCGACGATGCCCCAAATACCAGTTCCATGCTTCCGGAGCCAAGTGTAGCGGAAAACGGACAAACAGTTATGACTACCGGGAATTGGTGGATGTCGCTATCTCTTGATGGAGGACAGTCGTTTACAAGTGTTAATCCTACAACCATCTTCCCGAATGATTACGGCGGATTTTGCTGCGACCAGGTGTTGCAATATGTTCCCGAATTCGATCTATTCGTCTGGCTGTTACAATATGTTCAGGATGGCTCGGGGCAGAATGCCATTCGGATCGCGGTTCAGAACACCCAACAAGTTAGGGATAGTAATGGTACGTCATGGACCTACTGGGATTTCACTAACGATGCCCTGGCCAGTGGTGGGGTGCTGGATTATAACGATATGAGCTTCGGAAATCAATTCCTCTATTGGACCAGTAGTATTGGAGGCGGTGCCAATCGTTATGTGATCAGGATTCCGCTTCAGGAACTGGCGGCTAAAGGAACGGTAAACTATCAATATACAGGTGCCACAACGGCCTTTTGGTCGCACGTTTCCCAGAACGGTAACAATGCCGTTTACTGGGCCGGTCACCAGAATAACAGTACTATGCTGGTTTATAGCATGCGCGATAATGAGAATTTCTACAGCTGGCGGGAAGTTAATATTAACTCATGGCCAAACGGAACCATGTCATCCACGGCTGCCGACGGAAATAATTGGCTAAGTGATGCGTCCTGGAAAACCTATGTGAGAGCGGCCACTGTGCGGGAGAACAATGTGATCTTTGCCTGGAATGCTTCCGACAATGGAAATTTCCCAAATACGCACGTACAAATAGCTGAAATTAACACCAATAGCTGGAACCTGGTTAACCAGATGCAGATATGGAACCCCGATTTTGCCTTTGCCTATCCGTACTTTGAAACGAATCAAAAAGGTCAGATCGGGATCATCACTGCATTTGGTGGTGGACCCTGGAATGCCAGTAGTGGCGTAGGAGTTTGGGGAGATTTTGTGATCTACTATCCAAGATTAAGCTCGCGTAGCTATACCAATTACGGCCATTATCATACTACAAGGCGTTCGGGAACCAATGCAGATGAATGGGTTTCTGCAGGATTCACTTACGAAACCGATGGTTCCATAACGCCCTATTATGTTAGGTTTAAACATTAGTGATTAATAACAGGCCTAGCAACAAAAACCCGGAAAGAGAGGTCCGGGTTTTTGTCTTTTATACGTTAGGTATTATTTTTTTGTCTTGATAAGGATCACTCCGTTGGCTCCGCGGGAACCATAGATGGAAGCTTCACTTCCTTTCAGTACACTAATTTTATCCACATCCACTGGAAGAATATAGTCTATAGAAGAAACTACATTTCCATCCACTACAAATAAGGGGTCTTGTGCCGAAATAAGTGAATTAACCCCCCGGATAGTGATCTTATTATCACTGCTAACCCTAACGCCCGGAAGTCGGTCGCGAATAAGATCGTAAATACTCAAAAATCGAGTGGCATCGATTCGTTCTTCTGCATCTACCACATCTATCTTCACGGCTATGTATTTCTCGTCTTCCTCATCGTAACCAATGGAGATCTTGTCTTTATTACTCAACCTTTCCCCTGAAGATAACCGCCCGTCTATATATACAAAGTCAACTTTTTGCTCCCCCTGGTAGTCGTGAGATAGGAGTCCGTATTTGGGAGTGTACACGTGAATAGCTTTTGGATCTCCCATAGTGAAAACCTGGTATTCACCATTTTTATTGGTCTTCACGTTAGTATTGACCGAATCCAAGAAGATCTGTGCTCCGGCAATAGGTTTATCCTTATTGTTGGATACCGTACCTGAGATCTTATGTTGGGCCAGAAGAGAAACGCTACTAAATAGGATCGTAGCAATAATATATACTGAAGAAATTTTCATTGAAGGTATAATTTAGTGATAAATTTTAAAGGTACTGAGAAGTTGGGTAAATGAGGTTTCAAATTTTCAATTACAAAATATCGTCAATTGATGTTCAATTGATTATAATATATCGTAAATTTAGAACTCAACAAACTAACCTCTCAATTATGACTTATTATTCTGTATTGAATGTTACTCCCACATCCGAAGAATGGATTCCGGAGTACATCCCAAATGCCTCAAAACTTGTGGCGAAACACGGTGGAAAATATCTTTCCAGAACCGTAACTCATGAACAGATCGAAGGAACAGATGCAAGTGCAGCTGTGCGTGTAATCGTCGAATGGCCATCAAAAGAAGCTGCCACAGCTTTTATGAAGGACCCGGGTTATATCCCTTTCCTTGAAATGCGAACCACTGGTTCGATAAGTGAACACTTTCTCCTAGCCGGTCAGGACGACATGGCTGAATAATTATTTCAAAAATAAACTATTTAAATGCAAACTACACCAATTAAGGCGTACGGCACAGAAGCTGCCGATGCCGATCTTAAACAATTACAAATAGAAAGACGTCTTCCACTCACCAAAGATGTGGAAATCGATATTATGTACTGCGGCGTTTGTCATTCCGACCTGCATTTTGTGCGTAATGATTGGGGTATGACAGAGTATCCGGTGGTTCCAGGCCACGAGATCGTGGGAAGGGTTACCCGTGTGGGTGATGGCGTTACAAAATATAAGACAGGAGACCTTGTGGCCGTTGGGTGTTTAGTAGATTCCTGCCGGAGTTGTAACAATTGTAAAAATGATTTAGAGCAGTACTGCCCGGAATGGGTTGGAACCTATGGAGGGTTTGATAAACATTTGCAAACACCAACACACGGAGGATATTCGGAAACTATAGTAGTGGATGAGGAATTTGTACTTAGTGTCCCCGAAAATCTCGACCCTGCAGGTGTGGCACCTGTATTATGTGCTGGGATCACAACCTGGTCGCCTCTGCGACACTGGAAGGTAGGCAAAGACAGTAAGGTAGCCGTGGTAGGCCTGGGCGGTTTGGGACATATGGCTATAAAGCTTGCCCATGCACTTGGGGCTCACGTGACTCTTTTCTCTCGTTCAACCAATAAAATCGAAGACGCAAAATCACTGGGCGCCAACGAGGTGATCATTTCTACAGACGAAGCCCAGATGGAAGCAGCCATGGGCCGATTCGATCTTATTATAGATACAGTGCCTTATGAGCACGATCTTAACCCCTATGTAGGAACT
>QQUG01000080.1 GCA_008501705.1 Flavobacterium sp.
TTTCTAAACTTCATCAGGTCGTTCTTGTTATAAGAAACAAGATCCCCAAGTGTATCAACTTCCGCAGCTTTCAAACAATTTAGTGCACGAACACTAAGGTCCATATCAACTAATTTGGTTTTAAGAAGCTGGCGCATGTGACGCGATTCTTCATCGTAAGTCTCGGTTTGCGCGATCTCATCCGCTTCCAGTGTAATACGCTCATCACTAAATAACATAAAGTGGTGAATTAGCGTCTTGGCAGCTTCGGTAAGTGCATCTTTTGGGTGAATTGATCCATCGGTGATGATCTCGAATACCAGTTTCTCGTAGTCTGTCTTCTGTTCTACACGATAGTTCTCAATGCTATACTTAACATTTTTGATCGGGGTATAGATAGAATCTGTGAAAATGGTACCCAATGGAGCATTTGCTTTTTTATTCTCTTCAGCAGGAACGTAACCTCTACCTTTCTCGATAGTAATTTCGAAGTTTAGGTTCACTTTTGCATCCATATTGCATACTACAAGATCCGGGTTCAATACCTGGAATCCTGAAATAAACTTCTGAAAATCTCCAGCGGTTAATTGTTGTGCACCTGAAACAGAAACTGTAACGGTTTCGTTATCGATCTCATCTATCTGTCTTTTAAAACGAATTTGTTTTAAATTCAGGATGATCTCGGTAACATCTTCAACAACACCGGCAATGGTAGAAAATTCGTGGTCAACCCCTTCGATACGAACCGAAGTAATTGCAAATCCTTCCAATGAGGAAAGTAGTACTCTTCTTAATGCGTTACCAACTGTAAGACCATAACCGGGTTCTAAAGGGCGAAATTCGAATTTCCCCTCGAAGTCGGTCGAGTTGATCATGATAACTTTATCAGGCTTTTGAAAACTAAATACTGCCATAGTGTGATTCCTCTGTTTTTATTATTTAGAATATAGTTCGACGATGAACTGTTCGTTTATATTTTCCGGGATCTGCAGACGCTGAGGAACAGATACGTACGTACCTTGCATTGTTTCAGCATTCCATGTGATCCATTCATAAACGTGACTGGCGTTTGCCAATGAATTCTGAATAGCTTCAAGAGATTTTGATTTCTCTCTTACTGCTACTACATCTCCAGGCTTACACTGGAAAGATGGGATGTTCACTTTTTCACCGTTAACCGTGATGTGTCTGTGAGATACCAATTGTCTTGCAGCGCGACGACTGGGAGCAATTCCCATTCGGTACACTACATTGTCTAATCTACCTTCACATAACTGTAGCAACACTTCACCGGTGATCCCGGGAGATGATGTCGCTTTTTTAAACATATTTCTGAACTGACGCTCAAGAATACCATAGGTATACTTTGCCTTTTGCTTTTCAGCCAGCTGAATTGCGTACTCAGATTTTTTTCCGCGACGACGGTTGTTTCCGTGCTGTCCCGGAGGGTAATTTCTTTTTTCGAACGACTTATCGTCTCCGAAGATCGCCTCGCCGAATTTACGGGCGATTTTAGTTTTTGGACCAGTATATCTTGCCATTTTTTAGTGATTTTGAAGGTGAAACTAAATTAAGGTCTTAACTATCCTCTAGCTCCAGGTTCCCTTCAGGTTGATATTTATTAAACTCTTCGTCTTTTTGGAGGACGACATCCGTTATGTGGCATTGGAGTTACGTCGATGATCTCGGTAACTTCAATTCCTGCATTGTGAATAGAACGGATAGCAGATTCTCTACCATTACCCGGGCCTTTCACATATACTTTTACTTTACGTAATCCGGCATCTTTCGCTACCGTTACTGCATCTTCAGCAGCTAATTGAGCAGCGTAAGGAGTATTTTTCTTGGACCCTCTAAAGCCCATCTTTCCTGCCGAAGACCAGGAGATCACATCTCCGTTCTTGTTGGTCAACGAAATGATGATGTTGTTGAAAGAAGCGGTAACATGTGCTTCTCCAACAGACTCAACATTAACCTTACGTTTTCTTGTACCTTTTCCTTTTGGGCTAGTCTTTGCCATATCTCTAGGTATTATTTAGTTGCTTTTTTCTTATTAGCAACAGTTTTACGTTTTCCTTTTCTTGTTCTCGAATTATTCTTGGTACGCTGTCCTCTTAAAGGAAGACCTGTTCTGTGACGAATACCTCTGTAACAACCGATGTCCATTAAGCGCTTTATGCTCAATTGCACTTCACTACGTAATTCACCTTCGATCTTGAAAGACCCAACGGCCTCACGAATAGCACCGATCTCATCATCGTTCCATTCGCTTACCTTTTTGTCTTCGCTAACTCCGGCTTTTTCAAGTATATCCTTTGCTCGGCTTTTTCCAATTCCGAAGATATACGTTAACGCGATTACACCCCTCTTTTGTTTCGGGATATCTACACCTGCGATTCTTGCCATAACTTATCCTTGTCTTTGTTTGAACCTAGGGTTCTTTTTGTTAATTACATATAATCTGCCCTTTCTGCGTACGATCTTGCAGTCGGCACTTCTTTTCTTTACTGATGCTCTTACCTTCATAGCTATTAGTATCTGTATGTTATACGAGCCTTGGTTAAATCGTAAGGGCTCATTTCTAATTTTACTTTATCTCCGGGTAATAATTTTATATAGTGCATACGCATCTTTCCCGAAATATGTGCGGTAACTATATGACCGTTTTCCAATTCTACACGGAACATAGCATTTGATAATGCTTCTACTATAGTTCCGTCTTGTTCTATTGCGGGTTGTTTTGCCATAATTATGCTACTGCTTTTCTGTTTTTACCAGACTTCATTAAACCATCATAGTGACGGTTCAACAAGTAAGAATTAATTTGTTGCATGGTATCGATAGCTACACCAACCATAATTAAAAGCGACGTTCCTCCAAAGAATAACGCCCATCCCTGCTGAACCCCCATCAGCTTCACAACAAAGGCAGGAGCCACTGCTATCAACGCCAGGAATAAGGATCCGGGAAGGGTGATCTGAGACATTACTCTGTCTAAAAATTCGGCAGTGTCTGTCCCCGGTTTAATACCCGGAATAAATCCACCACTTCGTTTAAGATCGTCTGCCATCTTGTTGGTTGGTACCGTGATGGCTGTGTAGAAATACGTGAAAATAATGATCAGTATTGCAAACACTACATTATACCACAGACCAAATATATCACTGAATGTCGCCTGAATTCCTTTAGCGAATTCGCTATCAGATAAACTGGCAACCGCAGAAGGAACGAACATGATCGCCTGAGCGAAGATGATAGGCATTACTCCCGACGCATTCAGCTTTAACGGAATGAATTGACGTGCGCCAAATATATTCTTTTCATAACCACCGCTAGCTGTTCGTCTTGCATATTGGACAGGGATCTTCCTAACCGCCATTACAAGCATCACAGATGCGAGGATGATTATAAACCAGATTACTACTTCAATAAGGATCATGATCACATCACCTGCTCCCGGTTGCAGTCTGGCTGCAACACTCTGGATAAAACTCTGTGGTAAGGTGGCAATAATACCTACCATGATCAGAATTGAAATACCGTTACCAATTCCCTTGTCTGTAATTTTTTCTCCAAGCCACATCGCGAATACACAACCGGTTACGAGGATGATCACAGAAGAAACATAGAACATAGTTCCCATTCCCTGCTGAACCATCACAAAGGCTGAATCTGGTACACCAAGAGCAGGCAATCCTGCCAGGTAACTAGGCGCCTGAACCAAACAGATACCAATGGTTAACCATCGGGTGATCTGGTTGATCTTTTTACGTCCGCTTTCTCCTTCTTTCTGTAATTTCTGAAGGTAGGGAACAGCGATCTGCATCAACTGTACCACAATGGAAGCGGAGATATACGGCATAATACCCAGGGCAAATACAGACGCATTTGCAAAGGCACCACCGGTAAACGCATTCAGTAATCCTCCAATTCCTCCGGCATCAAACTTCCCTGCGAATTCTGCAAGTTTAGAAGCATCAATTCCGGGTAACGTCACTTGTGCACCAAAACGGTATACCAATAATAGTCCGAGTGTCACTACGATTCTATTTCGTAATTCCTCGATCTTAAAAACATTCTTTATGGTTTCTATAAACTTCATTGGTGCGTTTTAATTACAATGTTACTACTTCACCACCAGCAGCTTCAATAGCTTCTTTCGCTGAGGCAGTAAACTTGTGAGCAGATACTTTTAATTTGGCCTTCAATTCTCCTCTTCCAAGGATCTTCACCATATCGTTCTTTCCAGCCAGACGCAGACTTACTAGGGTATCGAAGTCTACAGTATCTTTTATTTTCTTGTCATCCACTAGTTTCTGTAGGGTATCAACATTGATCCCCTGATACTCCTTGCGGTTGATGTTCGTAAATCCGAATTTAGGAACACGACGCTGTAATGGCATCTGTCCTCCTTCGAAACCTAATTTCTTGGAATATCCGGAACGTGACTTCGCACCTTTGTGCCCACGACCTGAAGTACCGGCTTTACCCGATCCCTGGCCTCGCCCTAAACGCTTTCCCTGTCTGCTGACAGAACCATCTGCTGGTTTTAAGTTACTTAAATCCATTGTATATCTCTTAAGCGGTTTCAACAGAAACCAAATGTTTTACTTTATTTACCATACCAAGAATATTTGGCGTGTCATCGTGCTCTACCGTCTGACCGATCTTCTTCAGGCCTAACGCTTCCAGCGTACGTTTTTGGTTTTTAGTACGGTTAATTGCACTTTTCACCTTTGTTACTTTAATCTTTGCCATTTTCCTGTGTTTTATCCTTTAAATAATTTCTCTAAAGAGATGCCTCGCTGCTTGGCAACGATCTGTGCACTTCTTAACTGAAGTAGCGCATCGAAAGTAGCCTTCACCACGTTATGTGGATTTGAAGATCCCTGAGACTTTGAAAGTACATCGTGTACACCCACTGCTTCCAGTACGGCACGTACAGCACCACCGGCAATTACTCCGGTACCAGGTGCAGCTGGTAACAAGGTTACTCGTGCTCCACCGTATTTGCCTTTTTGCTCATGAGGAAGAGTTGCTTTATTCAATGGAATACGAACCAGGTTCTTTTTGGCGTCCTCGATCGCTTTGGCGATCGCGCTGGCCACATCCTTGGACTTACCCAATCCGTGTCCAACAACACCATTCTCATCTCCTACAACTACAATAGCTGAAAATCCAAAGGCTCTACCCCCTTTTGTTACTTTCGTAACACGTTGTACGCCCACCAAACGGTCCTTTAATTCTAGTCCGCCCGGTTTTACTAATTCTACGTTTTTATAGTCCTGATACATAGTTCTTAAAATTTAAGACCGCCTTCGCGAGCCCCTTCAGCTAATGATTTTACTCTTCCGTGGTAAAGGTATCCGCCTCTGTCAAAAGACACAGCTTCTACACCGGCCTTCTGAGCTTTCTCAGCGAGAGCCTTACCAACTAATTTCGCGGCTTCGGTTTTATTAACCTTAGATGCGTTAATATCTTTATCTCTTGAAGATGCAGCAGTGATGGTAGTACCTGATACATCGTCAATAAGTTGAGCATAGATCTCCTTGTTACTTCTGAAAACTGCCAAACGAGGACGTTGAGCAGTTCCGGAAACCGTCTTTCTGATTCTGAATCGGATTCGATCCCTTCTATCGTTCTTTGATAATGCCATAACGTTATTTCTTATGCAGATTTACCTGCTTTTCTTCTTATTTGTTCACCTACAAACTTGATCCCTTTACCTTTGTAAGGTTCTGGTTTACGGAATCCGCGAATCTTCGCTGCCACCTGTCCAACCAGTTGCTTGTCGTGCGATGTTAATTTTACAATTGGATTCTTACCTTTCTCGGTAACTGTTTCAACTTTTACCTCAGGGGCGATATCCAATACAATATTGTGTGAGAATCCAATAGCCAGATCTAATTTCTGACCTTGATTAGAAGCTCGATATCCAACTCCTACTAATTCCAATTCCTTGGTCCAGCCGGTTGATACACCATTAATCATGTTGTTGATCAATGATCTGTACAAACCGTGCTTCGCCCTGTGATCTTTTGCATCGGAAGGACGTGCTACATGAACATTTCCTTCTTCTACTTTTACGCTAACTCCTTCGATTTCCTGAGTTAACTCGCCTAATTTCCCTTTTACAGTGACTGTATTGTCTTTAACTTCTACTGTTACACCTTCAGGAATCGCTACCGGGTTATTACCTATTCTTGACATTTCTTTGCTGTCTTTAATTTAGTATACGTAACACAGTAATTCGCCACCAACATTCTGGGCTTCAGCTTGCTTACCTGTCATTACTCCTGCTGAAGTAGACACGATAGCAATTCCTAAACCATTCAGAACTCTTGGTATATCCGAAGAACTTGCATATTTACGTAAACCGGGTTTACTAATTCTTTGCATTTTCTTGATCACAGGATCTTTAGTAAGCTTATCGTATTTCAAAGCGATCTTGATAGTTCCCTGAGGTCCTTTTTCGTCTTCGAATTTGTAGCTTAAAATATAACCCTGATCGAACAAGATTTTTGTGATCTCTTTCTTAAGATTGGAAGCGGGCACCTCTACTACGCGGTGTCCTGCTTTCACTGCATTTCTAACTCTGGTTAGATAATCTGCGATTGGATCTGTTGTCATTTATATTTGATTACGGTAGTGGTTTTCGCCTGCCTTCGGCAAACAAACCTTCCACCAGTTAATAATTTACCAGCTTGCTTTTCTAACACCCGGGATCAATCCTTTATTTGCCATTTCACGGAACATTACACGTGAAATCCCGAATTGTCTCATATACCCCTTTGGTCTTCCCGTTAGTTTACATCTGTTGTGTAAACGAACAGGTGAAGAGTTCTTTGGTAATTTCTGAAGTGCTTCCCAATCGCCGGCTTCTTTTAACGCCTTGCGCTTTTCGGCATACTTCGCTACCATTCTTGCTCTTTTTACCTCGCGGGCTTTCATTGATTCTTTGGCCATCTCTTAATTCTTTTTAAAAGGTAATCCCAGTTCTGTTAGTAATGATTTCGCTTCTTTATCGGTTTTGGCAGAAGTAACAAAAGTGATGTTCATCCCCTCTATCTTCTTTACCTTGTCGATATCGATCTCCTGGAAAATGATCTGTTCGGTAATACCCAGAGAGTAATTACCTCTTCCATCAAAACCAGTGGCTTTTATTCCGTTGAAATCACGAATACGAGGAATAGCCGTTGTAATGAGTCTGTCTAGGAACTCATACATACGCTCACCGCGAAGGGTAACCTTTGTACCAATTGGCATTCCTTTACGAAGCTTAAAGTTGGCAACATCCTTTTTGGACATGGTTGCAACTGCTTTTTGCCCCGTGATCATCGTCAATTCCTCTATAGAATTATCGATAAGTTTTTTATCTGCTACGGCAGCACCTACACCCTGAGACACAACAATGCGCTCTAGTTTTGGTACCTGCATAACATTCTTATAACCGAACTCATCGGTAAGAGCGTTAATTACTCTGCTCTTGTATTCTTCTTTAAGTCTTGGTGAATATCCCATAACTATAATACTTGATTCGATTTTTTAGAAAATCGTACTTTTTTACCATCTTCCATTCTGTACCCAACACGTGTAGCTTCACCCGATTTAGGATCAATCAATGCCAGGTTAGAAATATGAATTGGAGCTTCTTTTTCGGTAATTCCACCCTGAGGGTTTGCAGCACTTGGCTTCTCATGTTTCTTTACCGTGTTCACTCCTTCTACTATTGCTTTGTTCTTATCACGAAATACTTTCATTACACGTCCTTCCGAACCTTTATGTTCTCCGGTGGTAACTACTACAGTATCTCCTGATTTTATCTTAAGCTTTCCCATCTTAATTTCGTATTAAAGCACCTCAGGCGCCAATGATACTATTTTCATAAATTGCTTATCGCGAAGCTCTCTGGCAACTGGACCGAATACACGAGTACCTCTCATCTCCCCTTGAGGGTTTAGAAGTACACAAGCATTGTCGTCGAAACGGATATATGAACCATCCGGCCTTCTAACTTCTTTTACGGTACGTACCACTACAGCCGTTGAAACGGCACCTTTTTTAATCTGTCCGTTGGGAGTAGCATCCTTTACAGTCACTACGATCTTATCCCCAATAGAAGCATATCTTTTCTTGGTTCCGCCTAATACTCGGATACAAAGTACTTCCTTCGCTCCTGTATTATCTGCTACTTTTAGTCTTGATTCTTGCTGTATCATGATTACTTCGCTCTTTCAATGATTTCTACTAAACGCCAGCATTTGGTCTTACTTAAAGGTCTTGTTTCCATGATCTTTACAGTGTCTCCCTCATTGCAGTCGTTCTTTTCGTCGTGTGCTACGTATTTCTTCGTTTTTAAAACGAATTTTCCATACATAGGGTGCTTTACTTTTTTCACCTCGGCAACAACTATGGACTTCTCCATTTTGTTACTGGTTACTACACCTATACGTTCTTTTCTTAAGTTTCTATTTTCCATCTTTCAGCTTCGTACCGTTATTGTTCGTCTCTTTTTGTTAGTTCTGTCGCAATTCGTGCAATCGTTTTTCGATGTGCTCTTAACTGAATTGGATTCTCCAACGGTGAAATGGTGTGTGCCATCTTCAGGTCTGAATAAGCCTGTCTTGTTTCAGCAAGTTTTTCTTGCAGTTCTGCCGATGATGCCTGATTTATTTCTGATTGTTTCATCTTTCAAAAAATTATCCTTGATAGTCTCGTGATACAATAAATTTTGTTTTCACCGGTAACTTCTGAGCCGCAAGACGCAAGGCCTCTTTAGCGGTATCTAAAGACACACCGGAAACTTCAAACAAAATTCTTCCAGGTTTCACTACAGCAGCCCAGTATTCTACAGCACCTTTACCTTTACCCATACGAACCTCAAGAGGTTTCTTAGTGATAGGCTTATCTGGAAATATCATGATCCAGATAGAACCTTCCCTTTTCATATAACGGGTAGCAGCAATACGTGCGGCTTCAATTTGACGCGCAGTAAGGAAATTCGAATCTAAAGACTTTATACCAAAGGTTCCGTAAGAGAGTTGAGTGCCACGTCCGGCATTCCCCTTCATGCGGCCTTTCTGCATTTTACGGTATTTTGTTCTCTTGGGTTGTAACATTTTCTTCTGTTTAAAAAATTACTTTCTACGACGTGACTTATTACCACCTCGCCCGGTTCCACCTTTTCCACCTTTTTTGGCCAGGCCAACAAGAGGAGAAAGTTCTCTTTTTCCATATACTTCACCTTTCATGATCCATACCTTAACTCCCAGTCTACCATAGGTAGTGTGGGCTTCAACTAAGGCATAGTCTATGTCGGCTCTAAAGGTAGATAAAGGGATACGTCCATCTTTATACGATTCGGAACGCGCCATTTCAGCTCCGTTCAATCGTCCTGAGATCATGATCTTGATTCCTTCTGCATTCATACGCATCGCTGCTGCAATTGCCATTTTAATCGCACGACGGTATGAGATACGATTCTCAATTTGTCTTGCGATACTGGCAGCAACAAGGTGCGCATCAAGCTCAGGTCTCTTGATCTCATGGATGTTGATCTGTACCTCTTTACCCGTAATTTTCTTAAGCTCTTCTTTCAACTTGTCTACCTCCTGGCCACCTTTACCGATAATGATACCGGGACGGGCAGTGGTGATAGTAACGGTTACAAGTTTAAGCGTACGCTCAATAATTACTCTGGACACACTGGCTTTACTTAAACGAGCGTGAACATATTTTCTAATCTTGTCGTCTTCGGCAAGTTTATCACCGTAGTCGTTGCCTCCGTACCAGTTGGATTCCCATCCTCTGATGATACCTAAGCGATTCCCGATTGGATTTGTCTTCTGTCCCATTTAAAATTAGCTTTGTGTGTTATCGTTAGCTCCTAAAACCAGTGTTACGTGGTTAGAACGTTTTCTAATTCTGTGTGCACGACCCTGTGGAGCCGGACGTAGTCTTTTCAACATGGTCCCGCCGTCAACACGGATCTCCTTAATAAACAAGTCTGCATCCTCGATAGAAGCATCTTCATTCTTAGCCTGCCAGTTTGCGATGGCAGATAACAATAGTTTCTCTAATCTTCGAGACGCTTCTTTAGGACTAAACCTTAATATATTAAGTGCTTTATCTACTTTTTCACCACGTACAAGGTCTGCAACTAATCGCATCTTTCTTGGCGAAGTAGGGCAATTGTTCAACTTGGCAAAGTATTGTGTCTTCTTTGCCTCCTTGATAGCTTCTGCTCTTTCTCTTTTACGAACTCCCATGGCTTATTATTTTTTTCCTTTGTTTTTAGCACCGGCATGACCACGGAATGATCTAGTTGGTGAAAATTCTCCTAATTTATGTCCTACCATATTCTCGGTTACATACACAGGAACGAATTGTCTTCCGTTATGAACCGCAATGGTCTGTCCAACAAAGTCTGGAGTGATCATAGAAGCTCGCGACCAGGTCTTGATCACAGTTTTCTTGTTCGACTCAACATTTTGTTGAACTTTTTGCTCTAATTTATAGTGAACGTAAGGTCCCTTTTTTAATGATCTTGCCATAGCTTATTTCTTTCTACGTTCGATAATGTATTTATTACTCGCTTTAGATTTTGAACGAGTCCTGAATCCTTTTGCAGGAATACCATTTCTCGATCTTGGGTGTCCTCCTGAAGATTTACCTTCACCACCACCCATTGGGTGATCAACCGGGTTCATAACCACTGGTCTTGTTCTTGGTCTTCTTCCTAACCACCTTGATCTACCTGCTTTACCAGATACTAACAACTGGTGGTCACTGTTAGACACAGCTCCAATAGTAGCCTTGCATGTTGCAAGAACCATACGGGTCTCACCTGATGGTAATTTAACGGTAGCATACTTTCCGTCTCGAGCCATCAATTGAGCGAAAGCCCCTGCACTACGCGCCATAACAGCACCTTGTCCGGGGTGTAATTCGATACAGGAAATAATAGTACCTAAAGGGATATTAGCTAGGGTCATTGTGTTACCGATCTCCGGAGCAACTTTGTCTCCCGACACGATATTCTGACCCACCTGAAGACCGTTCTGTGCAATCACATAGCGCTTTTCTCCATCCTGGTAATTAACCAGGGCGATAAAAGCTGTACGGTTTGGATCGTATTCTATAGACGCAACAGTTGCAGGAATTCCATCCTTGTCGCGTTTAAAATCAATAATTCGGTATTTTCTCTTATGACCACCACCTTTGTAGCGCATGGTCATCTTACCTTGACTGTTTCTACCACCTGATCTTTTTTTCGGAGCTAATAAACTCTTCTCCGGCTTATCGGTTGTGATGGCGTCAAATCCATTTACAACCCTAAATCGCTGACCTGGTGTGATAGGTTTTAATTTTCTTACTGACATTGTTGTCTAATTAATATCTAATTGCTTAGATGTTATTGTAAAAATCAATTGTATCACCTTCCGCCACCTGTACAATTGCTTTCTTATAAGCATTTGTTTTACCAGTCTGGATACCCGTTTTTGTATAACGAGTCTTCCTGTCCGGGCGGACATTCATTGTTCGAACTCCAGTAACAGAAACTCCATAAACAGCTTCCACTGCTTTTTTGATTTCTACCTTGTTCGCCTGTGGATTCACTACAAAACCGTAACGGTTATTTAACTCAGCATCGGCTGTAGCTTTTTCTGTAATAATAGGTTTAATTAAGATATTCATCTCGTTTCTATTTACTTAAGTTTGTTTCAATTCCTTCCAAAGAACCTTCAAACAACACGAGGCTGTTTGCATTCATAATTTTGTAAGTGCTTAATTCTGAGTTGGTTACAACCTCAGCACCTTTCAAATTGCGAGACGACAAATATAAGTTATTATTTGACTCTCCCAACACAAACAGAGACTTTTTGTTTTCAAGTCCTAACGACTTTAAAACTGAAGTGAATTCTTTTGTCTTAGGTGCCTCAAAACTAAGGTCTTCCATTACAACTATTGCCTTGTCATTTGCCTTCATGCTCAAAGCCGAACGACGCGCCAATCGTTTTAGGTTCTTATTCAATTTAAAAGAGTAGCTTCTCGGTCTTGGACCAAAGATTCTACCACCACCTTTAAATATAGGCGACTTGATACTACCCGCACGGGCTGTACCAGTTCCTTTTTGCTTCTTGATCTTACGGGTACTACCCACGATCTCAGCACGCTCTTTAGCCTTGTGCGTTCCCTGACGCTGATTGGCCAGATACTGCTTCACATCAAGATAAACAGCGTGATTGTTTGGTTCTATACCGAACACCTCTTTAGAAAGCTCTACTTTCCTTCCAGTGTCTTTTCCGTTTTTATCTAATACCGCTACCTTCATTATTTCTGAATCGTTACATAAGCGTTTTTATGTCCGGGTACACACCCTTTCACAACAAGTAAGTTCTTTTCAGGAACCACTTTCAACACTCTTAAGTTCTGTACTTTCACTTTTTCATTTCCCATTTGGCCAGCCATCTTCATTCCTTTGAAAACTCTCGCAGGATAAGAAGCAGCACCAATGGAACCAGGAGCTCTTAGTCTGTTATGCTGACCGTGAGTCGCTTGTCCTACACCACCAAATCCGTGGCGTTTTACCACACCCTGGAATCCTTTACCTTTACTCGTTCCGGAAACATCCACAAACTCGCCTTCAACAAAGTGTTCCACAGTGATCGTATCACCTAATTTGTATTCTTCTTCAAATCCCTGGAATTCAACAACACGACGCTTAGCAACAGTTCCGGCTTTTTTAGCATGGCCTTCAGCAGCTTTGTTTGCAGTCTTTTTGTCATCGAAACCAAGCTGAAGAGCACTATACCCGTCAACCTCTTCGGTTCTGACTTGGGTAACAACACAGGGGCCTGCCTCAATGACGGTACACGGCATATTCTTTCCGTTCTCGTCGAAGATGCTGGTCATCCCTATCTTTTTTCCAATTAACCCAGACATATTTAATTATTTAGTTATTAATATTCTTTTTTTTCTTCGGAAACTACCTTTCAAAAAAACAGGGCCAAAATAAATTCAGCCCTGAATTTTATTTTGTTTCCGTTTTTCCTTCGCTCGCAGCTCCGGACATGTATTGAAGCAAATCGCTTCAGTTTCTACTTATACCTTGATCTCTACTTCTACTCCGCTTGGCAGCTCTAACTTCATTAGAGCGTCTATCGTTTTGGAAGAAGAGCTGTAGATATCCAGTAGTCGCTTATACGAACTCAACTGGAATTGCTCTCTACTCTTCTTGTTCACGTGCGGTGAACGCAGTACGGTAAAGATCT
This sequence comes from Flavobacterium sp., assembly GCA_008501705.1. Lineage (GTDB taxonomy): Bacteria > Bacteroidota > Bacteroidia > Flavobacteriales > Flavobacteriaceae > Pukyongia. The sequence continues at coordinate 13,254 of QQUG01000080.1, forward strand.
TCTTGTGTGTTGGCAATGGGATTGGCCCAGTTACTACAGCACCTGTACTTTTAACTGTCTTTACGATTTTTTCAGCAGATTTGTCCACTAAATTATGATCGTAAGATTTTAATTTGATTCTAATTTTCTGACTCATTGCTGAAATATTATACGTTAGCGGTTCCTCTTGCTGTTGCGATCACTTCTTCGGAAATATTCGAAGGCGTTTGCGCATAGTGTGAAAATTCCATAGTTGAAGTTGCTCGTCCTGAAGACAACGTTCTCAATGTGGTTACATAACCAAACATTTCAGAAAGTGGCACTTCAGCCTTAACAACTTTAGATCCTGCACGGTCGCTCATGTCATTTACCTGACCACGACGACGGTTAAGGTCACCTACAATGTCACCCATATTCTCTTCCGGAGTTAATACCTCCAGCTTCATAATAGGCTCCATGATCACAGCTCCTGCAGCCTTGGCTGCCGCTTTAAATCCTAATTTTGCTGCCAGCTCGAACGATAATTGATCGGAATCTACAGGGTGGAAAGATCCATCCTTAAGGGTTACCTTCATACTATCAACTTCGAATCCGGCCAACGGACCATTTTTCATTGCTTCTTTGAATCCTTTCTCAACAGAAGGAACAAATTCCTTAGGAATGTTTCCACCCTTGATCTCATTTACGAATTCAAGTCCAACTGCTTTCTCATCTTCAACAGGTCCTAATGTAAATACTATATCGGCGAACTTACCACGCCCCCCGGTTTGTTTCTTGTAAACTTCACGGTGATTAGCAGTTCTTGTGATTGCCTCTTTATACTCAACCTGTGGCTGCCCCTGGTTCACTTCAACCTTAAACTCACGTCTAAGACGGTCCACGATAATATCGAGGTGAAGCTCACCCATTCCAGAAATAACCGTTTGCCCTGAAGCTTCATCGGTACGTACCTGGAAAGTAGGATCCTCTTCGGCCAATTTGGCCAGAGACATCCCAAGTTTATCCACATCGGCTTTAGTCTTAGGCTCCACCGCAATACCGATTACCGGATCAGGGAAGTTCATAGACTCAAGTACGATTGGGTGTTTTTCTGCTGAAAGCGTATCACCCGTTTTAATATCTTTAAATCCTACTGCAGCTCCAATATCTCCTGCTTCGATAAAATCGATCGCATTCTGTTTGTTGGAATGCATCTGGTAGATACGTGAGATACGTTCTTTCTTACCTGAACGATTGTTCAACACATAAGAACCGGCATCCAGGCGTCCGGAATAAGCACGGAAGAAAGCTAAACGCCCTACGAAAGGATCGGTAGCGATCTTAAAGGCCAGTGCAGCGAAAGGTGCACTAACATCCGGCTTACGTGATTCTTCTTCTCCGGTATCAGGATTGGTTCCTACGATAGCCTCCTTATCTACAGGAGACGGAAGGTAACGACAAACAGCATCTAGTAAAAACTGTACTCCTTTGTTCTTGAACGCAGAACCACAGATCATTGGGATGATACTCATGTCCATCACCGCAGCACGAAGTGCAGCATGCACCTCATCTTCGGTAATAGAGTCTTCGTCTTCCATATATTTCTCAAGCAGGTTCTCGTCGTATGCAGCAACTTCTTCAATAAGTTTACCGCGATACTCTGCTGCTTCAGCTTTTAATTCTTCAGGTATTTCAACTACGTCGAAGGTAGAACCCATAGACTCTTCATGCCAAACAATAGCACGGTTCTTTACCAGATCTACCACGCCTTTAAAATCGATCTCATCTCCAATAGGTAGTACGATCGGCACAGCATTAGAACCCAGCATGTCCTTCACCTGCTGACAAACAGCAAGGAAGTTAGAACCCTGACGGTCCATTTTGTTCACAAAGCCCATACGAGGTACTTTGTAATTATCGGCCAGTCTCCAGTTAGTTTCAGATTGTGGCTCTACACCATCCACGGCACTGAACAGGAATACCAGACCGTCCAGTACACGTAGAGATCTGTTCACCTCAACGGTGAAATCCACGTGACCCGGAGTATCGATAATATTGAAATGGTATCCTTTGGCATCTTCGGTAGGCTGTCCGTTTTCGGTTGGGAAGTTCCAGGTACAAGTTGTTGCAGCGGAAGTAATTGTAATTCCACGCTCCTGCTCCTGCTCCATCCAGTCCATAGTCGCAGCACCATCGTGTACTTCACCGATCTTGTGACTCACACCCGTGTAATAAAGGATACGTTCTGTAGTTGTGGTCTTACCCGCATCAATATGCGCAGCAATCCCTATATTTCTTGTATATTTTAAATCTCTTTGTGCCATCTTTTATTAAAATCTGAAATGTGAGAACGCTTTATTTGCTTCGGCCATCTTGTGTGTATCAACACGCTTCTTAACCGCGGCACCTTCTTCTTTTGCTGCTGCAAGAATCTCAGCGGCCAGTTTCTGTGCCATCGACTTTTCATTTCTCTTACGAGCGAAAAGGATCAACCACTTCATAGCCGTGGATATCTTTCGGTCCGGTCTAATTTGCATAGGGATCTGAAATGTAGCTCCCCCAACACGTCGGCTTCTAACCTCTACGTGAGGCATTACATTAGATAATGCCTCCTTCCATAAATCCAACGCAGATTTCTCTTCGTCTTGTTTCTTTT
>QQUG01000072.1 GCA_008501705.1 Flavobacterium sp.
TTTTTTCAAAACTGTCTGAAGCGCAAAGATCCCTGCAGGTTCATTGCCATGAATACCTGCGGTAAAAATTAAGGTGGGACCATCTTCGGTTCCGTGGTAGGTACCAATTATTCGTTTAATTTCAATGGTCTTATTTAGGGGCTCACTGTGCAATTTAATCATGGTCGTAAGGTCTTACATCATGTACGGTGATGATACCGATAAGTTCTTTATTCTGAAGAACGGGCAAACAACCAATTTCATATGTTTTCATGATCTGTATGGCATCTTTTATAGGCGTGGTTGCTTCCACCGAAATTACCTTTTTTTCCATAATATCTTTCACCAGGTACCAGGAATTATCTTTCTCCTCGTGGTACTTACTTGCATGCGACCAGGTGAGGAGCCCGCACAACTCGTTCTCATCGTTCTCTACAGGAACGTGATGAATATTATTCCATTCCATAATACTTGTAGCCAAATTGGCCAGATCTGTATCTTTTACAGTGAAAAGCATAGTGGACATAATATGTCCTACCAAATGTGATGCCTCCTTCAATACGTCATTTTCATCGGCATCTGGCCATTTGTGAACAGGAATTCCTTTTTGCTGATTTAAATAGATCGATTTGGTAATCAATCTGAGAGCTTTATCTTTTTTCATCGAATTGTTCAGCCTTCGGTAATTGGATATCATCCAGGTAGAGCCCGTATTTCCTTTTAAGCGTTTTTCAATCACATTAAGCAGGCGCTCTATATCTGCTTCGGCTATGCCTTCAGATCTCAGCCCATCATAGGCCATAGGAAGAAATACTTTTTTTATAAGTTTTTTTGCTGAATATTGTTTTCCTTCCCAACACATTACTGCACTTCGACCACTTCGAGCGGCTTTTACGAAATTCGATTTTGCTTCTCTGAAATCCATTACTGAAGCCATATCGTCGAATTTCTTGGGCCGACCTCTCATTACACCTACCCAAAAGGCGAAGTTGGCCATTTCATCCAGAACTGAAGGCCCTGAAGGAATATAACGGTTTTCAATTCGCAGATGTGCTTTTCCGTTGCCTACCCCATAACAAGCCCGGTTCCACGGGTAGATAGTTCCACTGTGGAGGTTTAAAGCTCGTAATTTCGGGGTTTTCCCTTCTGCCAGCACTTCCAGTGAATTTTCATCCAACTCGCGGGATAGAATGATCTTGAATTTAGAGATGTTCTCTTTGTAAATATCCACTGCAGTACCTTTAGCCCAGTTATCTCCAAAAGCCACTCTGGGCGATTGATCCTTGAGTGCTTCAGAAATATTGCGAGTATCTATACTCTGTCTGAACAGGGCGATACGAGTTTCATCCCATAGCTCCCTTCCCAGTAATAGTGGAGAGTTACAGCAAATACTAAGAATGGGACCCGCGATCGCCTGCGACCAGTTAAAACTGCTTATAAAGTCATCCGGATCTATCTGCAGATGGAGTTGAAAACTTGTGTTACAGGCTTCAAATAACACCGAATCGTGCGCTATACTCAATTCGTCCACCCCTTTTAAATGCAACTGAAAGTTAGAACGCCTCAATCCAATGAGCATTTCATTGAGGGCATAATACCTGGGGTTAGGAGTAATGTAATCTAGGGAGAGATGGGTTTTTGTAATGGTGGGTAAAATTCCTGTTAAGATCATCTTGGTATCGTTCTCTTCAGAAACTTTAACTCCTTTGGTAAGCATATCTTTCAATTGGGCTTCAACCTTAGTAAAACAATCACCTTTAAGTTCTATGGGGTCCAGGTTGATCTCCAGGTTATAGCGGGCTAATTCGGTGGTGAAATGCGGATCGTTTACTTTGGCCAGGATCTCCTCGTTGTTTGTAGCAGGGCGCCAGTCTTTGGTGACCAGGCAAAATTCCTGTTCAGCTCCTATACGAGTGATTCCTTTTTCAATCTGCCCGTTCTCAAGCATCTGTTCGAGGGCCCGGACATCATCCAGGAGGTTCTTTATAAATAATGCCTTCTTTTCTTCAGAAAACGAACGATTAACTTTTTGTTCACCCATAGCCTGCCGTTTCTCCAAGTACGCTGGAAATTTGCAATGACAATTTGGGTATTTCAGTAGGAATAAAATATGATTTTCATCAGTTAGACTAAAATGGCAATGAATTGAGAGAAAGGCCGTTACAATACTAACTGATTTAACACTTTTTTATGTTAAGTATAAAGTGTCCATTGTATCTTTAAAAATTCTATAAAAACAATCAAAAAAAATGTATTTTAAAAAACTCACAAAATTTATAGCCATGGCTTTATTTACCATGGCTATTGTTACATCTTGCGGTGACAAGTCTAAAACCGCCGAAGAAAGCGCGAATCTCTCAATCGAGTACACTAAGTATGAATTGGAGAACGGTTTAGACGTAGTACTGCATCAGGACAAAAGTGATCCAATCGTTTCCGTTGCAATTCAGTACGGAGTAGGATCCAATCGCGAGAAGACCGGCAGAACCGGATTTGCTCACCTTTTCGAACACATGCTCTTTCAGGAATCTGAGAACGTTCCACAGGACCAATTCTTCAAAAAGATCCAGGACGCCGGAGGAACTCTTAACGGAGGTACCTGGAAAGACGGGACAATATATTATGAAGTGGTTCCAAAAAACGCACTGGAAATGGTTCTTTGGCTGGAAAGTGACAGGATGGGATATCTCATCAATACCGTTACCGAATCTGCATTTTACAATCAGCAGGAAGTAGTTCAGAATGAAAAAAGACAAAGGGTGGATAACAACCCTTACGGACATACCAACTGGGTATTAGACAAAAACATCTACCCTGAAGGACATCCATATAACTGGCAGGTGATTGGGGAGCTGGTAGATCTTCAGAACGCTACTGTAGAAGACGTTCGGGAGTTCTACGACCGTTTTTATGGCCCTAATAACGCGACCCTGGTACTGGCGGGTGATTTCGAGGAAGCCGATGCCAAAGCACTTATCGAAAAATATTTTGGTGAGATCAAAAGAAGGCAGGAAGTAGAGCCTTTGGAACCACAACCTGTTACCATTGCCGAGACCAAACGACTTTATCACGAAGATAACTTCGCCACGGCACCACAAATGCATATGGTATGGCCAACCTTACAACAGTTTACAGAAGATGCTTATGCACTGGACTTCCTTGCCGAGATTCTGTCTAGCGGTAAAAAAGCACCTTTATACAAGGTACTTGTAAAAGAAAAAGACCTTACTTCACGAACCATCGCTTATCACAATGCGCAGGAGATCGCTGGAGAGTTCCATATAATTATCACGGCTAATGAAGGGGTGGATCTGGATGAAGTAGAAGCCGGAATCGCAGAAGCTATGACCATGTTCGAAACCGATGGAGTTACAGAGCGTGATGTAGAACGTATCAAGGCCGGTCTTGAAACCCAGTTCTATAATGGCATTAGCAGTGTGTTAGGTAAATCCTTCCAACTGGCTCAATACAATGTGTTTGCGGGAGATCCCGGTTTTATTGAGAAGGATATAGAAAATATCAAGGCGGTGACCAAAGAAGATGTGATGCGGGTTTACAATAAGTACATTAAGGACAAGCCTTTTGTTGTCACTAGTTTTGTTCCTAAGGGACAAACAGAGCTTATAGCCGAAAATTCGGCGGTTGCGCCAGTTGTTGAGGAAGAGATCAAGGAAAATGTAGTAAAAACCATTGAAGAGGCTAACGAAGAGGTGGTAAAAACTCCGTCCCTTATCGATAGAAGTACGGAACCTGCACAGGGTCCGGCGCCCAAATTAAATATTCCAAGCTCCTGGACTGCCGAACTTGCTAATGGAATGGAAGTTTACGGTATAGAGCAGAACGAGATCCCAACTGTAAATTTCAGCCTGGTAATGGAAGGTGGTCATTTACTGGATGATAAAAATAAAAATGGGGTGGCAAACCTTATGACAGATATCATGATGGAAGGAACCGCCAATAAAACTCCGGAAGAGCTTGAAGAAGAGATCGAAATGCTGGGTGCCAACATAAACATGTATACCACCAACGAATCCATTGTTATACGTGGAAACACCCTGGTACGTAACTTCGAAAAAACCATGGCTTTGGTTGAGGAAATTCTATTAGAACCTCGCTGGGACGAAGAAGAATTTAAAAGGATCAAAACCAAGACGATCAACGATATAAAACGTTCGGAGTCTAATCCTAATGCCGTGGCAAGTAAAGTGTTCAACAAATTATTATATGGCGAGGATCATATTTTTGCCTATCCTACTTCAGGAACGGTAGAATCTGTTGAAGCGATTACCATGGACGACCTTAAGGTCTATTACAACAACTATTTCTCACCTTCAGTGAGCACTTTCCATGTAGTAGGAAAGATCGATAAGGATTCGGCATTGGATAAACTGGCCTCTTTGGAAAAGGGCTGGGAGGCCAAGGAAGTGACTATTCCTGAATATCCTGCCGAAAACAACAGGGATAAGGCTTCACTTTATTTTGTGGATATTCCCAATGCCAAGCAGTCTGTAATTAACATCGGTTATGTTGGTCTGGCACGAAATAACCCAGATTTCTATCCGGTAGAAGTGATGAACTATAAATTAGGAGGATCTTTCAGTGGAAATGTAAATCTTATCCTTCGGGAGGAAAAAGGATATACGTATGGAGCCAGAACTAATTTTAGCGGTTCGAAGATACCCGGAACATTTAAAGCTTCTTCCAGTGTGCGAACTAACACTACTGGGGAGTCGGTTCAGATCTTTAAAGATCAGATCGGGATGTACAAGGAAGGAATTAGTGAGGACGACCTGGAATTTACCAAGAACGCTTTAATTAAGTCGAATGCCCGTCGTTTTGAAACACAAGGCTCCTTACTGGGGATGCTTCAGGAAATGAGTATGTACGATCTGCCTTCCAATTATATTGCAGATGAGGAAACAGTAATACGAAATATGACGCTGGAGCAGCACAAAATGCTGGCCAACAAATATCTGGACGAATCTAGGATGGCATATCTTGTAGTTGGAGATGCTGCAACCCAGTACGTTCAGTTTAAGAATATGGACTTCGATGAGGTTATGTTGCTGGATAAAGAAGGAGAAGAGGTTAAATTAGAAGAAGTAGCTCAGTAAGCTCTTCAATAAATAATATAAAAAGGGATGCCATCACGGTATCCCTTTTTTGTTTAATTTCATACTTTATTCCTTTGTTTGAAACGATTTTTCAGAAATATCGGACCCGGTACCCTAGTAGCCGCAGCGTTCATTGGCCCGGGGACTGTTACTGTTTGCACCCTGGCAGGTGTGAAGTTTGGGTTTACTTTACTTTGGGCGATGGTCCTTTCCATAGTAGCAACTATAGTGCTACAAGAGATGGCGGCTCGACTGGGGATCGTATACGGAAAAGGCCTGGCGGCAACCGTAAAATCTGAAATAAAAAACCCATTCATCAGGTCCTTTGCCATCCTGCTAATCCTTACGGCCATTCTTGTTGGTAATGCAGCGTATGAAGCTGGGAATATAAGTGGTGGGGTATTGGGACTAGGAACTATCGTAGAGAGCTACCAAGTTTCCTTTTCTGGGGTGAACCTAAATGTATTAAGCCTTCTTATAGGGCTGATCGCTTTTATTGTATTGTACTTCGGAAACTATAAATTGATAGAACGCTTCCTAATCGCGCTGGTTCTGTTAATGAGCATTTCCTTTTTAGTTACTGCCGTGTTAACCAGACCAGACCTTTCCGAAGTTATAAAACATGTATTCATTCCAACCTTTCCTGAAGATAGCTGGCTAACCATAATCGCTCTTGTGGGGACAACTGTCGTACCGTATAACCTGTTTTTACACGCTTCCCTGGTTAGAGAGAAATGGGAGAGTACCACACATTTAAAGGCGGCAAGGATGGATACCTATATTTCTATTCTGTTAGGCGGATTGGTATCTTTGGCTATCATTGTCTGCGCTGCTGCTGTACCAGCTTCCGATATCTCTAATGCGGCAGATCTTGCGGTAGCTCTCGAGCCTTTGTATGGAGACTATGCGGTTTATTTACTTAGTACAGGCCTTTTTGCGGCAGGGATCACTTCTGCAATTACCGCGCCTCTGGCCGCTGCTTATGTGGCCCGTGAATGTTTTGGTTGGGAGGCGAAGCTGAGATCGGCTAAGTTCCGTGCGGTGTGGATTGTAATTCTTTTACTGGGAGTTTTGTTCTCCTCTATGGGATTTAGCCCCATTGAAGTGATAAGAGTCGCCCAGGTAGCCAATGGGTTGCTGTTACCTATAATTGCCGGATTTCTTCTCTGGACCGTTAACAGGCAGAATGTATTAGGTGCCTATGTGAACAGTAAATTACAGAATGTTCTGGCTGTGTTTATACTGCTTGCGTCAATTTTACTGGGTGTTATGAGTCTCATAAAAGTATACAACAGCTTATGAAAGAGTTTATAGATATTAACGCCGATATGGGAGAGGGCACAGGTCTTGACGAACGCATTATGCCCCTAATTTCGTCATGTAGCATAGCCTGCGGAGGGCATTTTGGAACAGAAGAAACCATGCGTACAACGGTTAGATTGGCCATGAAACAAAAGGTTAAAATAGGAGCACACCCTTCGTTTCCCGACAAAGATAATTTTGGAAGAATGCGGTTGACCATGACTAAGCAGGAACTTACAGAAGCAATTTATTTTCAGCTGCTTCAATTTCTGGCTGTCTGTGAAACTGAAAATGCCGAACTTCACCATATAAAACTACATGGGGCGCTGTACAATTATGCGGCTAAAGATGCACCTACGGCAGATGCCGTGGTGGAAGCGATCACCAGTTTGAAAATTCGTCCAAAGTTATATGTAATTCATGGCTCTGTTTTACATAGAAAAGCCGAGAATTTACTCCCTTTGGTGTTTGAAGCCTTTATCGATCGCAGATATGCGGATGATGGTACGCTCCTGCCAAGAACCGAAGAAGGAGCCGTACTGGCGTCTCCAAAAGCGGTCTGGGAACAACTTAATTTAATGTTAGGAGATGGAATGGTAATAAGTAACACAGGGAAGCAGCTAGCAATAGTTTCAGAAACGTATTGTATACATAGTGATACACCAGGGTCTGTCGAGATACTAGCGTATATTAATAACAAACTTAACGAGAAGGGAATAAAAGTAGGATGAAGCAATGGAAGGAAAATATCTTTGGAGATAGGGCGATTCTCATTGAATGGCCGGAGGATCTTACTACAGATCAGCGTAGAGAGATTCTTGAAATGGATCAATTCATAGGGGAGAATTACCAGGAACAAGTATTGGAAACAGTCCCTGCTTACAATTCTATGGCAATTTACCTGAATAAGGGGGTGGATGTAAAGGATTTTATTTCTGAATTAAATAAAATTGAAATTATTCCGAATCGGGAGAAATTATCATCGAGACTGGTATACATCCCGGTTTGTTATGATGAAGAATTCGCGCCCGACTTAAATTTAGTTGCTTCCGAAAATGGGCTGACAGTTCAGGAAGTAATCCAACTGCATTCTAATGGCAATTATCGGGTAGAATTTATAGGATTTTTACCCGGATTTCCATATTTAACCGGACTTGACAGACGTTTGTTCACACCTCGACTGTCCAATCCTCGTCCCAGAATTACCGCAGGTTCCATAGGTATTGGGGGTAAACAAACTGGGGTCTATACCATGGAATCTCCCGGAGGTTGGAATATCATAGGGCGCAGTCCGTTAAAGTTCTTCTCGGTCTCCGAAGAAACTCCTTCCTTGCTACGACCCGGCGACCTGGTAAAATTTCGTGTGATAGAGCGCGCCGAATTCGACCTTATTTTAGAACAAGTCACTCGGGGAAAGTATTTTCTTAAAATAGATAACAATGATTGAGGTGCAACATCCCGGTATGTATAGTTCTATACAGGACCTCGGACGATATGGTTATCGCAAATACGGGGTTCCCTTAAGTGGGTTTATGGATACAGCCTCGGCGGTAAAAGGCAATAAATTAGTAGGTAACGATCCCAATTGCGCTGTTCTGGAATTTGCGAATGCGGGTCCGAAGCTATTTTTTACAAAACCTGTAATCATAGCTGTCACGGGAGCTACGTTCAACATAATGTTAGACGGGAAAGAAATGAACGCCAATCGCGCTGTACTTGTAAATTCTAACAGTTTACTGGAATTGGGTAAGGCTGAAAAAGGCGTATGGGGATACCTTGCCGTAAAAGGCGGGATCATTTCCAATATTGTTTTAGGTAGCAGAAGTTATTTTAAAGGATTGACCGGAGAGGAAAAGCTTCGGAAAGGCGATATTATTGAGATTTCTACCTTATCGGAAAGCTCCTCCCAGGAAGTAAGTTGGGGAGAACAACTCCCGGAGCTCGATCTTAATCGTACGATTCCTGTTTCAAGAGGTCCGGAGTTTCATACGCTGCCCACTGCGATTAGGCTGAAGATCACCGATGCAAAGTATGTGGTTTCCCCTCAAAGCAACCGAATGGCATATTTGTTAGATCATAATGAGCCAATTTCAGCTGAAGAGATTATCACGGCTCCGGTACAACCCGGGACGGTGCAATTAACCCCTTCAGGAAAAATGCTCGTGCTCATGAAGGATGCACAGACAACAGGAGGCTATTCTAGGATACTGCATTTAAACGAAAAAGCCATCCAACAACTGGCGCAATTTGGCCCGGGGGAAGAAATTCGATTTAAATTAGTTTAATAAGAGTTATCAGTAACTGTTCTAATTTCCAACAAGGGTTTTAATCTTTTCTATTTTTTTGGTAATATGCTCGTGCTCCAGGACATCTTCAATAAACAGAAGACTGCTTTCGCTTAGGTGTCTGGACAGGGTGGGTTCATAAGTTCTCCACTTTTTAAAGAACTTGTTTCGATCGTTAGAGCCGTGTCCGGCTTCGGTAATACTATCCAAATACTCGTTATGAGCTATTAACTTTTGGTTCAGTTCGTTACGTTGCTCCTTGTTTTTTATATCACCATTAAGGTAGCCTTCAACATCCCCAATAGTTACCTTGTGAGGCATGAATATCTTAATTAGTTCAATTTGGCTGTATCCATCCACAAAGTCACTTACATAGCCCGGGATCTTATCAAGATTCAGTGCTGTTTGCAGATCGGCAATAATATTATCGGTTTCATTTTCATCCTTCTCTATCCTGTTCTTTTCGATCCGTTTTAAGAGGTCGTCCAGGTAGAGCGTTTTGCTGTTTATGATCTCGATGAACACCACTTTTTTATTCTGAAAATAGGTAAAGTTATTCTGCGCCTGGAGGTAAAGGTATAGATCCAGACATCCCAACATACCGCTGTTATCTATCGCTCCGGCGTCTATATAGTGGCCGTAGCCGGGTATTTTAGCAGCAGGGCTAAATACGGGGAAACGATTTGTAGTAGAAACCGCCTCGTAATAGGATAATGTCTTCGGAATAGTTTTGTTTCCATTTCCATTATAGGCTTCCAATTCTGCCAGATCTTCAGAAAAATGAAAGATACTATCAAATTTATTGGCCTTAACAGACCAAAGTATGCCTCTCCGTCCGGTAGTGGAGGCGGTATTCATTATTAAAGATGGAAAGTAGCCATGTTTTTTATACACATCCTTCCAGAAACTTCTGAAAGGTTGTTTAGATAACTGTTTTAGCCTGGTATCTTCCACATAGTTTTGGTATTTCATCATGGCGTAATAAGGTCGGTCTCTAAGTGAGTAATCTCCATTGAGTAACCAAAGTTTTCGGAAAGAATCAAGGCCAAAGGTAAATGCCAGATCGGATGAGGTATAATTGCCTTCCGAAATATTATCTATTCTCGAATTCAGTAATTTCATATCCGAAGATAAATTCCCGGAAAATTCCTTAGACAAACCAGTGTATAAGGCCAATCCCAGCGAACCACCCGAAGCCCCCGAAAGAGCCACTGTGCGATCCATTAATTTGCCCTTGGTTTCGGCGTGGAGTTTCTCCAGCACGTGTAAGGTCCAGGCATTCGATTTTAAGCCACCTCCGTGAGAGGCGATAAAAAATACGCTGTTACCATCCATCTTGCTCACCGCGGTAAGGAATTCATCCTGGGTGATATCTTCCGTGCTATTCCGGTTTACCAGATCCAGTTCATGGGTGTGTGTTTCGGTAAACATCCCTATTATAAAGAAAACCAACAGCAGGAACAGTGAAACGCAGAGAATCTTAAATCGCACAGAGTGACCTTCCTTAGCCTTATTCTTTTTACTTTGTTGTTCCCGGATCTTGTTGTAGGCGAAAAAGAATTTCCCTATCGCTGCTATGATAAAATAGTACGCGTAGAAGAAGGCGAGTAGAATTGGAGTACCATTGGGCAGATCACCAACTTTAAGGGCCATAATGGTGGTCCAGATAATAATGGTGATAGAAAAAATGAAATTGAAGCTAAACAGCAGCAAATAATGCTCAGACCGATAAAGTAGGTACTTCAAAAGCTGCATTCCCCATAACACCGGTTTAAATCCAGAATCTTTCAGAATGTCTGTGATATCGGCCAATTTAGTTCTTAGGAGCCTGAAATACAGGTAATTCAACATGAATAGATAGCAGGTTAAAACCAAAATAAAGAATCCTCCACGGCTAAACATGGCGTCGTATAGCAGGCAGGTGATCACAAGAATGAAGGTGATGGTGAGAAGCAGAGAAAACCTATAGGCTAATTTTTTGTATATACGGGTTGTGTTGGAGTCTTTTTTAGCCTTGACAACTGCTTTTCGCAGATAAATGTAATGAAGTAGCGGAACAAAACACAGCGCCCAGAAAATCCAGATAGTAGTCGTTGCCTGGGCTTCGGTAAGATCAAATTTAGGAAGGAAGGTCTTTATAATGAAATAAATCCAAACGGCATGGATAAGCAGACCAATAGAGTAACGTAAATAGTGAGCCCGGTCATCCTTCTTATATGTTCCGCCTGTCTTTTCATGGAAAATAAAGACCTTAAAGAATTTATATAGCTTAAGTGGAAATTTAGGCCAGGTTCCTTTAAAGGGATAAAGTTCTTCCCAGGTAGTAAACTTCGAACTGTTATTGAGATTTGCAGCGTAATAATTATAAATAGGATAGTGTGAAAGTGCCAGGGCAAGGGCGTTGATCATAAAAAAGGAAAAGAAGAGTCCCCATTTAATACCTTTAATTTCAATAAGATCGACGAACATGGTAAATGCCTGGTCCATTTTTGTTAATAACAGCAAGACAATTACAATAATAATTAGGCTTAGGATCGATGCTTTAGTAAATTTTACTACAGAAGAAAATACACCGGACAAGTAAGTGATCGCACGCGAAAGAAATAAGCCTGCTTTTTTCCATATTGACTTGGGATTTTGATCATCGGGCATAGCAGAAAAATTGGTTAGGTTTTTATGTATTTATAAAAGTATGGTTTTATAAAACGCTGTACAAAAGGAAATTACAAGTTTACACTTTAGTGCATCATGTAAAAGTAAGGTATGAAAGCGATAGAGTTGTGAGGAAAAACCCTTAAAATTCACATAGGATTTTTCCTGATTTTAAAGCGTATTGCTTTGTCTGCGGCAGGAAATGCTTATTTTTAAGCTTAATCCTTAAAATTTTCAACAATGGCTAAACCTCAAAAATGTATTTCAGTTCAAGAAGCAAAAACTCTTTATACAAATTGGCATAATTCCCGCGGAAATTCACTCACTCTGTTCACCGATGGTGATACATCCGATTTCACATTTAGTCTGGCCGAATTACAGGAATTTTTGGACTATGTGAAGGATGGATCCGAAAAGGAGGGAATAAGCAATCCTGGTATACGTATTTATTTTGCGGCTTATGGAACCGACTCACAGAGTAAAGCAACTGTATTTCTTGCACCTACTACTGGAGCCGATGCTGATTCTGATAATAACTACGATCTGGATCCATTTAATTTTGGAACTGGAGGCTGGCCACCGAATATATATTAGTCTTGGAATTATCTGATTTTATCGTTAGTGCACTGCCAATAACTCTTCTAGAGTTGTTGGCTGCATTATTTGGTACATTCTATCTTCAAAGAAAAAAAGAAACTCAAAATCCAGAAAGGTTACTTGTTATGTTTTTATGGGTGACCTTTTTTGTTGAATTTATAGGTGCATATGCACCTATCGCTTATTTTACTAAATTCAAGTATTTTAAGTTTGTTGAGGGGACCGTTTATAGTGATAATTATTGGTTGTACAATATATTGATCCTGATTACATACATCTTCTATATGTGGTATTTCAGATGGTATCTTAAAGATAGAAAATGGCGAACGATTTTAGGGGCTTTAATTATACTATATGCAGGAGCTTCGATAATAAATTTATTAATAAGTGATGTTTATTTTACTGGATTTTCTCAATTTTCAATGTTTGCTGGAGCAATAATGTTATTCCTTAGTGTAGGACTATTTTATTTTGAATTGTTGAGAAGCGATATAATGCTGTATCTAACAAGATTCTTACCATTTTATATTTCTATTGGAGCTTTAATACTTCACCTTTGTATAACACCGATTGATTTTTTCTCAAAGTATTTCAGTGCGGCTAACAATGTATTTGTTAATTTGAGGGTGTCAATTTTACTTTATGCGAACATTTTTATGTACGCAACTTTTATCTTAGGTTTTATAGTATGCTCCAGAAGGACCAAATCTTATTAATTATATACGTTGTCATAGTCATATTTGTACTCGTTGCATTTGTGGTTGTTTTTATCATCGCTTTTCTGAAAAGAAAAAACAAATTCCTCATGGAGCGCCTTGAAGCCGAAAAGAAATTTGAAAAGGAGTTAACAGACGCCCAGCTCGAAATTCAGGAACAAACCCTTAAAAACATTGCCTGGGAACTTCACGATAATGTAGGGCAGTTACTTTCGGTGGCGAATATTCAACTTAATATGCTTCAGGCTCGCGTATCCCCGGATTTCAGTTCGCAGATCAAGGAAACAAAAGACGTGGTTACCGCTACGGTTCAGGAGGTTAGGGCCCTTTCCAAGACTTTAAATACAGATGTAATTCAGCATAATGGCTTGGTCGCATCGGTAAGAACTGAACTTGAACGTTTTAACCGACTTAATTTCTTACATGCAGACCTAAAGATTGAAGGAGAAGAGAAGTCTATTAAAAGTGAAGATGAGATAATTATCTTCAGGATCATGCAGGAATTTTTTTCAAATGTGATAAAACATGCAAAAGCCAATAATTTATTTGTATTTTTAGGTTATCGTGAGAAGGAGCTGGGAATAAGTGTGGAGGATGATGGCCTGGGTTTCGACACCTCTCTAAATCGCGATAGTTCGGGACTGCACAATATGAAGAGTAGGGCTAATTTGCTTGGAGCGCGCTACGAATTAACATCCCAACTCGGTAAAGGAACAAAACTAAACTTAGTATATCCCTTAAAGTCATGAAGCAGCAAAAACACACTGTCGCCATTGTGGACGATCACCTTTTGCTCGCTGGTTCTCTTGAAAAACTCATAAATTCGTTCGAGGGTTTTCATGTTATCTATCACGCCAGTAACGGCAAAGAACTTCAGCAAAAATTACGCGCAAATTCCAACCCACCCGATATTATTCTTCTCGATATTAACATGCCGGTTATGGACGGTTTTGAAACTGCCGAATGGCTATCACAAAATCACCCTGATATAAAGATTCTGGCTTTATCCATGGAAGATGATGAAAAAGTGATCCTAAAGATGCTTCAGAAAGGCGCTAAAGGATATTTGCTAAAAGATATTCACCCCGATCGCCTAAAGATCGCCCTTGAAGAGGTGATGGAAAGAGGATATTACCATTCGGAGAAGGTGGCAGCCACCCTGCTGCACTCTATTCAGCCATCTAGTAAAACTGAAGAAGTGCCTTTTAAGGAGAATGAACTTACCTTCTTACAACTCGCTTGTTCTGAAATGACATACAAGGAGATCGCAGATGTAATGAGTTTAAGTCCGAAGACCATCGATGGCTACAGACAGGAGTTGTTCAATCGTTTGCATATTAAGAATAGGGTAGGACTTGTGATCTACGCCCTTAAAAACGACCTTATTAAGATTTAAGACAGGCGTTCCAGATTGCATCCTCCGGCGGGTTTGCCGTGATCGTTAATTCTTCTTTTTTCACCGGATGGACAAATGCCAGACTTCTGGCATGCAGATGTATACTCCCGTCTTTATTACTGCGTTTGGCACCGTATTTCAGATCACCTTTTATGCAACGGCCAATCGCAGCCAACTGCGAGCGAATCTGGTGATGTCTCCCGGTTTCCAGTTCTACTTCCAAAAGAAAATAGTTATCTAGTTTTCGTATCAATTTATAATTAAGAATCGCCTTTTTACTATCCGGGACTTCTTTTTCGTGGGCGTAGGATTTATTTTGTTTCTGATTCCTTTTCATAAAATGAACCAACCGTTGCTGAGAATTTGGAGGAGGGTTTTCCACAACTGCCCAGTAGATCTTTACTGTTTCTCTTTCCGAAAATAACTTATTTAATCTCGATAAAGCCTTAGAAGTTCGAGCGAAAACTACTATACCACTGGTTGGCCGATCCAGGCGATGGACCACTCCCAGAAAGACAGCACCGGGTTTGTTGTATTTCTCGGCGATATACTCTTTGGCAACTTCAGATAGGGGTTTATCCCCGGTCTTATCACCCTGAACAATATCTCCCGGACGTTTGTTAACGATCAACAAATGATTATCCTCATAGAGGACCTGTAGATTATCTTTTGTGCTGAATTGTTTGATGATTTGGTATTTTGGACGGTTGATATTTTGGTATAGATTAAAGGTCTGTATTTGAAGATCGTGACGCACCTTCAGCAATGTTTGAAGGAATTGAAATTACCGCACGCCTTAGTTGCGATATTAATCCAAAGGTTTCTTCTTTCGGATACGTAGCTGTTATTTTATTGATCGTTGTGCAAAATCTTCTACTCAACTCCCACACAATTAATTCTTGATATTTATGCCTATCATATAAATATTCTTTGGGATGCGAACTGCGAATTATACGTTTAAATCCAATCAACAATCTAACACACTAACCTGCCAATATACAAACCTACCCTTAGTACTGCTCTTCCTCGTTCGGGAAGTCTTTACTTTTCACATCTTTAATATACTGGGTGAATGCTTTGGTCATATCGGCATACAGATCCAGATATCTCCTCAAGAACCTTGGGTTGAATTCATGGGTCATCCCTATCATATCATGTGTTACCAGCACCTGACCATCAACACCTCCACCGGCACCAATTCCAATTATTGGGATGGTTAGTTCGGCGGCAACTTCGGCAGCTAATTTTGCCGGTACTTTCTCCAATACGATCGCAAAACAGCCGCATTTTTCGAGGATCTTCGCATCTTCTTTCAATTTTTCGGCCTCCTCGTCTTCTTTGGCTCGTACCGTATATGTTCCAAATTTATAGATGGACTGCGGTGTGAGTCCGAGGTGCCCCATTACCGGAATCCCCGCGTTTAAAATTCGTTTGGCCGACTCTTTTATCTCTCTCCCCCCTTCAATTTTAATGGCATGGGCTCCACTTTCCTTCATGATACGTATGGCGGATCGCAGCGCTTCCTTGGGGTCACTCTGGTAACTTCCGAAGGGAATATCAACTACAACCAAACTTCGTTTCACGGCTCGTATTACGGCAGATGCATGATAGATCATCTGATCCAGCGTAATAGGAAGTGTGGTCTCATGCCCGGCCATCACATTAGAGGCAGAATCACCTACCAGGATCACATCCACACCCGCGCCATCAACGATCTTGGCCATGGTATAATCGTAGGTGTCCACCGTGGCGGCGGCCCCGCCGTCAACGCCAGTGATGCCGAAGAATCCAGGCAACCA
>QQUG01000104.1 GCA_008501705.1 Flavobacterium sp.
GGTGATCTCGCAGGGTGATGCTCAATATTTACGCGATCTCATTAGTTACAACAAGGTGCTCTATCAGCGAAATTCCCTACTGAAATATTTCGCAGCTAACAATACGCATAACCAGGATACCCTGGATATCTATAACGGACAGCTGCATGACTTCGGAACGAAGATCTACCAAAAACGAGTGGCCTTCCTGAAAGAATTTACCCCTATTTTCCTGAAACGCTACCAGGTTATTAGTAACAGTACAGAAAATGTGGATCTGGTGTATAAGAGTCAGCTAGAAGATGGCCCACTCATCGATCTGTTACAGCAAAGCATCAATAAAGACAAGTTCACCCAGTATACCAATTTTGGCATCCATAAGGACGATCTGTTGTTCCAGATTGAAGGGCATCCGGTGAAGAAATTCGGCTCTCAGGGACAGCAAAAAAGCTACCTCATAGCGCTTAAACTGGCGCAATTCGATTTCATCAAGGCACATATCGGGCAGTCACCCATCCTGCTGCTTGATGATATATTCGACAAGCTGGACGAATCCCGGGTTTCCCAGATCATCAAGCTGGTGGATGAGGAGAACTTCGGACAAATATTTATCAGCGATACCCACCCAGAGCGCACTGAAGAAGTAGTGAAAGAGGTTCATCAGAGCTATAAGATGTTTCCGTTGTAGTGGATGTTAGTAGTTAGTGGTTAGTTTGATTACAAACCACAAATCTCAAAAATCAAATAATGATCAATTAATAATTTTCAATATTGGCATGTCGAATTTTAGAATTTATATGGGATTTGGGGATTGACAGTTGGAATTTATTTGAGATTTGATGGTTGATATTTGGAATTTATTTGAATTTTGGTTTTTGTTTTTTGATTTTTTCTTTCAATTGAAATAAAACCATTTCTGTGCGAAGTAATTTGTAATTTCACTTCATGAAAAAGTTTGTATTACCTCTTTTATGCACCCTTCTCCTCTCCTGTGGGCAGGATCCTAATGACCAGAAAACCCACTTGGCCGGCTATTGGGTGATCGAAAAAGCAGAAATGCCGGATGGAACGGAGAAGCTGTTCCAGTTGAGTACCACCATAGATTTTATAGAAGTTACCGGTGATTCGGGAGTGCGTAAAAAAGTACAGCCCAAGATCGACGGTAGTTTTCTTACCAACGATGCGGCCGAGAAATTCAATTTAAAAGTAGAGAACGACAGCCTTCACATGTATTACAAAACCCCTTTCGATAGTTGGAAGGAAACCGTCCTGCAGGCCCGTGACAGTGTCCTGGTGGTTCTAAACCGGGATGGCAAGATATACAGCTACCGGAAATTTGCAGGTTTCTCTGTTTCTGAAATGCCCTGATCCACGCATTAAAATGAAGCTATGGCCGATATGCAATTCTTATTGAACGATATAAGAAACGACCTGATAAACCGGGCCGATGAAACGGTAAAGAAAAAGAGTCAGCGTTTCTTTAAGGGTGAGCTAAAATCCTATGGACTCCGAAATCCAGATGTGCACGCACTAGCGAAATACTATTATAAACTCATGGATTCACCTTCCAAGGAGGAGGTATTCCAACTTTGTGAACTATTATGGAGATCGGGTTATGCCGAGGAGGCCCTAATGGCCTGTGATCTTTCATTCTACGTAAAAAAACAATATACCCCTTCAGACTTCAAAATTTTCCAGTCCTGGATAGACAAGTATGTAAACAACTGGGCGTCTTGCGACACCTTTTGCAATCACACTGTTGGTACTCTCCTTCAGAAATATCCTGAATACCTCAGCGATCTTAAAAAGTGGACACAATCCGACAACCGATGGATGCGTCGAGCGGCTGCCGTAAGCTTGATCGTCCCCGCACGAAAAGGCAAGTTTTTTAAGGAGATTTTAGAGATCACCACCCTTTTGCTTTTGGATACCGATTATTTGGTACAGAAAGGCTACGGCTGGATGCTGAAAGAAGCCAGTAAGGAGCACGAGCAGCAGGTTTTCGAATTCGTTATGGCAAACAAAGCGATAATGCCCCGAACGGCTTTGCGTTATGCTATCGAAAAAATGCCAAAATCGCTTAAAGAACAGGCCATGGAGAAATAAATGTTCTTCTACATACTTCACTTCTAACTATTAACTACTAACTATTAACTACTCAAAAAATACTACCTTAGATGTTCTCCCCTTTATTCAAATCCCCTTATTTATAAATATCCGTTGGTTATTATTGTTTATGTTTTATTTTCGTGGATATAACTAAAGACAAGCAATATTAAAACAATACAATGCAAAGGAAAATAATCACACTTTTACTACTGACCATCTTCTTCAGTTTTGGACATGCTCAATCTGATAAAATAAAAATAAAAACAGACCACTTAACAGAAGCGAATTATCTGAAAATGGATGATTTTTATTTAACCCATTACTTATACATTGACCTTTTTCTAAGAGAGAATCTATTCCCAGAAGCAAATCCGGAGGATGTTTCGGCAATTCTAAAGGCGCTTAAAAAATATGTCTCAATCGAAAACAATTTAGACATTGAAATTGAAAAACCCGGACGAAGAAATTACTTAATTCGATTTGCAATTTTAAAAAAAGATGACGCCACTGAGCTATTAATAGCTTTCACAAATTGGAGTGTTCAGAAAAAAGAGTTTGAGAAAGAAATAAAAATCGAAAATGATTCTTATACCAGATGGTATTTTCTAAATGGGAACAAAATGACCTACAGAAAAGATATGTCGAAGGAGAATGACTACGCTAGTATGAATAAATCTGACTTAGCAAATGCTTATCTTTTCGATGAATTATTTGATAACGATTCCGAAGTAAAAAATAATATAGACGAATATCTAAATCAGAGTAATTTAAGTACTTCAGATGTGATTATGGCGAATTTAATTCTATTGAAATACCTAATTTTACAGCGAGACAACGAGAAAATAACGGAACAAACCAAATACTTAGAAGAACAATTTGAAAAAAATAAGTCTGAGCCTAATCTAAGAGGATTACAAGTGGCTTTTGATGCCACAAAATTTCAAATAGAATTACTACAATAAATACTATGTACATCAATCGCTACAGCCCAACCTGAAATTTGCCTCAGAAATAAATGCACTTCTCACTTCTAACATCTGACTACTAACTACTAACTACTCAAAAAAATACTACCTTTATCACATGCCCAAACGACAAGGTGAAAATACCTCTTTAGGAGAAGTGCTAAAAGAATTTATCCAGGCCAATCGCCTGCAATCGGGCCTTGACAAGGTAACCGTAAAGGACGCCTGGCACTCTGTAATGGGTGAGGCCATCTCAAAATATACCAGTTCGGTGAAGCTGGAACGTGATACCCTTTATGTGAATCTATCCTCATCGGTCCTTAGAGAGGAACTCAGTTATGGTAAGACCAAGATAATCGATCTGCTCAATGATGCCTTGGGTAAGGAACTTATTTCGAAGATCGTATTACGATAACAAATAGCCAGAATAACTTTTATAAAAAAACGCCTTTCGTTGGAAAGGCGATTTCTAGTTTTATAAGCAACCTCACGACATAGCCTGAGGTTTATCTACTAATTAAAAGGTATCTCTACCGGCAAAGTGGAAGGCTCCTTCGATAGCAGCATTCTCGTCACTGTCACTTCCGTGTACAGCATTTTCTCCAATAGAGGCAGCGTACAGTTTTCTAATGGTACCTTCCGCAGCTTCCGCAGGATTAGTAGCTCCGATCAGCGTACGGAAATCCTCAACAGCATTGTCTTTTTCCAGGATGGCAGCAACAATAGGTCCGCGGGTCATATATTCAACCAATTCTCCGAAGAACGGACGCTCTTTGTGGATGGCGTAGAATTCCTTGGCATCATCGGTGGTCATTTGCGTTAATTTCATCGCAACGATCTTAAAACCGGCTGTATTTATTTTTTCAAGAATGGCCCCGATATGTCCTTTTTCAACGGCATCGGGCTTTAACATAGTAAACGTTCTGTCTGTTCTCATATTTTTTTTGAATTTCGGTGCAAACCTACGTTTTTTGAAAACAGCATACAAGCGATTAACGTTCATTTAATATTGCTGAACAAAGCG
>QQUG01000171.1 GCA_008501705.1 Flavobacterium sp.
TATATCGGAAGCTAGGAAGGAAGCCATTAGTTACGCGGTCTACAGACTTATGCAACATCGCTTTGCAAATTCCCCGGGCAAAGACGATATCTTTCAGTCCATTGATGCGCTTATGGATTCGTATGGTTACGATAAGAATTTCCAGAATACCAACTACAGCAATGGAAACCCGGCAGCTTTCGGAAATTATGTTGCAGCACAACTAATAGAATTCGGCCTGCAGGACGGCGCCAATGAAGCGGGAAATTACGAGAACTTATATTACGAACCCCTGAACGAACCTTTGGATACGGATAATTCTGGTAACCCAGATATGACCTTCCCAAATCACTGGCAACCTCTTAAAGTAGAAAACTATGTGGATCAGAGCGGAAATATAGTACCCGGAGGTCAGCCGCCTTTTCTAAGCCCAGAATGGGGGCATGTGACTCCCTTTTCCCTTACGGAGGACTTTTTAGAAAAGCATCCCAGAGACGGTTTCGATTATTATGTATACCACGACCCGGGTGATCCGCCATATATTCAGGAAGGGCTGGGGCTTTCAGACAATTACAAATGGGGTTTCACCATGGTGGCTGTTTGGGCTTCACACCTGGACAAGAACGATTCTACCATGGTTGATATCTCTCCTGCCGCACTGGGTAATTTACCCATGGAGAATTACCCCGATTCTTTTTCAAACTACGATACCTTTTATAACTTCCTGGAAGGCGGTGATCCGTCCACAGGGAGAGAAATAAATCCGTTTACCGGCTTACCCTATGAACCGCAGATTGTGCCCAGGGGAGACTATGCAAGGGTTCTGGCTGAGTTTTGGGCAGATGGACCCGATAGTGAAACACCACCCGGACATTGGTTCACCATTCTAAATTATGTGAACGACCACCCTCAACATACACGGAAATTTCGAGGGGTTGGAAACGAATTGGATGAACTGGAATGGGATGTTAAATCGTATTTGATCCTGGGTGGAACCATGCATGATGTTGCAGTGTGTGCCTGGGGGATAAAGGGCTATTATGATTATGTACGGCCAATAAGTGCCATTCGATATATGGCAGACCAGGGCCAGTCCAGCGATCCGGAAGGTGATAGTTATCATCCGCACGGGATTCCACTAGTTCCCGGCTATATTGAAGTAGTAAAAGAAGGAGACCTGCTTGCCGGCGCTTTCAACGAAAATGTTGGAAAGATCAAGCTTTATACCTGGCGTGGTCCACAGTTTATAATCGACCCAAATGAAGATGAGGCGGGAGTAGGATGGATACTTGCTGAAGAATGGTTCCCTTACCAACGCCCCTCTTTCGTAACCCCACCATTTGCGGGTTATATTTCCGGACACTCCACATTTTCCAGGGCAGCTGCCGAGGTCCTCACTCTGCTTACAGGAGATGAGTATTTTCCCGGAGGAATGGGCGTATTCGATATTCCGAAGGATACCTTCCTGAAATTTGAGAAGGGTCCCAGCGTGCCGTTCCAGTTACAATGGGCAACCTATCGTGATGCCAGTGATCAGACGAGTTTATCGAGAATTTGGGGAGGGATACATCCACCCTGTGACGATATCCCTGGCCGGATCATTGGAGCGAGCATAGGTGTGGAAGCATTCAATTTTGCCGAAACTTACTTCTACGGTGAGGCTTTAGAACAAGGGCGTATTTTTCCTAACCCTTCCGGAGAACAACTTACGGTAGCTTACAAAACCAATGTACCCTTGCAATTATGTATCTATGATACCCTTGGAAGGAAGATCTACAGTTCGGAAGCAGTTTTCAACCAGGACGATGAATATGAGGTCACTGTTTCCCAGTTAAGGGCCGGTTTATATTTTGTGGCTCTCGAAAATGATGAAAACCGGGTGTTTGTAGAACGAATGGTCAAAAAATAATACCCTTTTCTATTTTATTGAAACATCCGTAAAGAACAGTTGGAAATTTCCTGTACTGTCCCGATGATGCGTATTGAGTATGATACCATTCACGTTCTTTTCTTTGGTCCATAGGGTGGAGGTACTGGCCTTTTCAGCATTCGCTCTGCGATAGCTCCACTCCTTAATAACGAAATCATCAGAAAAATACAGATCGTAGGCATCTCCCGGGGTATATCCGCCTTCACTATCGTACAGGATGGTTAGTTTATGCAGGGTGTCTCCCGAAATAGGTGCTGTAACATTTTTTTCTTCTGAAATACTTACCCCTTCATCCCAAACTAATTTGAAAGGAGCCAATAACCAATACGTATCGTTTATAAAGCGCTTATCGGCGTAGAGCGCAAGACTGTCCATGTTTGAATTTCGGTTATATTCGATGGTATCCGTATCGCTGGTAAACACCACATCATTGGTTTTAGGGAACCACTGAAAGGATCGTTTTACCTTTCTCAGTCCGCTTTTCACATTAAAACTGAAATTTAATTCGGTAACATTATCCCAATTGGATTCGCCATAGCGGTTGGCAATAGCTTCGGCTGTGGTTAACTCGGGTTCTGCTATATTCAATTTTTCAAGATTCGTGTTATCCTTTCCCTCCTTGCAGGAAATGAGCAGGGTGAAGACCAATAATATTGAAGAAAAATGTTTCATAGCAGATCGTTTCAGTAAAAATAACTATTCTGCTAATCCTCTCATAATTTTTGTATTTTTAAAATATGGATATACAAAAAGAATATAGCAACGGAGACCTTGTTGTTGTGTGGAAACCCGGACTTTGTTTTCATGCCAAGGAATGTGTGCATGGACTACCAAAGGTTTTTAACCCCAAGGAGAAACCATGGATCAAAGCCGAGAATGCGAGTATTGAAGATTTGAAACGAACCGTAGATAAGTGCCCAAGTGGTGCTTTGAGTTATTATTCGAAAGCTGCGGGAAAAACGGATGACGTAAAACCAAATGCTATGAATGAAACCAAAGTAGAAGTACTAAATAATGGCCCTTTAATGGTAAAAGGAGAAATAGAAGTATTACATACGGATGGGTCCATAGAGAAGAAGACCCGAAATACTGCCTTTTGCCGCTGTGGTAAAACAGGGAACATTCCATATTGCGACGGATCTCATAAAGGATAAATTATGAAAGTATCAGTTGAAAAGAACCTGGAGCGGCGTCGCTACGAAACCGAAGTAAATGGCTATACAGCATTTATCGAGTATATAAAGGCAAAGAATGCTATTTATCTAACCCATACCGAAGTGCCTGTTCAGTTGGAAGGCCATGGGGTGGGTACGGCCATGGTAAAAGAGGTATTGAATAAGCTAAAGGAAGAAGATGAAAAGGTAGCACCTTTATGTCCGTTCGTGGCTGCCTTTATCAAGAAGAACCGGGAGTGGGTGCCTATGGTTGCCGATGGATATAATGTGGGATAAATCGCATCAGCCATTCATTATGTTATATTAGCCGAAATTTGTGCTAATGGATTTTCAGAAGGAATTTAATACCAACAGAGATACCTGGAATAGAAAGGTAGCTGTACACGCTGCCAGCGAATTCTACAACCTGGAGCGATTCAAAAAAGGCGCAGATTCTCTCAATACATATGAACTGGAGGCCCTGGGAGATGTTGCCGGCAAGTCTCTGCTACATTTACAGTGTCATTTTGGACAGGATACCCTTAGTTGGGCCAGGAGGGGAGCCATATGTACCGGAATTGATATTTCGGATAAGGCGATAGCCCTTGCACAATCCTTAAACAACGAACTTGAGCTAAATGCCGAATTTGTTTGTTGTAATGTACTCGATGTATCCGATCATGTTTCCCAAACTTTCGATATTGTCTTTACCAGTTATGGGGTGATAGGTTGGCTTCCCGATCTAAAACCCTGGGCGCAGATGATCGCCGAGCGTCTCAAATCAGGAGGTATTTTCTATATGGTGGAATTCCACCCGATAGCCTGGATGTTCGATTACCTTGAGTATCCGCCAAGGATGATATACGGGTACCAACAAAAGGAAGTAATTTATGAAGAATACGAAGGTACTTATGCTGAAGATGGAAATTCGAAAATAATAAGTAAGGAGTATGGATGGAACCACGGACTGGGGCAGGTGATCAACGCCCTTATCGAAGCCGAACTAACAATAGATTATTTAAGAGAACATGACGAATCACCCTATGATATTTTCCCGGATCTTGAGAAAAACGAAAGTGGCTTGTACACCTTAAAAGAAAGATTGTACCCCTTGGTGTTCGAAATTCAGGCACGCAAGTAATATGTTAGAACATATTGAAAGCCTTAAGGATAAAACTTATTGGTACAAATATCAGACTTATTAAAAATATATTCTTCCCGTGCTTTCGGTTTTTTTCTGAATAGGTAGGTACTTTCACTCCGTTGGGTAATGTCTTTTTGGACGTCCAGAGGAAATAACCAATGATCAGCCCCAGGAACCCTCCCAGTACTGCAAAGATGTATCCCGCCACAATCCAGCCTTTCTGGTCTTTATCGGGTTTAGCAAGTTGTTCGATACGTTCCTTGCGCAGGCGGACCAAAAGTTCATCATCTACTGGTTTTCCCCGGTCTTCTAGTATCTTCTGAGCAAGCAAATAATCAAATTCACTCCATTCATCCTGTTTTACCAGCACATCATAAAGTTCCTCATCGGTAAAGCCAAATAAATAGTAATCTTTAGGGACATCGTTTAACGATTGTCTTGCGTGCTCTGCCAGAATGGCTTCCGCTCGTTCGAAATCGGCCACATCGATCCTGATCTCAAGTTCATCCTGTGCGTGATTACCTCCAAAACTGTTGTCCAGGGAGGAAGAATTATCGCCTATTACTGTTTTTATGCCTTTTGAAGTGAGTAAATCGTGTATGTCGTGTGCGTGATCAAGGTTAGTGAATTTTCTGAAGATCGAGTAGTCGTCCTGTTCCATGCGGCTAAATATAAAAAAAGGACGCCAGGAAGGCGTCGTTTCTTTTAATGTTCTTGGTTTTCTTTGATAAGATTTGGAAATTTCTTCTGAAATCGTTCTAGGCGGGGAACAGATACATTCTGAATATAGGGATGATTGGGATTGCGTTTTTCGTAATCCTGGTGATACTCTTCCCCTTTCCAGAATTTCTGAAAAGGTAGAACCTGTGCAGCCACCTTGCCTTCGCCATAGATCTTTTCCTGTTCCGCAACTTTTTCTTCAATGATCTTCTTTTGTTCATCATTCTGATAAAAGATGATAGATCGGTACTGAGATCCCCTGTCCGGACCCTGGCCGTTCACCTGGGTTACATTCTGCGATCCAAAGTACACATCTACCAGGGATGAAAAGGATACAACTTCAGGATCGTATATAATTTCTACTGCTTCTGCATGTCCTGTCCTGCCTGTATTGCTAAGTTCGTAGGTGGGATTATCGGTATGTCCGCCGCTATAACCCGAGATCGATTCTTTTACCCCTTTCACACTTTCATAAATAGCCTCTACACACCAAAAACAGCCACTGGCGAAGTACGCTCTTTCCAAGCCGTTTTCGGCAGGGACTTCCTTAGGAGTTAAATTTGCCTGTGCGTCTGCTTCTGCTTTTTTATTTTCTTCATTGGTAGACTGACAGGCCGCCTGCAAACTAAAGAGCGCCAGGCTTAAGAATATGATCGATATTTTTTTCATAACACTGATTTTTAGAAATAAGTAGGGAATAAGTTGAAAACCTTTCAATTTCTTCAGAAAAGTAATAAAAAAAGCCCTCACGATCTGTGAAGGCTTTGTTATATATTAATAAGAGCTCTATTTCACCTTAGCGAATAGCTTTCCCATTTTCTCTCTTTCCTCTGTAGCCAGTTCTGGATCTACCAGGATCCTGCCACTGTGCTCGTCTGTAATGATCTTTTTGCGGGATGCGATCTCCATCTGAACCTGTGGTGGAATGGTAAAGAAGGATCCACCGGAAGCACCGCGTTCAACCGGCACCACTGCCAGACCGTTCTTTACATTAGAACGAATGCGTTTGTAAGCTTTTATAAGGCGCTCTTCGATATTCTTCTCGTATTTCTCAGATTCCTTGATCAAGGTCTTTTCCTCTTTTTCGGTTTCTGAAAGGATCTCATTTAATTCCCCCTGCTTGTGTTTCAGGTGTTCTTCGCGAGCCTTTAAACGTTCTTTGGTTTCTTCAATAACCACGTTCTTCTGCTCGATCTGAGCTTTAAATTCCTTGATGTGCTTTTCAGCTAACTGAATTTCCAGTTCCTGGAATTCGATCTCTTTACTTAAGGAATTATACTCACGGTTATTACGAACGTTATCTTGTTGAGCGGTATATTTTTTTATTAGCGCTTTTGCCTCGTCGATAAGGTTCTTTTTGTCTTTGATATTGGTTTCGATCACTTCCAGATCTGAAGTTAGCTTCTCCAATCGCGTGTTCATTCCAGCAACTTCATCTTCAAGATCTTCAACTTCCAGAGGTAGTTCACCGCGAACGTTCCGAATTTCGTCTATACGAGAATCGATCAGTTGCAGGTCGAACAGTGCTCTTAACTTTTCTTCTACAGTAGTTTCTGTTTTCTTTGCCATTTTCTAAAAATAGGTAATAGGATTGGTGTTTATTTGTGATAAAACTAGCCTGCTTGCCGGCAAGGCAGGTGCAAAATTAGTGATTTTTTTTGAGAGCACGTTAATTATCAGCTCTTTTGTGTATTGCTCGCTTTCGTAATGCCCCACGTCGGTGAGAAGTAAACTTCCTTCCGACTTAAAAAAATCGTGATATTTCAGGTCGGCAGTAACAAAGGCGTCGGCACCGGCGGCCCTTGCTGCTTCTATCGCAAAACTTCCACTTCCTCCCAAGACCGCTACTTTTTCGACGGTTTTACCAGTTAATGCCGAATGCCTGATACAATCACACCGCATAACCTTTTTGATATGCGAGAGGAATTCTTTTTCAGCCATGGGTTTATTCAACTTTCCTACCATGCCCATCCCTATATGCTGATTGGTGTTGTTGAGGGTTGTAACCTCGTATGCGACCTCTTCGTAAGTATGTGTTGCGAACAGCGCTTTCAGAACTTTATTTTTTAAGTGTTTCTGAAAGGTAACTTCTATTTTGGTCTCATTTTCAAAATGGGTGGCTCCCTTTTTACCCACAGTGGGGTTGGCTTCATCATTAGGATTGAAACTACCTTGTCCGTCCGAATTAACACTACAGTTGCTGTAATTCCCAATATTCCCCGCACCGGCTTTAAAAAGAGCTTCTCTAAGCATTTCGGCCTCCTTTTTAGGTACATAGGTCACCAGTTTTTGTATGGTGCCTTGCTGCGGTATCAGGATGCTGCGTTTTTCTAGCCCGATCTTTTCGCAGATCATGGCATTAACACCATTCCAGGCATTATCGAGCGCGGTGTGAATGGCAAAAATGGCAATGTCGTTCTTGATGGCCTTCTGTACCACCCGTTCTACATAAGTTTTGCCGGTTATCTTTTTTAGACCGCTAAATACGATCGGATGAAAACTAACAATCAGGTTACAATTTGCTTCTATAGCTTCCTCAACGACAGATTCCAGGGTGTCCAGGGTAACCAGGATCCCACTTACTTCGGCATTGGCATCGCCAAGCAGCAAACCGGTATTATCGAAATCCTCCGAATAAGAAAGCGGAGCAATCTCATCCAGAATGCTAATAACCTCATTAACCTTCATACGTTCTATTTTATGGTAAAGATAAAAAAGTATACTTTCGTTTTATGAATTGCCAGGGCTAACTTCAATTATAAAACCGAAAGAATAGAATGGCATTAAATCGAACCGCTGAAAATAACTGATCTTGTACAGATGAAATTTCTCCGTTTTCTTGCATTTCCCTTCGCCATCCTTTATGGTCTCGTTACGGCAGCGCGGAATTATATGTACAACAAGGGCTGGCTAAAAAGTAAAGCCTACGACGTGCCGGTGATATGTGTGGGAAATCTCTCGGTAGGAGGAACCGGCAAATCACCCATGATCACCTTCCTGGTGCGTATGCTTAAAGACGATTACAAAGTAGCTGTTTTAAGCAGAGGATATAAAAGAAAGACCTCGGGTTACCTGGAGGTACTAATAGATCATACGGCGAAGGAAGTAGGTGATGAACCCCTTCAATTTAAACAGAACTTTCCCGATGTGTTGATCGCCGTCTGTGCAGACAGGCGTACAGGTATAGAAAAGTTAAAGAACCGGGCCGATGTGATCCTTCTGGACGATGCTTTTCAGCATAGAAAAGTGAAAGCAAATTTAAATATATTGCTAACACCCTCTGAAGATCTCTACATAGACGATTACCTGCTGCCGATGGGGATGTTAAGAGAGCCGATAAGCGGGGCAGCCCGGGCGGATATTATCGTGGTAACCAAGTGTCCTAATCATATTCCCTACGCCAGACAGCAGGAGATCCAATTTCGTCTTAAACTGAAACCGCATCAGAAACTTTATTTTTCGAAGGTTGGATACGACAAGCAGATCTATGGGAAGACCGAGATACAGCCGCTCAGGTATTTACTCGACAAACCCTTTACCCTAGTCACAGGAATTGCTAATCCTACACCCTTGGTGGATTATCTTAAATCCAACGGCTATAAATTTACCCATGAAAAGTTTGGGGATCATCACGATTTTACGGCTTCAGAAATAAAGAAATTGGCGAAAAAGGAAATTTTACTAACTACAGAAAAGGATTATATGCGTCTTCAGCCGCATATCGATAAGTTTGCGCTGTATTACTTACCTATAAAAACGATCTTGCTCAATGAACAGCAGCCTTTTTTCAGGGAGAGAGTGTTGAAGGCTATCGAAGGGAATTAAGCTTAACTATTCACCGGAAAGGTTTTGTTGGCGATAGTGCGATAGATCTTTTCGAAGAACTCTTCGGTTTTAAACGGTTTCGGGATAATTTCATTGAATCCGGCCCTGTAGAAATCATCGAGGTTTTCATCAATAGTGACCGCTGTAAGTGCAATGATAGGGATGTCCTTATTGAATGCACGGATCTTCTGAGTGGCCTCAATACCACTAATTCCTGGCATGTGGATATCCATTAAAATGACATCGAATTCGTTTTCCTTGACCAGTTTGATAGCATCCATTCCGTTGTCGGCTACCATGCATACCATTTTGTTTTTTTCAAGGATCTTTCGGGTGATCATCTGGTTGATCTTATTATCTTCAACTACCAGGATCTTTCTGTTTTCGAGGGCTACATAATCCACGTCGTATATGATATTTTTGGGGTTAATATCTTCTTTTACTTCTTCTGAAACATCAAAATTGATATTAAACCAGAACTTGGATCCTTTGCCCAGCTGACTTTCAAGATTGATCTTACTACCCATCAATTCGAGCAGGTTTTTTACAATGGACAGACCCAGGCCTGTTCCACCAAATTTTCTATTGATCTGAAGTGAGGCTTGGGAGAACGTCTCGAAAATACTTTTTTGTTTTTTCTTCGATATTCCTACACCGTTATCTTCAATTTCAAAGTGCAATGCCACTTTCGAATTATTATCTTCCAGTTTTTTAACACGAACCACGACATCCCCATTTTGAGTGAATTTCACCGAATTACCAATAAGGTTGATCAGGATCTGGGATAACTTCAGTGGATCACCCACCAGCCTGTCCGGTATGGTTTCATCGAACTCCAGATGCAGGTTATTCTTGCGGTCGTCTGCAGATTTCTTAAGTGCGATCAGTACATCGTTTATGCGTTTCTTGAGAGAGAATGTAGTTTTTTCTATCTCCACTTTGTTCGCCTCCAGTTTGTTCAGGTCGAGGATATTATTAATAAGAGATAACAGGTACTCTCCGGAAAATTTCAGAGAGTTAAGATGTTCCTTCTGGTGTGGTTTAGGATCTTCTTCAAGCAAGAGATGTGTTAATCCCGTCACGGCATACAGCGGCGTTCGGAGTTCATGCGTAATGGTTGACAAGAATTGAGCCTTGGCCAGGGAAGCTTTTTCGGCCTTCTCCTTTGCTAATTGCAGCTCGATGTTCTTATCCTGTAACAACTCATTAGCCTTGGCTCTCAGGTTGTTATTCTTATACAGCGAAAGGGTAAGCAACGACAGGATGATGATCAACGCAATACTTAATCCGGTGGTCATCCTACCAAAATTGATCGATTTCTGCTGCTTATCGATATCCATTCGCTGCTCTTCGATTATCTCGGTAAGGTTATTTACGCTTGCGTCTATTTCGATCCCTTTGGTAATGGCTTGCAGATAAACCTGTTGTAAGGAGTCGTTCTTAGCCTCGTAAAGCGTCATGTTGCTCTCAACCGCTGCTAGATCTCCATTTCGCAGAGCTATTAGGCTGCTTATTCGGTAACCCTGTACCTTTAGTTTGGTGAATGAATTTTGGTCGATAATAGTGGTCGCCTTTTCCAGGGCTGCAGTAGCTTCAGAAATATTGGTAAGCAGGGGTTGTTGTTTATTTAGATCTAATAATGCCTCAGCCTTGTTCAGATAGGTGAAGGCAAGCTGGTATGAGCTATTGCTCTCTTCAAAAACAGGGATCGCAGCGTTATAATAATTTATAGCATCGGTAAGCTTTCCATTTTTGTGTTGTAGCATTCCAAGGCCTAAAAGCACATCGGCCCGTTGTGCTTCGGTTCCCTGGTTTGTATAAATAACCTCTGCTTTTTTGAAATAGTTTTCGGCTTCAACTAGCTGCCCCAGCTGTGTCAAGATCAATCCTTTAAGATTAAAAGCGTGTGCTCTTAAAATATCGCTGTTTCCTTTATCAATATAGTTTAGTGCCAGATCTGTTTCTGAATTTGCCTTGTGATAATTTTGAAGGAAATAGTGTAATTCGGCTATTTCAAGCTGCAGGGACTCTTTAAATGAATGATCCGAATTGGCTACAGCCAGTTTATTAGCATGGTTGAGTTGTACGATGGCTTCATCGAAGTCTTGTTTGGCAATCGCATTTCTGGCTTCAGCCTGATAGTTCTGAATTAACTGTACAGAGTCTTGTTCGACTTGTTGGGAATAACTGTCGAATGAAATTAAAAACAGGGCGAAAACCCAGATTTTCAAGCAAGTAAATTTTACATCTCTGGCCGTCAAAACTATGTACTTGGGCGATAAATATAGTTATTTCCTCGAAATTTGTAGGATTAAATCTACAATTCTCGACGAATACCCTACTTCGTTGTCGTACCAACCTATGATTTTTACCATTTTTCCTATTACTGAGGTCATTCCGGCATCGAAGATGCAAGAATGGCTATTTCCCAGTATATCAACAGATACGATGGGGTCTTCGGTATATTGTAAAATTCCTTTGAGAGAGCCTTCTGAAGCATTTTTAAAGGCCAAATTCACCTCGTCAATTGATACATTTTTTTTCACATTAAACGTAATGTCTGTTAACGAGCCGTTTGCAACCGGTACACGTATGCCGCAACCCCCGATAACAGTGGACAAATCGGGAAATATTGTGGTTAATGCCTTGGCGGCCCCTGTGGTGGTAGGTACTATGGACTGTCCGGCAGCGCGGGCACGTCTTAGATCCCGGTGTGGCTGGTCGTGCAGGCTTTGATCTGTGGTATACGAATGCACCGTAGTGATATACGCTTGTTCTATACCGCATAGGGCATTGATCACGGCAAGCATAGGCGCCGCATTGTTCGTGGTACAGGAGGCGTTCGAAATAATTGTGTCTTCAGGGGCTAAAATCGTATCATTTACGCCCAAAACCACCATTTTGATAGTAGGATCGTCTGTTGGAACCGATAAAATCACTTTTGAGGCACCATTGTCTATATGAGCCTGCAATTCATTTCTTTTTTTGAATTTACCTGTACATTCCACTACAAAATCCACCGGACCCCAGGGTATTTCACTGATACTTGGTTTTGAATAGTACCGTATTTCCTCTTCGTCCACGACGATCGAATTATCCGTAAATTCTACGTTATAGGGTAAAACCCCTTGAATACTATCGTATTTTAATAAATGTGCCATGGTCCTTGGGTCGGCAATATCATTGATGGCCACTACCCGAATTTCGGGATGGTCCAGCAACATCCTGAACAGTGTACGACCAATCCGACCAAAACCGTTGATCCCGATATTGATTGCTTTGCTCATGTGAGACTAAGTAAGGTGTTTTTGTGCTTTGTAGGAGGATCTTACCAGGGCGCCGCTTTCAACGTGCCTAAAGCCCATTTCCAGTCCGATTTCCTCATATTTCCTGAATTGCTCCGGTGGAATAAATTCTTTAACCGGGAGATGCTTTTTAGAGGGCTGCAGGTATTGCCCCAGGGTGACGATGTCCAGCCCGACGTTTCGCAGGTCTTCCAGGGTACGGATCACTTCTTCTTCAGTTTCACCCAATCCCAACATGATCCCGCTTTTTGTACGGTCTATACCCTGTTCCTTAAGATATCTCAGTACTTCCAGACTTCGTTCGTATTTTGCCTGGATCCTCACTTCTCTTGTAAGACGTTTTACCGTTTCCATATTGTGGGAAACAACTTCTGGTTTTACAGCGATGATCCTGTCGATATTTCGGGTAACTCCCTGAAAATCCGGAATTAAGGTCTCCAGGGTGGTTTCCGGGTTCATGCGGCGTATCGCCTTTACGGTTTCCGCCCAGATGATGGACCCCATATCTTTCAAGTCGTCGCGGTCCACCGAAGTGACCACGGCATGCTTAATATTCATGATCTTAATTGAACGAGCCACCTTTTCCGGTTCATCCCAGTCTACCATTTGTGGTCTGCCCGTTTTTACGCCACAGAAACCACAGGAGCGGGTGCAAATGTTTCCAAGGATCATAAAAGTAGCGGTACCTTCTGTCCAGCATTCACCCATATTTGGGCAACTACCACTTGTACAGATGGTATGAAGGTTATATTTATCAACTAAGCCACGTAGCTCGGTATATTTTTTACCAGTGGGTAGTTTTACACGCAGCCATTTTGGCTTCGGTTGTGGTTTTTGGGTATCTATAGTTTTCACTTCCATAGCGGGAACAAATGTACGAAGATTAGCTCAAATTAATCACAACAGAGTACTAAGATACCAACCGCTAAATCCAAGCAGGATCAGGATGCTGATCAGGCTGTAAACTTTCAGGAAAGACCGTGGTCTTGCATGTGCAGGCGTATACTTACCGGACAGCAGCCTATAATTAAAGATTGCATAGAAAGGGGCGGTGAGAAACGACAGGATGGTCGCTATTTCCACCAGTAATTTCATTTCAGAAAGATGAAAGAAGAAAATAACCATTGTTCCGGAGGCCAGAACGACAAGCCAGTATAAATAGCCGCTTTTAATTGTTTTACCTCTAATAAGTTCTGTGGCACGGTGCATAGCCCTGGGCGAACCATCCAGAGTAGTTAAACTCGTGCTGAACATAGTGGTGAAGGCTGCTATTCCTATAATTATTTTTGCCCATTCCCCCAGACTTTGGGTGTACATCGCTATCAACTGATTGGCAAAATCGCCGGCACCGTCTGAAAATGTCTGTTCACTGCCAAACATAACTACGGCTCCCAGGGCCACAAAGCCAATGGCAAGGACGGTGGTGGTAATATAGCCTACGTTAAAATCGAAGCGGGACTGAATTGGTTGTATGGATGGGTCTAGTTTTTTCTTTTCGGTGGTCCACATGGAATGCCAAATAGAAATATCCAGGGGTGCCGGCATCCATCCCATAAAGGCGATCAGGAAGGCGATGCCGGCTACTTCGGTTGGAATGATCTGTTGAAAAGACAGATCCGCCGAAGGATCTATAGCCAGTGTTACGGCAATTATGGTACTTATGGTGAGTCCGATCACTATAAATTTCATCAGGGAATCCAAAATCTTATATCGGCCTACAACCAGTATGGTGAAACAGCAGAGGGTGATCACCGCTGTCCACATCACCGGTGATCCTACACCAAAAAGCGAGGTTGCAATTCCTGCGGTTACAATGGTTACAGCTGTTTGAATGGTAAACATGGTGGCGAAGGTTAATACCAGGTACACATAGACCACTCCTTTGCCCATTTTCAGGTACCCTTCCAATAGCGAATCTCCCGTTGCCGAAGCATAGCGGGGACCAAACTCGAAGAAGGGGTATTTTACCGCATTTATTAGTAATAACGCCCATAGGAGCCCAAAGCCAAAATCAGCTCCCGCCCTTGTGGACTGCACCAGATGAGATACACCAATCGCAGCACCGGCGAAAATGAATCCTGGCCCCAGTTTTCGGAGTGTTAGTTTCAATGCTTATGCTTTTGTGTAATGATCTCGGCAAGCAGTTTCTTGGCACGAAGTAAACGAACTTTTACATTATTCAGGGGTTCCTTCAATTGTTCGGAGATCTCGTTATAACTCATTTCATGAAAATACCGAAGGTTGATCACATCCTGATAATGGGGTTTCAATTGCTTAATAAAACGGAGGAGTTCGGCCAGGTTCTGTTCGGTGATGAGCTTATCTTCGGGAGATGGGGAAAGATCGGCGATCTTGTGCACGTGTTCATCGCTGGTATCGGTGGTCTGCGATTGAATGGAGGCTTTTTTCTTTCGGCTTTTATCTATCTGAATATTCTTAGAAATGGCGATGAGCCATGTTCCGAAAGCATAGGACTCGTCGAAGGTTTCGATCTTATCAAAGGCTTTTGCAAAGGACTCAATAGCAATATCTTCCGCTTCGTATTCATCGTTAACGCGTTTTAGTTGAAATCCGTAGACCTCATTCCAAAAATGATCGAGTAAAAAACTGAAAGCACTTTGCCTTCCGGCTTTTGCCAGCTTTACCTGTTTTAAAATTTCCGCTTTGATCAATTCCAAGTGGATCGTTTTGATGTCTTACTGCTAATAAAGATACTCAATTGCAGGCATACTAAAAACAATTCGAAGAAAGGGATTAAGGGGATAAGAGAAGGCTCCTTCAGTAACAATGCTCCTTTGCCTACAACAATATATTGAATCAACAATCTGAAAATGATCAGTATAATCGCAATTTTCCAACTACTAAAAAGGCAGCTAAGAATGGCGAGGATCCAGAATAATAAATTAAATAGGTAATAGGCTCCCAACATAAACTTGTGTTTGGGTTTATACATGGATGCCGTACTACTATGTCGCTTTTTTTGCCGAAACCAATGCTTCCATTTTTTCTTCGGAATTGAATACGTAAAGGACTTCTCGTTATACTGTACAGTCGTATTGGTTGAGGTGGCCGCCTTGTTTACGAAGAGATCATCGTCTCCTGAAAGCACCTCCATATGGGAAGTAAATCCGCCATTGGCGTAAAATACATTGCCGGTGTAGGCGAGATTTCTGCCAACACCCATATACGGATCGCCACGTAACGCATACGAAAAATACTGAATGGCAGTGACAAGTGTTTCAAATCTTATAAGTGCATTCAGTAAGCCGGGTTTTTTAAGATAAGCGCCGTACCCCAAAATTATTTGCTTCTCTTCAGAGAACTGGGATACCATATACTTAATCCAGTACGAACTAGCCGGGCGGCAGTCGGCATCGGTAAATAGCATTCTCTTATGGGTAGCTTTCTTTATACCCAGGGTAAGCGCATATTTCTTACTTCCCCAAAAAGTCTCATTGCTCTTTACATCCACAATTTTAATCCGGGAATCACTTTCAGCAAAATCCGTCATGATCTCCAATGTTTTGTCACTGGAGGCATCATTAATGTGAATTAATTCGAAATCCGGATAGTCCTGTGCAAGCCACAATGGGATATGTTCTTTTAGGTTTCGGGCTTCGTTCTTGGCGCAAATGAGCACAGATACCGGGTATACAGCAGAGGAGGTTTTTATTCCTGCCCTGGAAAATGTAAAAGGAACAAAGTATA
>QQUG01000118.1 GCA_008501705.1 Flavobacterium sp.
TCTTCTCATTATTACCTTTAACGACATTGCCAATCCAAGTGAGCGGAAATCTGTCACTAACTTATCTGTTGAAACAGCCAATTTGGAAAGTACTGAGGTTATCGCCGCGGCCACAACAGACTCCATCGCATTACCACTTCGTAATACGGGAAATATAACTAATTACCGTTTTAACAGCGGAGTGGGAACAACAACCCCAAATACCGATATAATTTCCTTTAATTATACTACTGAAGATATTTATATAAACCGCGCCTGTGCCTTTAAGACCGTTTACCACGACCTTAGCGTGTTTGTAGTTAATGAAGGCACCGCAAACTGGATCATCCAGGTAGAAATTGAAACCACCGATGTAATTGATGAAACCGAAACGCACATTACCGTTTTACATTAGTCTCCTGTTACTGGGGTTCTGCGTGCAAGCACAGGAGATCACCGGTGATACCCTGTTTAAGGCTAAAAGCAATTACGGCCTGCGCTTAGGTGCAGATCTTTCTAAGCCATTGCGCTCTATACTGGAAAGTGGGTATAACGGTTTCGAAATCGTAGGAGATTTCAGGATCAGTGAGCGATTCTATGCTGCGGCAGAGATCGGCAATGAAAAGAAAGAACGCTACGAGAGCAACCTCAATTCTATTGCATCGGGTAGCTATGTTAAGATTGGAGCCGATTTCAACGCTTACCGAAACTGGCTGAACATGCAAAACGCCATCAATATCGGACTCCGTTATGGTTTTTCCAGCTTTAAACAGGAGTTACTTGCTTATGGAATCTATACCACCAATCAGACCTATCCGGGGACCTTTAGAGTAGACCCCAGGGAATATACGGGCCTTACCGCCTCCTGGCTGGAGCTTCAGGTAGGTGTAAGAACCGAAATACTCAATAACCTCTACCTGTCCATAAACCTGCAGTTGAAGCGGAAAATCTCGGAAACGACACCCGATAATTTCGATAATCTCTTTATTCCGGGCTTTAACCGAACCTATGATTTCAGTGAATTTGGCGCCGGCTACGGCTATAGTATTTCCTACCTGATCCCGATCTTTAGGAAATAAATCGCTACTGTTTACTGGCCTTTCGACTTCCTTCGTACATCTCATATCGAACAAACCTGCTTTCCAATTTTCCGTTGTAGAGCTTGATCTTTTTGGAAGGCCGCAAGCCAACACATTTCAACGCTTCCATATTGCTGGTGATCATCCAGGCTTGGGTTCCCGGGTAGCCTCGCTTTAGCGTATTACCTATTTCACCGTAGAAGGCTTCAATATCGCGAACCGCCAGTCGCTCGTCGTAAGGCGGGTTAAAAACCAGGAACATAGGGCCTTCTGCTTCTTTTTTACTGCTGAAGAAATCTTGTACCGAAATATCGATAAAATCCTGAAGATTGGCATTTTTAATATTCTGTCGCGCCTTTTTTACCGCAACTGTGTCTGTGTCGTATCCATAGATCTTAAATCCGAAATCTCTGATCTTTTTCAATGCAGAGGCTTCTATGAGTTCGTACAGATCCACGTCGAAATCCGGCCAGGTCTCGAATCCAAATTCATCCCGATTCAAATTCGGCGGAATATTACAGGCGATCATAGCCGCTTCGGCCAGGATGGTTCCGCTTCCACACATGGGGTCCAGAAAATTAGACTGCCCCTTCCACCCACTTAACATGATCATTCCGGCAGCTAAAACCTCATTGATAGGTGCCAGCGTACTTTCTGTCTTATAACCTCGCTTATGAAGAGATGCTCCCGAGCTATCCAGGGAAACTGTACAAATATTGCGGTCTATATGTATATTAATGCGTAAGCTTGGGTGATCAAGATCCACATCAGGACGCTCCCCTTCCCTATCCCTGAATCTGTCAACAATGGCATCCTTGGTCTTTAAGGCTATATACTGAGAATGTGTGAACTGCTTCGAAAAAACTGTTGCGTCCACTGCGAGAGAGCCCCTGGCTTCCATATAATTTTCCCAGGGGATATCATACACCTTCTTATATAGGTCCTCCTCTTTAAATACATTGAAAGCGGTGATAGGTTTTAAAACCTTAATAGCAGTGCGGCAGCATAGATTTGCCTTGTACATAAACCCGGTATCCCCTTCGAAAGAGACATTACGGGTACCAATTTCAACTGCCGACGCCCCTAATTCCCTAAGTTCACTTGCTAGTAATTCCTCCAACCCATAGAGGGTTTTCGCCACCATTTTAAAATTTTTTCCCATGATCTTTCATCCAAACACCTGCAAAAATACAGTATTTTTATCCCCCGAAACCAAACCTTTTAAAAAACAGCTCCCCAACCGTAAATCTATTAAGTCGCCAATACAAATATCCATACGTAAGTTGATAAATAGTACACCGACTTAAATCATTATCTTTATCCTATGAATTA
Source organism: Flavobacterium sp. (assembly GCA_008501705.1). Lineage (GTDB taxonomy): Bacteria > Bacteroidota > Bacteroidia > Flavobacteriales > Flavobacteriaceae > Pukyongia. Next base: position 2,391 of record QQUG01000118.1, read on the forward strand.
CATGTTGCTGTTTATGGCTGTGGCTATTGGTTATGTGGTGGCACTCGCGTTGCGCTCCAGACAACTAAAGCAAATGTCGATCTTCCTCGCTTTTAGTGGGGCTTTTTTATTGTCTATGACGATAAATGAGTTGTTACCAGAGGTATTCGAAATGCCTACCGAACGCATTGGTATCTTTATCATGGCCGGTATCCTGCTGCAGATCATACTCGAATTTTTCTCTAAGGGCGCCGAACATGGGCATGTACATATTCATTTAACCGACAAGCAATTTCCCTGGCTATTATTTATCAGCCTCTCTATACATGCCCTGTTAGAAGGTTTTCCTATCTCCGAAAAGAACGACATCCTGGTAGGGATCATAATTCACAAAATCCCTGTTGCCATTATCCTGTCGCTTTTTTTCTTAAGGGCGATGTACAGCAAGGCCATCACCCTGTCTTTCTTATTATTGTTTGCTTTAATGACACCCTTAGGAAATTTACTCGCTAACCAGGTTTCCTTTCTTCAGCAATATCATACAGAGATCACTGCCGTTGTTATTGGGATCTTTTTACATGTTTCTACTACCATTCTGTACGAGAGCAGCAAAGATCACAAGTTCAATATGGCAAAACTGCTAATAATAGTGTTAGGCTTCACTATTGCTTATTTCGTGTAGATTTAAATAACATCTATAAGGATGAAAAAGAAGTGAAAGATACTCCCGGCCAGTACAAACCCATGCCAGATCGCGTGGTTATAAGGAATCTTCTGAACCACATAAAACAATATCCCCACAGTATAGAACGCGCCTCCCAGGGCTAACAATACGATGCCCAAGGTAGATTGTACGGCCATAACACTGCTAAAATCGAATGCGATAAGCCAACCCATCACCAGGTAGAGTAAAAGAGAGATAATTTCAAATTTACCGGTAAAAAAGATCTTGAGGAAAGTACCCACGGCAGCTATCCCCCAAACAGTCCAGAAAAGGGTCCAACCCGATTCATGAACCAGTGAGATGAGCGCGACCGGGGTATAAGTTCCTGCGATAAGCAGGTAAATACTTATATGATCGAAAGTGCGTAGTAAGGGCTTCCATTTCACATTGCTTATGGCGTGGTATAAGGTAGAAGCGCTGTAGAGCACGATCACCGAGATCGCGTAAAGCAATATGCTAAAGGTGCTGTAGGAGGATTTGCCGCTATCATAGACCAGTAATAGTACCAGCCCGGCAATTCCCAGCAAGATCCCTAGTGCGTGCGAGATGGTATTCCACAATTCTTCCTTTTTCGTGTACATGGGCAATTATGTATGGGGCACTCCCTGTATTAAAAATACAGGGGTGTGCTATCGGCTCTATCTTTTTATGCAAAACTAAGGCATAAAAAGGATAATGCCTCTATCACTAGTGCGGTTAGGGATAATTTTAACAATCAAAGTCACATTATAGATTCAGTAAGGTCCGGTGGACCTTGGACGCAGATACCCGCGATAGCGGCTAGTTATGTGCAATGTGTTGTATAAAAAAAGGTCCTTCACATTGCTGTAAAGGACCTTTAAAAGAAGGCGGTGACCTACTTTTCCACGAATGTAGTATCATCGGCGCAAACGGGCTTAACTTCTCTGTTCGGAATGGTAAGAGGTGAGCCCCGTCGCTATAACCACCTTAAGTTTTTCGTGAG
>QQUG01000005.1 GCA_008501705.1 Flavobacterium sp.
CCCAGCCCGGCAAAAGTCTTAATATAACGGTCCGGATCCATGATCATTAGATGGGTATCCAGCGTTTTGTTCGCATGTTTGGCGATTGCCTTGATCACAGGCATTCCGAAAGAAATATTAGGAACAAAAACTCCATCCATGACGTCCAGATGAAACCAATCGGCCTCGCTGTTGTTCACTAGTTCACAATCTTTCTGAAGGTTGGCAAAATCTGCTGCCAGTATAGAGGGTGCTATTAGAGTACTCATTATAGTAGGAAAGGTTCCAGTATACCTTTTATATATTTAACGTTAGGTGCATCCTTTATTTGATCGAGATAGGTTTCGATGGATTGTAATTCTTCCTTCGATTTCACTATGCTGAAACGGGATGCGTAATTAGCAAATATTTTTCGCTTACTTTTCTTGTTCAGAATTACAAAGATATTGTTGTGTCTTGAATCGGCTTCAATTTTTTCGAATAATTTTTTAAGCAGAGGCTCTTCACCTTCCAGAACCTGTAGAAACTTCCCACTTTCAAAAAGAAGTATCCCTGTAATATTCATAGCTGTATTCTTGTCTTGCGTAAAGTTGAAGAGATGCGTGAGTTCTTTCTGGGTAATTTTGGGGCGAGCGCTACTCACGTAACATATGGTATGCATAGAATGTTAGGTTGTTTCTGCCAAGATAGAAAAACTAATTCAGTTAGACTGAAATATCTGAAATTCATATAATTAAAAACCCCCGGTAATCAGCCGGGGGTCATTCATCAATCAAAAAACGAACAGTTATTTTATAAACTGTTGTTGCTGTTACTGGTTATCCCAGATATGTTTTCAGGATCTTGCTTCTTGAAGTATGCTTCAATCTGCGGATCGCTTTTTCTTTAATTTGTCTAACTCGCTCACGTGTTAAGTCGAAAGTTTCGCCAATTTCTTCCAAAGTCATGGGATGTTGATCTCCAAGACCAAAATACAGGCGAATTACATCGGCTTCCCGGGGTGTTAAAGTTTCCAGGGCGCGTTCGATCTCCGTACGAAGTGATTCGTGCAATAAGGTTCTGTCGGGATTTGGAGATTCTCCACTACGCAATACATCGTAAAGGTTAGAATCTTCACCCTCCACTAAAGGAGCGTCCATGGATACGTGACGGCCGCTATTTTTCATAGATTCCTTCACGTCGTTTATGGTCATATCCAGTTCCTTGGCAATTTCTTCGGCAGAAGGCGGACGTTCGTGCGCTTGCTCTAGAAATGCGAAGGTTTTGTTGATCTTATTGATACTTCCAATCTTGTTCAGGGGAAGGCGTACAATTCTCGATTGTTCAGCCAGAGCCTGAAGTATAGATTGGCGAATCCACCAAACTGCATAGGAAATAAACTTGAATCCCCTGGTTTCGTCAAAACGCTGTGCTGCTTTTATGAGCCCAAGGTTACCCTCATTGATCAGATCGGGGAGGGTAAGACCTTGATTTTGGTATTGTTTTGCTACCGAAACCACGAAACGCAAATTGGCTTTTGTCAACTTTTCCAGCGCACGTTGGTCACCCGCTTTTATGCGTTGTGCCAACTCTACTTCTTCGTCTGCTGTGATTAAGTCAACTTTTCCAATTTCCTGTAGGTACTTGTCTAAAGAAGCAGTCTCTCTGTTCGTAACCTGCTTCGTAATTTTAAGTTGTCTCATTAAGGTGTGTCCTTTCTTAAGTTAAATTCGCTTTCGTATTGGGTTATACGTAAAAAGGATGCAAATTGTTACAAAAGGTTGTTTGTTTTTCGGTAAAACGAGTGTTTTTCTGGGCTAACAGAGCTATAAATTTACAAAAGTCATTAGAAATAATCAAGTTTGAAATACAATCTAAGCGAGAATTACACAAATTTTTATCTAAAAACTTGATTCCTTTTTACTTTAAGCTATCCTTCTTTTTCAGCGGAACCTCGTATTGTATGGAATCTTTCTTTATTACCGATCGTTTATGCTCTTCTATCAGGCTGTCTACCTTGCTCTTATCGGTAGTAATGATCTTTTGTTCATCGCTGCTTCGGTAATAGTAATAGGTGGTTTTAGATTCGGTAAAGGAATCGAGGTAGGTGTCAGACTTCTTTTTTACTTCACTTTGGCCCGGATTGTTTTTCTTTATTTGTTCTTCTGAAGTGTTTGTCTCATCGATAGAATCGGTTTTAGGAAAAGCAACGGTTTTTTTACTGGGATTAATTCCTTTATCCTCTGTTTCAACGGAAGGATTTGTATCTATCTCAATAATTTGATACGGTTGAATATTTCTTGTCGTTCTTCCAAAGTACCAGAAATAAACTACACCTACCATTATAATCCCCACAGTGCCGAATAACAGCCAAAAGAATCTTCGTTTGCGTCGGTTTTTTGCATCCAGGGTAGTGTCTATCCTTTCCCAAAGAGCTTCGGGGACCTGCTGCTGCATTGTAGCCAGGTTCTCTTTGAAGTATGTGCCAATGTCCTTTTTTTCTTCCATCATTTCATGCTGTTGTGGGAACTTGCCTTCAGGGCAAGAATCCGTTCTTTTAGTATGGCTTTCGCCCGGTGTAGGTTCGATTTCGAAGTACCTTCACTTATCCCCAATAATTCGCTTATTTCCTTATGAGAGTGATCATCCAATTCATATAAACTGAAGACCAGCCTGTATTGATCCGGTAGTTTCTGTAACAGTTGTAGGATCTCCGCCAGATCGGGTTTATGGTCTTCCGGTATGCTGGTATCTTCTTCGGCTGTTTCTTCTATTTCCGAATTAAACCGGATCGCATCCTTAAATTTGTCTATTGCCTTAAAGATGGTGATTCGTTTCATCCAACCTTCGAAAGATCCATCACCTTTATAGGTATTTATCTTCTCAAATACGGTGATAAATGCATCGTGCACATTATCTTCGGCCTCGGTAGCATTCCTGCAATACTTCAGCGAGATGTTGTATAACAGGTCCTTATATTTTAGGAACAATGCTTTCTGAACCCTGCGATCCTGCCGTTTACATCCGTGTATTAATTCTTCAATGCTCAATACCTTCGGTACTTTTAATTTTTTATAACTTTAAATGAAGTCGATGAATCGTTTGTTGTCAATTGGACCAACTTTAATCCTGTACTTCCTGGTAAATAGTATGAAATATTTTCACGATTATAAAATTGTTTTTTATCTACCAGTTTACCAGTAACATCATATATTACCATATCGATCCTCGTTTCCATGGAACCAAAAGATATATTTAGTATACCCGAAGTTGGATTTGGATAATATTGGAAATCAGTATCACTATTGAAATCGTCTCGAGACAATGCTTCGGGTTTTAATTTCAATAAAAATACATCCCTGGATCCATTCGAACTAAGATTAGTGCTACCTGTTCCCGGATCGAAATCTACGGTTTCACTAAATTCTCCTGAAAGCAATATGTTGTCTAGGTCATCTAGGATAACAGAATTTCCGCGATCCACATCTGCCGATCCATAGGTAATGATCGATTGAAATTCAAGATCATCCTTTAATTTTAGTAAAAATATATCATCAAATCCGGTAGACGTTCTGCTAACTACATCCGGGCCGGGATCGAAATCGACCGTTTCCAGGAAATAGCCTGTAATGAATATCGAGCTATTACTATCGATGTAAACATCATTTGGAACTATTTCACCTTCTCCTAATGCGGCTACTGCTTGTATAAAATCACCTGCGGAATTAAATTTTGAGACGAACATATTATTAACCCCCTGAGATGTTATATTAAATGAATTTGGTCCTGGATCAAAATCGCAAGTTTCGTTAAAGTATCCTGTAAGTATTGTTTCATTTTGATCATTTATGTCCAGTGCCCAGACGAAATCGCGATTAGGCCCACCAAATGAACGAGCCCAATTGTAGGTCCCGTCAAGATCGAAACAAAGGAGAACGCCATCCGAACCTCCATGGCTTGTTTTATCATCTGTGTTTGATCCCGGGTCAAACTCCACAGTTTCCTGGAATCTGCCACCAACCAATACTTTGTTGGTATTGTCTAACGCACTAGAGGTTCCATAATCGA
>QQUG01000109.1 GCA_008501705.1 Flavobacterium sp.
TAGATCTTAACGTACCTGCTAATGCAGCCTTAGGAGAGCACAGAATGAGAGTGAAGAGTGCATGGCAGGAAGCAGTTCCTAACGATGCATGTGCTACTACTCAGTATGGCGAAACCGAAGATTATACTGCTAATATTGGTGATCTTGGAATTAACGATGCCGCTATTTCTAATTCAGATCTAATCGTAGTATCTAAGGACAACAACCAATTTGAAGTTACTCTAAGAACCGACTTCGACGGTGGGGTTTATCTTGGACTATACAACGTATTAGGACAGGAGATCGATTTCAGTAAGACGCTGCCAAAAATTGATGGTGCTTACCGAATGAACCTGGATATGGCCAAAGCAGCCAGTGGCGTATACTTGATCCGCATTGGTGGACAAACGACCACTTCTTATAAAACAGCGAGGATTATTGTAAAATAACCCCAGCGATTAAAATTCTAAAAGGCGGCCATTGGCCGCCTTTTTTTGTATAAAAATTTTCGTTTAGCAAATAATTTAGGCGAGAATTGAATATCTTGTACACCTTAAAACTTTATATGAAAAATATCAATTACCTTTTAACGATTTTACTTTTTGCCGGTACAGTTGGGTACTCTCAATCCAGTTTCGAAGCCGCGAGCATCGAATATGGAACTTTCTTAGGAGAAACGCTACCTTTTAGTGAATATGAAACTGTAACCCCGGTTACCGATCTTGATAACCCAACCTTTATTCAGAATAACCTTAGAAGACCCACCAAATCCAATCCGGATGCCTTACCGCTCGGGCCGGATCCAATGGTACAGGAAGATGCATCTACAAGGGCTGCCCGCGAGATCCTGGTGAATTTTGATGGTTCCAGTGTGGGTGAAGCAGGAAATTTCATTCCGCCGGATCCAACAGGAGCTGTGGGTCCTAACCACTATGTTCATGCAGTTAATACCATTGTAAAGATCTTTGATAAATCTGGCAATGTACTCGCCGGGCCAACCGCTCTTAGTACTTTTTTGAATTCAGGAAACAATGATGGGGACCCAATAGTTATGTACGATCAGCTAGCCGATAGATTCTTTGTGAGTCAGTTCAGGACCAGTGATGACGCATTGATCATTGGGGTGTCTACCACACCCGATCCAACGGGGACTTATAATTTGTACAGCTTTCCGCTGGATGCGTTCCCGGATTACCCACATTACGGGGTATGGCCGGACGCATATTATCTCACCGCCAACAAATTTACGGGTAACAGGGTTTATGCCCTGGACCGAGCTGCCATGATCGCCGGGGCGGCAAATCCTACTATCGTTGGATTTAATCTGCCAGGAGTTGTTTTCAATCCAAATACCGTATTTAGCCCGGAGCCTGCCAACCTCCTTGGAACAACGGCACCGGCGAATGTACCGGGTTATATAGTGTATTTACAGGATGACGGCTGGCCGGGTGTGACTTTCGATCATATTAAGATCTGGGAGATCAACGTTGATTTTATTACCCCGGCAAATTCTACTATATCGGCACCAGACCTTATAGCAGTGCAACCTTTCGACAGTACTTTCTTTGTATTTGGATCGGGTGATATACCACAGCCTAATACAAGTCAGCGTTTAGACAGCCAGGCAGGCATTATATCTTATATGGCAAATTACCGCAGTTTCCCGGGCCATAATTCGTTCTTAATAAATTTCAACGTAGACGTAAACGGGCAAAACCGTGCGGGAATCAGATGGATCGAATTACGAAATACAGGGACAGGTTCTTTCAGTATTCATCAGGAAGGAACATGGACCTTAAATGACGGAGAAAGTAGATTTATGGGAAGTATGGGAATGGATACCAGCGGGAATATAGCACTTGCCTATAGCGTAGGAAGTGCTAATACGGCTGTCGGACTTAGATACACAGGGAGATTGGAGGGTGACCCTCTTGGACAAATGAGTTTTGAAGAGCAGGTGATAGAGGAAGGCTTCGGATGGCAAATTGGAACGAACAGATATGGTGATTACGCACACCTTACCATGGATCCGGACGGGGAAACTTTTTGGTTTACCTCTCAATATTTCAAGTTTGTGAATCAATGGTATACTAAGATCGCAGCTTTTAACCTGGAAAATATTCCTATCCTCGGCAATGAAGACCTCACTGCGAATGAAGCTCAGATGGCAATTTACCCACTTTCAGGTGACCAATATGAGGTCTTTCTTAGTAGTACAAAAGATCTTGGCGACTTGCAATTTGATCTTATAGATATTCAAGGCAGAAATGTTACTAAGGGAAGACTGGATACTTCGGGGCAAAATCACCGCGGCGTATTCAATAAAGGATCGCTTGCTTCGGGTGTATATATAGTTCGAGTTACAAACAACAGTGGTTTTAGTCAAAGCAAAAAAGTAATCATTAAATAAACCTTTAGAGGTATTATTTGATTATGAAAGCCTTTCTCTATATAGAAAGGCTTTTTTTGTTGTGTTAGAATTATTCTTTCTGAAGTAAAGCCATATAAAAGCCATCGAATCCACTTTTCGCCGGCGATATTCGGTTTTCCCTGAGCAAACTAAATTCCTTACCCGCTTCCGAATTTAAGAAATAAGCGAGCTGTTTTTCATTTTCCGAAGGAAGTATAGAGCATGTTGCGTATAACAGTTGCCCTCCCGGCTTTACCATACGGGAATAACTTTCCAGGATGTCGCGTTGGGTTTTCTCAACCGATTTCAGGAAATCGGGATTTAGCTTCCATTTGGTATCCGGGTTTCTACGAAGCACTCCCAAACCAGAACAAGGAGCATCTATCAACACCTTATCGGCTTTCCCTATTAGCTTTTTTATCACTTTGGTAGAATCGATATGCCGGGTTTCAATATTGTGCGCTCCGTTTCTTCGGGCACGTCTTTTAAGCTCGGAGAGTTTGTTATCGTAAATATCCAGTGCGATCACCTGGCCTTTATTCTCCATTAAGCTCGCAAGGTGCAGACTCTTGCCTCCGGCACCGGCACAGGCATCCACTATCCTCATTCCAGGCTTCGGCTCCAGCATTTCTGCCACCTTTTGAGAAGAAGCATCCTGTACTTCGAACCAACCATCCTTAAAAGCTTGGGTAGTGAATACATTGGTGCGTTCCTTTAGTTTTAGAGCAGTAGGATAGCCTTTAATGGTTTCTGTTTCTATCTCGGCATCAGACAAGGCATTTTGAACATCCTTAACGGTTGCCTTTAAGGTATTTACCCGAAGTACTACATCGGCAAGGGCATTGAGGGCATGTAATTCGGTGTCCCAGTTTTTACCCAGCTCTTTTTCTCCCAGTTCATCCAGCCAATCCGGGATGGACTCTCTAATCTTTCTTATTTTGGAGAGCTCGTCGAATCGCCCTTTTATCCTTCGGGTTGGTGTACCTTCAAACTGTGGCCAGTCCGGTAGACGGATTCCGTTTAGTATCGCCCAGACGGTGAAAAGACGAAAGAGGTTAGGCCTGTCGAAAGGTTCTTTTACTTCGGCGATTTCGGCATAAAGCCTTTTCCAACGAACGATGTCGTAGGTAGTTTCAGCAATAAAACTTCTATCCCTGGAACCCCATCGCTTATCGCGCTTTAGAGTATCCTTTAGCACTTTATCTGCCTGCTTCTTTTCATTAAAGATTAGATGAAGTGAATCTATGGTTGCGAATACGAGATTTCGGTGTAATTTCATGAAGTTTTACTTGAACCGCAAAGGTATCATAATGCAATGAATACTTTTGGTTACTTTTGGCAAAAATTAATTATGCGCTTTCTCTACTTAGTATTCATTTTTGTTCTGTTTACATTTTGCAATGGAAACTCTTCCAAAGAATTCAGCTCGGTTGAGATCATCCCGGTCTTCCAGGATAGTGTAAGTATTCGGGCCATTGCTCCCCTGAACGAAGATCGCGTATGGTTTGCAGCCAATGCGGGTAGGGTAGGGCTAATAGACAGTCTTACTCCCAAGCTAGCGACTATCAAATATCAAGATTCCCTTCTTTCTTTTCGGGCTATTGCGGCAGTGCG
>QQUG01000198.1 GCA_008501705.1 Flavobacterium sp.
CCGTAAGCAGTAAGGCAGCCACCAGATTATTACCGGCGTGAAACCCAAGGGCCAGTTCCAGCCCATCATCCATTAGGGTAATGATTCCCAGGAAGAATCCGGTCCCAATGTAGTAGACCATCATTACGCTCCCCAGTTTTTCCACTTCAGGGTTGAGAAAATGCAGACCGCCAAAAATGATGGATGTTAGCACCAGCGGAGCCCACTTATTCTTTGCGAGAACTCCAATTCCCTGCATGAGATATCCACGAAACATATATTCTTCAAAACTGGTTTGTAAGGGTATAAAAATGATAGCGATCAATGCCAGGAATAGAAATGGAACCAAGTCGAACTGTAATACATAATCATCTGGGTTTGCGTAATAATCTACAGCTGTGAGTCCTATCGTGGTTACCGCAATGATACCAAATCCGAACCCAAATCTCCCCCAGTCTATTTTCTTTCTCGCTGTAGTGAGGGATCTTATGGATTGTTTATGTACAAATTTCACCCAAACAAAGAGAGCGACCAGAAAGACTGCCATTGGTGCGATATTCTCAAGAAATACCCTGTTGGAACCTTTTTTTGCGATCTCTTCTTTTATTAGCGTATCTACATCAATATCTAAAAGCAGCACTACCGCATAGTTAAGCGCGGTAAGTCCTAACAAACCTGCAATAGGCAGCAGATAGCGCCACCAATCGTGTAAATAATTATATGCCTGAGCTATGTACATTTTGCTATAAATATTTAGAGCTTCAACAGTTCGACGTTCCATGATTTATCGTCGATGTATTGAAGCCGTCCATTCTTTACTGTGAGTGGTGATGGAATGTTGTTGGTAAACAAACTACCCGTTCCCAATCCTTGTGGCAATTTACTATTTTTTATGAAGGTGTACTGTGAAATAGCGTTTAATCCTACATTACTTTCCAGAGCCGAAGTTATCCACCAGCCCACTCCATTTTGTTCGGCTAGCGCTATCCATTCGTCACTGCCGCCAAACCCTCCAACCAGACTAGGTTTAAGTATGATATATCGAGGTTTGATGGTGTTTAGCAGATATTTTTTTTCTTCGGAACCTACCACACCTATGAGCTCTTCATCCAACGCTATGGCCAGGGGTGAACGCGAACACAATTGTGCCATTTCATCTAACTGACCGGCTTTTATAGGCTGCTCGATGGAATGGAGTTGATAATCGGACAGCCGTTTTAATTTCTCTAAAGCATCTTGTGGTTGGAAAGCTCCGTTCGCATCGACTCGCAGTTCTATTTCAGATTCGCTGAATTCCTTTCGGATGGATCGTAAAAGCGATAATTCTGTCTCGAAATCGATCGCTCCTATTTTCATTTTAATACAGTTGAAGCCCTGTTCCAGTTTTTCTGCGATCTGCTCCTTCATAAAGGATGCACTTCCCATCCATATAAGTCCGTTTATTGCAACAGATTCTTTCCCACTTGAAAATTGGGAAGGATAAATTTGAAAAGGATCGTTAGCTCTCAACGAACGAAAGGCTGTTTCAACTCCAATTTGGATAGCAGGAAATTGTTCAAGGTTATGGAGAATTTCTTGCTCCCCCATTTCAATATTATCACAGACCCATTGCAGTTTTTGTTCAAAATCCGGTCTGTCATCCACACTTAACCCTCTGAACATAGCACATTCTCCTATCCCGTAACTCTTACCATCACGTAAAATAAGATACCAGGTATCCTTCGTAGTTAATACACCTCGCGAGGTGCCGCTGGCTTTTTTAAACACCAGCCGATGCTTTTTAAACGAGGCGGTTATCATAAATGGGAACCCTTATTTTGTCGTGGGATTCTATACATACTAAAGTTCGATGGACTCGCCAATTTCCAGCAGCATAAGATCTTTGTTGGCATCGTAAAATTTACGTTTGGCAAGGTCGTGGTCTATTTCAATATATCCGAATGTATCATAGTGAACGCCTAATACCTTATCACAATCCAGGAAATCGCTCGCAATGATAGCATCGTCAATTCCCATAGTGAAATTGTCACCTATGGGTAAAATAGCAAGGTCCAGTTTAGTCTGCATTGGGATGAGTTTCATATCCATGGAAAGAGCTGTATCTCCTGCTATGTATATATTTTTATGTTCCCCTTCAATTACAAATCCTCCCGGTTGTCCCCCATAGCTACCATCAGGAAAAGAGGAGGTATGGATGGCGTTCACATATTTCACATTTCCGAAATCGAATTTCCAGTTCCCGCCGTGATTCATTGGGTGCACTGTGCAGCCTTTTTGTTCGTAATGTGTAGCTATTTCATAATTACTAACGATAGTGGCGCCAGTATTACCGGCTATGGCCTCTGCATCTAGAGTATGGTCCTGGTGTGCATGTGTTAATAAAATAAAATCTGCCTTTAGTGAATTGATATCGACCTTATCCTTAGACAGAGGATTTCCACTAATAAATGGATCGACGAGAATCTGTTTACCCGCAATCTGAATGGCCAGGCTATTGTGACCGTAAAATGTGATTTTCATGTGATATTAATTTTACAGAAAGATAAACTTAAAAGAAGTTTGATGCAAATAACAGCAGGGAGAAAAGGAAGGTGCTTAGAGCTACTTTCTTCAATTCGGGGTCGAGGGTTGTAGCATCTTTGGTTTTAAGCACTTTTATCAGGTTCAGGAAAAGCGGGATAAAGGCGATCATTGGAAGAAAATGAATCCAGCTTGTATGTTCAAGCCATATATAGATCCCTGCAGTGATCAATGCCAATACTATTAAAAATGTGTGGTACATTTTCACTCGTTCCGACCCAAGTAGTACTGCTAGTGTATTCTTATTCACACTTGCATCACTGATGCGGTCCCGCATATTGTTCAGATTGAGAACAGCCGTACTAAGTAAGCCAATAGTTATCGCCGGGAGGACAATGTATTCACCCAAACTTTGAGCATAAAGGAAGTAGCTACCCATAACTCCTACAATTCCGAAGAAAACAAAGACAAAGAGATCTCCCATCGCCCGATAGCCGTAAGCAGATTTACCCACCGTATATGTCACGGCCGCGATTACGGCAGCTATACCGAGGTTGAAGAAAATAAAAGATAGCAGGAAGTTTTCATTTCCGAAGGCATAAAAGATAAGTAAACTTGCAAGTATTAAAGTGATAATCGTAGTAACGATCATTCCACGCTTTAATTCGCGTGCTTTTAAAAGCCCGCTCTGAAGAGCCCTTGCCGGCCCAACGCGATCTTTATTATCGGTGCCTTTAAGGCCATCCCCATAATCGTTGGCGAAATTGGAAAGGATCTGAAAACCAAGGGTGGTAGCTATAGCGAGTAAGAATACAGGGAGATTGAAATACCCACCGCCATAGGCTGCAGCACTACCCGTAAGAATTCCAGAAACGGATAAAGGCAGTGTTCGTAATCGTGCAGCCGAGATCCAGGCCTTAACTTTTAACATGCAAACATGGATTATGCCACAAAAATACGTTAAAAATTAAACCCGCTTTCAAAAATTCGAAAACGGGTTTAACAAACTATCTATATGAAAAAGAATTACATTATCGTGAGCTTTTTAGTGACACCTTTTTTATTTCTCATTATGTAAGTTCCGGTGCGAAGGGATGAAACCTCCATATAGACTGCATCCTTCACTTTCCGAATGCTCCTTCCGGAGATATCGAAAAGTTCGTAATCCCCGGGCACACTGAAAAACACCTGGCCACTGGCGGGGTTTGGGAACATAGCAAAGCCAATACTGTCTATCTGGTTGTCGACAACCGAAAGTACATCATTATCTATAGAATAGACAGATATTGTCGCGCTCACTTCGTTTGAGACAACCAACAGTCCGTTTCCTGTAGGGCTGTCGGCAGGGCTAATATACAAGATACCTTCAGGCCCAAGGTCGCCACTTTCATTTCCCCCAGGTGTATTATCGCGGTTGTTCTCATACTCAAGAAATATGGGTGCATTTGGATCGCTGATATTGTACACCATAATACCCCCGATACCCTCCAATAGG
>QQUG01000165.1 GCA_008501705.1 Flavobacterium sp.
CATACTTTTTTATCCCTATGGCATTTGTTTTTTTGTTCAGGTTATCGCTGGACGACAGTATATCTACGAAATTAGTGGTTGATAGGTTTTTCCTGCTGTTCTTAAAAGCCTTGGACTTCGTCTTGTCTATAGCGGTATTTCTGGCAATATTAAGGATCCATGTAAAGAAACGGCCTTTAATAGATGAATAGTCGGCCGAATTATTCCAGATCTTAATGAAGGCATCCTGTAGTGCCTCCTCGGCAACTTCCTGATCGCCCACGACGCTATAAATAATGCCAAACAGCGCTTCCGAATACATACCATACAATTTTGTAAAGGCCAACTCGTCTCCGGCTTGCATGGCATTTATAAGTTGATCTGGTTGTTCCATTGTGGATAGAATCAAACACTAAAATAGTGAAATCTATGGCATTCGAATGCACTGGATACTGTTTATTAAGCATTGTTGTAGAAGAGACTTGCTTCCGAGAAAGAAGTAATAAAAGGTTGTGCTCTTCAAAAAAACTGACAAATCAATAACAAATAAATGGTTTGGCTAAAAAAAAAATGTTAAAATTAGTTAAAAATTGATTATATTAGTGGTAAAATGCTAATGGATTGATATTTTTTTATCAATTCTGAAAAAAAAAGATTTGGGGTCTTTCTTTATACTATGGGTAAGTTCTTCTCACATAGAATAATCATTATTTTGTGTCTGTCCTTCGTGGGCATGAGCGCACAATCTCCTGATGCGTTGGTCGAGCGATATATTACTGGTGATGCAGCAAATAGCGTTGTGGCTAAAAAGGATTTTCAATGGAGGGTGCTGGCAGATCACGTGAGCAGCACAAGTGATGTCCACCATATCTATTTTATTCAAACCTATGAGGGTATTCCTATTATCGGTACCGAGTCTTCTATTCATCTTAAAGGACAGGAGTTGGTTACGAATCATTATAATTTCTTTACTGAATTTTCAGGCCGGAAGAAAATTTCGGCCAGTCCGAAGATCGATGCGATAACCGCCCTGGAGAAAGCAGTAATCTCCCTGGGGAAGGTTCCGAAGGAAAAATTCAGGATGTTAGCTTCCTCAAATGAAGATAAGCTTCGGATAAGTGGCGGAGGTCTGTTCGATAAGACCATCACGCCCGAATTGAATTTCAAAATAAACAATAAGAATGAACTGGAGCTGGTATGGAAATTCAATTTAAAGAATAACCACAACAACGAAAACTGGTCGATATTAATCGATACGAACAATGGCGATATCGTTGAGACACATAACCAAATCCTCTGGTGTGAGATTCCTGAACCCACCGAAACTGAGGTTAACGAATTTATTGGACCATTAAATTACAAAGAAGAAAATAACTCCTGTACCGAATGTTACGAAGTTTTCGAACTTCCGGTTGAAAACCCGTACTATGGTGAACGAACTATTGTTGAACAACCCTGGCATCCTTTGGCTTCTCCCTATGGCTGGCATGATCTTGATGGCGTAACTGGCGCAGAATTAACTACTACAGAAGGAAACAATATGAATCTCAAAGCCTTTAACAATTACACGGCAGATGGAGGAGAAATGTTAAATTTTACAGGTTTCCAACTTGACACTATCTTTAGTTTACAGCATAGGTGGGAAGAGGCGGCAGCATCCAATGCGTTTTATGTAATGAACAGCCTTCATGATATCTTATACATCTATGGCTTTGATGAGGAGGCAAGAAATTTCCAGAAGAATAATTATGGCCGTGGTGGTCTTGAAAATGATGCGGTTAAAGTTTTAACCCAAATAAATAGTGGAAGATGCGGTTCCAGCTTTTCAGTTACACATGATGGGGACACATCTACCATTCGAATTTCTATTTGTAGGGACAAGGATGCTGCTTTAGATTCTGATGTGTTGATCCATGAATATGTTCATGGACTAACTACTCGTATGGTATTCGCAGGATCCGACTCATATTGTGTACTTAATAACGAAAACCTGGGGGAAGGGTATAGTGATTGGTACGCAAAAGTGTTGACTATAAAACCCGAAGAAACCAGGGAGGATCACCAGGGATTTGGAAATTATATACAAAGTAAAGGGCCAGCAGGTAAAGGAACCAATTTGTATCACTATTCTACAGATTTAAGTGTAAATCCACTCACCTATGAAGATATTGCCAATTATCCTGGTGATGTCCATAAAATTGGAGCTGTTTGGGCAAGTATGCTTTGGGAAATTACCTGGAACCTTATAGATGAATATGGTTTCGATCCTGATGTGTACAATTACACGGGAACCCAGGCAGATGCCGGAAATATAAGAGCGATCGCTA
Organism: Flavobacterium sp.; assembly: GCA_008501705.1. GTDB lineage: Bacteria > Bacteroidota > Bacteroidia > Flavobacteriales > Flavobacteriaceae > Pukyongia. Next base: position 2,307 of record QQUG01000165.1, read on the forward strand.
TAGTTACCGAAGCTCTCAAATTAATGCCGTGCGAGCCGGGTTTTGTAGATGCCAGAGATGCGATTGCCAAGGCAAATTATATAATTTACGACGGTGAGAGCGATTGCCTGCTCTGGGAAGGATTTGCAAAACGGGGCTTAGGTATATATGCAAAGCAAGGTTCGCCTGATAGAATTGGCGATGAAATTATAGATTTTAATACTATGCCGTCTACTGCTCAATTTGATATGGATGAATTGATATGTCTAAATCAAGAAGCTGTCATTCTTACAGGAGGAATCCCGAACGGAGGCGTATATAGTGGGCCGGGTGTGGTTGACAATGGTGATGGTAGAAGCTTTACTGTCCTCACAACTGATTTGGAATTAGGAACTCACGAAGTTATCTACGAAATAGAGGACTCCGATTGTTATTCGGCGTCTTCGGCCATTGGGTTTTTTACGTTGGTGGAAGATACTGAAGCACCAACTCCAATATGTGAATCCGCTATGGTTTATTATTATCAACCAGCAACAGAGTATTTCCTTGAGGATTATAGATATACTGTAGGATACGAGGAGAATTGTTTTGGAGAGATCTCTATTTTACAAGATCCACCACCTGGTACTGAAGTTGAACCCGGCGAAATGGATATAAATTTCACTCTAATTGATGAAAGTGGAAATACGTCTTATTGTACACTCTCTTTGGACCTAAAAGTACATTATGAATATACAGACGATGGATTAGATATAGAGTTATATCCTAACCCAACTGAAGGTGTAGTTGATATTGTATTCAATGGAAAAAGTAAAATATTATGGGCAAATATTATAGACGTAACAGGTAGAACGGTGAGATCATACGATTTGTCCAAAACGTCATATCAGACACAACTAAATGTCGAGAGTCTTGATGACGGAGTTTATTTTGTAAAGTTTGAATTTGATAAAGCTGAAATTGTAAAGCAACTTGTAAAGAAATAATTGTATTGTTTAGTGTAAAACGACATATCATATTGATTATCCTTTCTTTTTTGATCGGTCACATCTATGCGCAATCGCCTGATGCGTTGGTTGAGCAGTTTATTTCAAGTCAGAACGAGAAAGGTCTCATAGCTACTATGGATATCAAATGGAAAGTAACCGCAGATCACGTGAGTAGCACAAGTGGTGTTCATCATATTTACTTTGTTCAAAACTACGAGGGTATTCCTATTATCGGTACCGAGTCTTCTATTCATCTGAAAGGACAGGAGTTGGTTACGAATCATTATAATTTCTTTACTGAATTTTCAGGCCGGAAGAAAATTTCGGCCAGTCCGAAGATCGACGCTGTAACTTCCCTGGAGAAGGCGGTGGCCTCATTAGGGAAAATTCCGAAGGAAAAATTCAGGATGTTAGCTTCCTCAAATGAAGATGAGCTTCGGATAAGTGGCGGAGGTCTGTTCGATAAGACCATCACACCCGAATTGAATTTTATTGTTACTGAAAGTAGCGAGTTATCACTAGTATGGAATTTCAATCTAAGAAATACTGTTCAGAACGAGAGCTGGTCGATATTGATCGATACGAACAATGGCGATATCGTTGAGACACATAACCAAATCCTCTGGTGTGAGATTCCTGAACCCACCGAAACTGAGGTTAACGAATTTATTGGACCATTAAATTACAAAGAAGAAAATAACT
>QQUG01000021.1 GCA_008501705.1 Flavobacterium sp.
GACCACATCACCGAAATAAAGAATCCCAGCATTGTAAAGGCAAGGAGAGCCACTTCAGAAGAACCAAAAATGGCTATGATAAGGCAGCCAATGGTAACTAAACTCGCGGCAATTAGTAATTTACGGCTATCCATGATCTTCAGTAATAAAAGCCCCAACACACATCCCACAGTAAGCATAGCCCAAAAATAGGAGACCGTATTGGCACCGGTTGACTGCGGATCTAAGCCGTGATAATCATTCAGAAATTGTGAGATCCAGTTTCCAATTCCCTGTTCGGTGCCCACGTAGCAAAAGATTCCGAAGAAATACAAAAGGGTCCATTTGTTCTTTAATAAGCTGAGGTAGGATTGCCTGTCTCCCGATTTTTCCGACTCCTTTTTAGCATAATTGGGATATCGGGTAAAACGTACAACCATATAAAGAATGAGGGCTATTATTGCAAAAACCACATAAAGCGACACCCAAGGAAGTTCTTCCGGGACGAGGCTGCGTATTGCATCGGCCATCCCTGAGGAAGACTCTTCTTTGTTCACCAGGTACATATAGAGGTAGGGGCTGGCAAAGGACGCCAGGCCAAAGACCAGTTGTGCCAGCACCGAATTGAATGCGAAATGTTCTTCGCCTCCCGCCGCTCGTAGCATGGGGTTGATGATCACCTGCAAAACTGCCATGCTGCAACCGAGAAAGAACAAAGTAAGGCTAAAAACGATATATCCGGGAAAGATGACAAAGATCAGGCAGGCTATAATTATGGTGGCAAAGGAAACCGAAAGTAAAGTACGGTCGCTGTATTTCTCAGACAGAAAACCGGCTGGGATCGACATAACACCGTAAGCAATAAAGAAAGAGAAGGGTAGGAGGCCGGCAAGGCTAAGACTTAGATCGAAGCTTTCCTTTACGTCTACAATGATGGAATTAAGAATATTAGTGATAAAAGAAATGGCGAAGAATACCACCATGACCAGCACCACTATGTGGTAGTACTTCTTGGTGGAGGAAGAATTGGCCATAAAACTTAAAGTATTTCCCTGAATGGTACACCTAAAAGTACTAAAAGAATTTGTTTAGTGGTTTAGCTATTGTTCTTCATCATCCTTCTTTTTGGTTTTCGATGCACCAAAAGCAGTTCCCAGGGCAGCACCGATGGCAATTCCAACTCCTATTCCCATTCCCAGATTATCCATTGCTACGCCGAATGCTACTCCCATTCCTATTCCTAATGAAATTCCGTATGCGAGGTATTTATTCTTCATTGATTACTTTTTTGTTTAATTTCTTCTGAAACGTGAGCAACAGGGTTACAAAGTTATTCTGAAGAAGGCTCATAAACTGCCACCGCGATCTTCGAATCGGCCGTTCCATAATACAAAAACCATTTATCCTTAAAATATACCAGGCCTTCCACGAAACAAACCTCATTTACTTCCCCAACCTTTTCATAGTCTTTATCCGGATATATGAAATAGCTTTCGGTGCGGTCGATAAGCTTATAGGGTTGATCCCCGCTAAACAAGGCCTGTCCGGCAGCATAGGTAAATTTTGGCAATTCAGGATCGTTATAATTAGCGGCATTACTGGCGTTGTAGATCAGCGCCACCCCTTCTTCCCGGTACAAGGCGTAGGGTCCGGGTTCCACTAATCTGCTATCAAAATAGCCCATACGCGGGTGTAAAACAGAAATTCGTTTCTTCGACTCTTCGTTTATGGCGACTTCCCAATTTATAAGATCGGTGGAGGTAGCCATATATAAATTAGTATCCCCAAAGTACATCCAGTACTTTCCCCCGATCTTTTTGGCTACGATGTCATTTCCCTTTTGCCCGGCAATGATCGCTCCGGCCTTAGACCAGGTATCCCTGTAAGTGGAGTCCTTCATTACGAGCCCGTGTTTGGTCCAGCTCTTAAGATCTGGGGAAGAAGCAATGCTTAAGCGAGCTGTTTTACCGTCGTAAGAGGTGTAGGTCATGAAGTATACCCCTGCCTTATCCTTAACTATCCTGGGATCTTCCACCCCGTCGAAATAGCAGAAATAGCAGTCTTCAGTGTTTTCCTGTGGGCTGCCGTCTTTTTTATAGTTCCATTCGTATACCTTCATGTCATCGTTATCAGGATAGAAGACCGGTTCGGGTAACTTTTCGAAATTGAGGCCATCGGTGCTCACCGCCATTCCTATCCGGGAGGTACCTTGCAGATCCTGGGCTCGGTATAAAAGAAAAACCGTGTCGTTTCTAACCACAGCGGTTGGATTGAGTACATTTCGCTCTTCCCAGTTCGCTACGGTATTGGTTATTGGATCTGTAAAACTCAATTCGGGGGAAGGCTTCAGAATAGGGTTGAGGCTGTCCACTTTCTTGAAATAAGGGAAGGCCCAGGTAGGTTCGCTGGGTTTATCTACCGTAACGGGATCGTTGCAGCTTACCATCAATACTCCCAGCAACAAGGTGAAAACTAATCTCATAAGTTCTTTTTATTAAATATTTATAGCTTGTTATAATGTTTTATCTCAATTTTCATTGAATCCAATAGCTCCTTCAAAATATTCGGGTAATCTGTGATGATCCCATCCACGCCAAATTCGATCAGGTGCACCATCTCCTGTTTCAAATTTACGGTCCAGGGGATGAGATCCATCGAATTTTTTTTACAAAATTTCACCAGCTCTTCATTTACCAGACGATAAGCAGGGCTGTAAACCTCGGGGGTAAAACCCAGAACATCCAGGTTTTGCTGAGCCGATGCGTTGTTTTCTACCAGAAATGCAAGCCTTAGATCAGGATCGATTTTTCGAACTGCCTGCAAGGATTCAGAATCGAAAGACTGTATGATAATACGTTCCTTTAGATCATTTTTCCCATCCTTGCTCATTTTCTCTAGTACTTCACTTACAAGCTGGGCAAAATCTTGCGCATTGGGGTGATATATCTCATCACCAATAGGATAGCGCTTAATTTCGATATTATAATATGGTTTTGCATGATCATGTTGTAATGCCGCACGTTCTACCTCTAGGATCACATCGTTGAGAAGGGGTTTAAAAGCGGCAATTTTTTTCTGTTCTGGGAAGCGTGGGTGAGTCCTAAGCCCAACATCGTATTTCCTGATCTCGGCGTAGGGCATTTTAAATATGTTGTGCTCTAATTCATTTTCTTCGGAAATGTAATTCCCTTGTGGGTCTGTGGATATCTCATGAGAAAAATAGGGTTCATGCGAGACGATCAGTTGCCCATCTGCCGAAACCGCAAGATCCATCTCCAGTGTTGATACTCCAATTTCCAGGGCTTTTAGAAATCCAGGAATTGTATTCTCCGGCATCAGGCCTCGGAAACCCCGGTGACCCTGAAGATCGATCGTTCTGTTCATTGGTTTTATATTATTTCAACTAAGAAAAAGTAAAGTCAATCTCAAAAATACTATGGCCAACGCTTCATTGGCCGAAAGTTACTTAAGATGTTCCCTGAAAAAAGCGATGGTTCGTTCCCAGGACAGCTTTGCGGCTGCTTCATCATATCTGGGGGTTGTATTATTATGAAAACCGTGATTTACCTCCGGGTAGAAATGAGCTTCGTATTTTTTGTTGTGTTTCTGAAGCGCTTTCTCGTAGGCCGGCCAGCCTTCATTCACCCGGGTATCGAGTCCGGCATATTGAAGTAGCAAGGGTGCGTTGATCTTAGGAACATCCTCATCAGAAGGTTGCCTTCCATAATAGGGTACTGCTGCTTTAAGATCGGGTAATTTCACAGCCATCATGTTTGAGATATAGCCCCCGAAACAGAATCCAACAACTCCTATATTGCCGTTACATTTTTCATGATCTTGCAAATACCGGAAGGCTGCTATAAAATCTTCCAGCATTTCATCACGGTCACGTTGTCTCTGCATGGCCCGGCCATCGTCGTCGTTTCCGGGGTAGCCCCCAAGAGGGGATAGGGCGTCCGGAGCAAGGCTGATAAACCCTTCTAAGGCCGCTCTC
>QQUG01000111.1 GCA_008501705.1 Flavobacterium sp.
GTATGAGATCGAAATGGGTGAATACCTGGAAATTCCCACCTACTATTTTAATGAAGTAAAATTTGTGCGATTTAAATAATGTCTAAACCCTTAACTAAACAGGAATTACATTACCTGGCCATGAATATTGTTGGCAAGGATCTGGAAGAGCAGGGATTCGAATTTTTAGGTGTGAACAGTGAACTTAAAAAAGATCCGCAGTTCGTAGCTCTGAAAAACAAGGATCTTCACTTCGTGATCGTTAGGGCCACTTCTTACCCTCAGGACGCACATGCCTATGATCCCGTATTCATGGAAACCATAAAAGTGCATGCGGCAAAATTTGAAGCTAAGACGTATTATGCCGGCGTGGGCCTTGGGCATGGTTCCGATTATGCAAAACCGGTGCTAAAAGACGAAGATTACACTATGGTCTATAAAGGTATACAAGAGGTATGAAACAATTTGCAATTCTCTTAATTAGCCTGTTGGCCATTGTTTCCTGCGATAAGGGACCAAGAGCTCCCGAAGTTCTAAATGGTGAGGCGTTTGGAACAACCTATACCATCTATTATTTTCCCGCGGATGAATTCGACGCCATCAAAGGAGTGGATTCTGTGATTCATGCAGTAAATCGTTCGGTGAGTACGTATATGCCTCAAAGCGATATTAGTAAAATTAATAAAGGAGATTCTACCCTGGTTGTGGATAAGATATTCAAGGAGGTTTTTATACTTTCTGAAGAGGTTTTTATGGCTTCTGAAGGGTATTTCGATCCAACCATAGGTGTACTGCGAAATGCGTATGGCTTTGGGGATGTGAAACCTCTAACCGAAATAAATGAAGTTACTCTGGATTCGCTGCTAACATATGTTGGCTTCGATAAAGTTACCCTTACTTCCGAAGGTACCGTAAAAAAACAAAGACCAGAGATCTATTTCGATTTTAATGCTGTGGCCAAAGGGTATGGTATCGATCAATTAGGCGCGTTTTTAAATTCAAGAGGGGTAACGGATTACCTGATCGAGCTTGGTGGTGAGATCCTGGCGGCTGGTAGCAATACCTATAAGGGACAAGCCTGGGTGGTAGGGGTAGAATCGGTAGATTCCCAGCTTGAAGACAGAGGATACGATGCCCTGGTTAAGCTCACAAACGAAGCTATGGCATCATCCGGGAACTATCGAAAATTCAGGATCGATCCTGCAACCGGTAAGAAATATGTGCATACTATCGATCCTTTAACCGGCCTGGCAAAAGAAAGCGATCTAACTAGTGCAACTGTTATCGCTTCAACTTGTGCCACTGCCGATGCCTATGCTACTGCCTTTATGGCTATGGGGCTGGAACGCAGTACGAGTTTGCTGGAAAATTCGGAAGAGCTGGAAGCCTATCTCACTTACCTGGATACAACGGGTGCAGCAGCTGTTTACATGACCGATGGCTTCAGAAAAAAATTAAAAAAAGATTAACGCTTGAGGGTAAAATGGCCACGAAATTCCCGGCCGTCATTCATAGTTATCGAGAACCAATAGTCGTTAGAAGGAACCGCAACCCCATTATCATCGGTACCATCCCAACCAACCGAATCTAATCTAATCCCGCTAAGCACTCTGCCATAGCGATCGAAAATAAGGATCTTACTCCCGGGAAATTCCCAGATACCTTCTATTTGCCAGTAATCGTTTATGCCATCCCCATTAGGAGTAAAGAATCTCGGGTAATCGAGAATCAGGATCTCAACCTCGATCGCACCACAACCTTTCTTATCACGGACTGTTATGGTATGATACCCTCGCCTCAGGCCATCGAAGACATTTTCATCCTGAAATGGAAGCAGATCATCCAGCTGAAACTGGTAATCACCATTTCCCTCTACACTAATAGTGACCCTATTATCCGAACCCCTGAAATCTTCCACCACCACATCGGTTATAGTAGCGATCTCGGACGAATTCACAAAAGTGGAGGCACGAACCTTACACCCCTGGTTGTCGGTTACATTTACCCAGTAATCACCCCCGTCTGTTATCTCTATGGCTGAGAGACTTGGGCCTTCTTCTCCCGTGCTCCATTGGTAATAGGCAAAGCCGGACTGGGTGGCGAGGGTAACAGGATCGGAGGTATTATTACAAACGAAGAGGTCGTCCGGCAAGCTTACAGAAAAGGGTTCCTCTACGCTTATTTCAAAATCGTTGATATCTACACAGCCCGAATTATTATTTTCCACGCGATAATAGATCGTCATGGGGTTTGCCACATTGGTATACGGACTTATTATAGGGTTAATACCAATATTCGCGTCGTTCAGGGATTCGTGAAATGTCACCGTCATATTGGCCTGGCCTTGTATGACCTCAGGAATTAGCGGGTCGAAATTAAATTCGGTTGCCCCATCTACAACTTCGTCCATTTCGCAAGTTGCGAGATCACCAATCGGGTAAGCGAATGGTTGTTCGGGCAGTATGGCGGAGCCTGTCATTTCCATAGAAAACCCACCCGATCCATGGGGACGATCTATAAGCATCAAATATTCTTCTCCGGCCAGCACATCGAGATATTGCAGGTATCCGTTCCCATCTTCCCCCGGGCCCTCAAAGTGATCGGTTTCGGTAAGGTTAAGCCCGGTATTGGCAGACACCCCTGCCTGTTGAGGATTGGTACTCGAACATCTAATTGCACTGCCAAGCATATCACAAGTTACATTAGGGCCATAGATGGCAAAGTCGTAGTCTGCCGAACTATTATCCGGGATAAGATCGAAGGTAAGTTGTCCAGATTCTTCGATAACGAATCGCAACCAGATGGTGTTATTATTAAAATCGTAACAAGGGGGTCGTATATTCCCGGGTAGAGAGAACTCGTCGAAACCTACTCCGTCCGGTTCCAGGCCAAAAGAAGTATTCCCGCATACCAGGATTGCATTGGTACAGTCGCTCGGACTTTGACCCAGGGCGAAGCTACTGACCCAAAATGCAATAAGTATATAGATAAAACGGTACATACGATCTTTCTAAGACAATGCTAGTTAAGTTAAATGTAGCTAAGTAGCGGTGAAAACACAAAGAATGAGGGTCGCTCTTTATAAATTCAGACTATTGGGTAAAGAGAAGGGAGTACGGAATTATAACTTTTTACAAACCGGTAATAGCTCACCCTTGGCCAGACGATATCTGTCGATCTGCTCATCGGTAAAAGATGTAGTGTAATCGAGGGCTTCTACCATAAATCCGGTTGCCGCTAATTTCTCAAAATAGTCCATTCCGTACACCCGTACATGATCATACTGACCAAAAATACGGGCTCTTTCCTTGGGGTCTGTAATAGAATCGTCCTCGAAGGTGGTTTTTCGGTTACGATCGAATGGCACTTGTAGTATAGCTGTTCCACCGGGAGCGAGGACCCGGTAAAGTTCTTTCATGGCTTTCTCATCGTCTGGGATATGTTCCAGAACATGGTTACAGATAATAAAGTCGTAACTATTATCATCGAATGGTAAGTTGCAAATATCTGCTTTTACATCGGCGATGGGTGAATTAAGGTCGGTGGTGGTATAATCCAGGTGTTTCATTTTTCTGAATCGTTTCAGAAAAGCCTGTTCAGGAGCAAAATGCAGTAGTTTCTGGGGCTGATTGAACAGCTCTGTTTCTTTCTGAAGGTAAAGCCAGCACAGACGATGACGTTCCAGAGATAGCGTTCCAGGGGCTAGTACATTCTCCCTAACTTTCTCGTAACCATATGGCAGAAATTTTCGGTAAGATTTCCCGTCTATGGGATCGGTGTATTTAGTTCCTCTTAAAAAGAAAGCCAGAATCGGACGCGCTAAATAGCTCAGGCGAATTAAAAAGGGTCTTGGGAATAAATTCAGAAAAAATTTAAAGATCTTTTGCATGGCCGGGCCTGTTAGAGCACTAATTCCTTTTGCCTGAATTCTTTTTCTTCATCACTTTGAATACCGAGGGCCTCATACACATAGGCAAAAGTGGAAAGTAATTCCGGTTTACCGTTTACCAGGGCGACATCGTGTTCGAAGTGAGCGCTGGGTTTACCGTCCAGCGTTACAATGGTCCAGCCGTCTTTTAGCTGTTTTACTTTATGGGTTCCTATATTGATCATAGGTTCGATAGCTATGGTCATCCCTTCAATGAATTTCTTTCCTCTCCCTCGTTTGCCGTAATTTGGGATCTCGGGGTCCTCATGTAGTTTAGTTCCCAGGCCATGACCTACCAATTCCCGAACCACTCCATAGCCAAAGGACTCACAATAATTCTGGATGGCGTAGCCAATATCACCCACTCGATTTCCCTTTTTGAACTGCCTGATACCCAGATACAGGGATTCTTTAGTTACATCGAGTAATTTCTTAGTCTCGGGAGCAACTTCGCCCACTTCGAAGGTATAGGCATGGTCTCCATAGAAACCGTGTAAAACAGCGCCACAATCAATGGCTACAATATCACCTTCTTCCAGGGGAATATCGGTAGGAAGGCCATGAACCACTGCTTCATTCACACTGGTGAGCAGGGTAGAAGGGCAATCGTACAGCCCCAAAAATCCAGGGACAGCACCCATGTCACGTATAAATGTCTCGGCTTTTTGGTTCAGGATATTGGTGGTTACACCGGGTTTAACTTCACTGGCCAGCATACCTAAGGTCTTTGAAACCACAAGAGCGGCTTCACGCATAAGTTCAATTTCTTCAGAGGTTTTAGGTATGATCATAAATATATTTTAAAATGGGAACCAGCTTTTCTTTTGTTTTTTGGTCTTTACTTCGGGTGGTTTTTCACCTATGAGTAACTGATATATTTCGCCCCAGCCTTTCAATCCCCCTATATTGCGATCGTCTATAAAATAATCGGCATTTATCTTTCTGCTGTACTTTGGGTCGAAAGTCTCTTCCGGAAAGCTTTTATTCACTGCGTAGAAAGTTACACCGTTTTCCTTACAAAAAGCTACCGCATCATCAAGATGTTTACCATTCCGATAGGTCCATAGTATCAATCTGTGCCCTTCTTCCTGAAGTTTCTTCATGGTTTCAAAAGCAAAGATCACTGGTTTTCCTATTCCGGGATATTCATCTTCCACAATTGTTCCATCGAAATCAACTGCGATGGTATACGTCTCCTTCATGATAACTGTAGGTTAAACGGCAAAAATACAAAGAAATCTTACGATACTGAAAGATTAGACAAGCGATTCCCGCGTCATCACATCCGGTTTTTCAATCCCCATCAATTTCAAAATGGTGGGTGCGATATCGCCTAAAATACCATCCTTTACAGCCTTGATGTCGTTGTCTGCAATGATAATGGGTACCGGATTGGTGGTATGAGAAGTATGCGGCGATCCGTCGGGATTACGCATGGTCTCACAATTGCCATGATCTGCAATAATTATAGTTGCATAGCCCTGCTGAAGTGCTGTTTCCACGATATCATGACTGCATCGGTCTACCGTCTCGCAGGCTTTAATCGCAGCGTCGAAATCTCCCGTGTGCCCAACCATATCAGGGTTAGCGAAGTTAAGGCAAATAAAGTCTGCCGATCGTTTTTCGATCTCCGGAATGATCTTATCCCTGATATCGAATGCACTCATTTCGGGCTTCAGGTCGTAAGTGGCCACTTTGGGTGATGGGCATAGAATACGACGTTCTCCATCAAATGGTATTTCCCGCCCACCATTGAAGAAAAAAGTTACGTGTGGATATTTTTCGGTTTCAGCAATTCGAATTTGAGGTTTCTTATTACGGGACAATACTTCCCCCAGGGTGTCGTGAAGGTTTTCCTTATTGTACACCACTTTGACACCTTGAAATGAGTCGTCGTAATTTGTAAGGGTGACATAGTAAAGCGGTAGTTTTTTCATCTGGTAATCCGGAAGGTCTTCCTGGGTAAGTACCTGGGTTAATTGTCTTCCGCGGTCTGTTCTAAAATTGAAGAAGATCACCACATCATTTTCCGAGATAGTTGCTATCGGATGTCCATTTTCAGTCATCACGATAGGCTTGAGAAATTCATCCGTAACTCCGGTATCATAGCTTTCCAAAATGCTCGCAGAGGCATTTTCTGAAGGCGTTCCTTTCCCATTGACCAAGAGATCGTAAGTCTCTTTAACTCGTTCCCATCGTTTGTCCCTATCCATAGCATAATATCGGCCAATTATAGAGGCTAATTTTCCGCCTGTAACTTTTAAATGCTCTTGTAACGATTGTACAAATCCCGCTCCCGATCTGGGATCTACGTCCCTGCCATCGGTAAAAGCATGAACGTACATATTTTTCACTCCCAGTTGCTGAGCAGTGGACAATAAGCCTTTTAAGTGGTCGATATGAGAATGTACCCCACCATCCGATAACAGACCGAGAAAATGAACTTTCTTATTGTTATCTATGGCATATTGGAAGGCATCGGTAAGAACCTTTTCATCTTTCAGGGTATTATTCTCGATCGCCAGGCTGATCTTAGCCAGATCCTGGTATACGATACGTCCCGCTCCTAAATTCATATGCCCCACTTCACTATTGCCCATTTGCCCTTCAGGAAGACCCACATTCAATCCATCGGTTCTAAGTGATGCGTGTGGAAATCGTTCGTAAAGTGAATCTATGTAGGGAGTATTTGCCCTGGCAATAGCCGATACGGTTGGATCTTGTGTGATTCCCCATCCATCAAGAATGAGAAGCAGTACTTTCTTATTCATATTACAAAGGTAAAAACAAAATCCCGCCTAAGCGGGATGGTAGGTTGGATTTTAATTGTTATCCACCATATTTTTCTATCGACTCTCTTATTCGTTCTATCCTGTTGTCCGGATCCGGATGAGTTGATTGAAATTCGGGCGCCCTGTTCGGACCTGCGGCGTCTTTTAGAATTTCCATCACCTTGATCATCTCATAAGGGTTGTAACCGGCGTTCATCATGATCAGGACACCGAGGTCGTCACTTTCAAGTTCATCTCCACGGCCGTTGGTAAGCAGGGTGTTTTGTCCAATACCCGCAATGAGATCTCCGGCATTGACCCCTACATTGGCCCCCTGAGAGACCGTTTGCCAAAATTCGGTATTTGCAATTCTTTCAGATGAATGCCGCCCCAGTACATGTCCTATCTCGTGCCCCAGTACTCCGGCCAACTGGTCTTCGTTCAGCTTTTCAAATAAGGCATAAGTTATAAAGATCTGGCCTCCGGGAAGTGCGAAAGCGTTGATGGTCTGATCGTCTGTCAGTAAGTGGAAATCATATTGATATGGGCTTTTGGCTGCCATACTGTTTTCTACCAGCTTATCGCCAACCCTGTCAACATAAGCCTGTAAACTTTCATCGGGATAAAGTCCGCCATGCTGTGCCGCCATCTGCGGTGCACTTTGTACACCTAACATTATTTCTTCCTGAGGATCTAAAGCGATCGCCTGCTCTCTGTTGGTGTAGGGATTGGTTTCAGTACTGGCACACTTTCGCATAAAGGCAAAAGCAACGATTGCCAGACCTATGAAAATTCTTATTTTCCAAGTATTTCTCCTACTCATTTTAAAGCATTGATCGCGTTAAATTTACAAAAGATCGGGGTTGATGTCTAAGATATTTTCAGAAATATACCTGTCAATAAAATCATCCGAAAAGTGTTTAGAGCCCTTTATTTCCATATCTCTAAGTAGTTGCTTCACATCCATTTCCCTGTATGCTTTTAGCATAGGTATAGAAACCGGGGCATAGCTAAAATGCCAGGGTTCGTAAGCAAATCCCTTGCGATGCGGATTATCTGTAAAGACCTCATAAAACCCGAATGACTCTGCGTGTTCATCCATCCAATCCTTCAATTTGCAATACGGACCATTGCCGTGATAGTGTTCCGGGACGAGCAAGTTTCGTGGCCGGGGCACATTAGCGTCGATAATATCGATTTCGGTCCCCCAGTGATGGCGAGAAGTTCCGGGAATGGTAGAATATTCGATGATCTTCTCTATAGCTGCTTCAGGCGTTAAGCCCTGACCAGTATACCGATCGTACTTACCTTCGTAGATCTGCTTTTGTCGTTCAAAACTTCTGTATGAAGAAACAGATTCTATACTAATACCAACTTTCTCGGCGGCAGCCTGCATACGTTTAAACCAAAGGAGGGTTTCCTTATGCATTCTTGAGGTATAAGAGTCGCCCACTATATCCGGATTTCCTTTTCCAATAAGCTGATCACGGGTGTATACTTTTTGTTCCTGAATAAATGAATACTGTGGAAGCATTGCTAATCCCAGGCCGGAATAAAAACATGTTTTTAGGAAATTCGAACGCTTCATGGTCTACAAATTATCAATTAGGGTGCCGCTATTAACTTCATAGGGATTATTATCTTTCACAAACACCCTGCATGAGTGATTTCCACCTAAAACCACCTTGTCACCTCGAACCTCAAGCCAACTGCCCTCGCGAAGCCCCAACACCGGGATGGTGTTTTGTGTATGAAATTCCTTTATCCTTGTTTCGCGCGTCTCACCCATATGAGTGCTCGATGGATCTGGATCCAGGTAATGCGGATTGATATTGAACGGGAGAACTCCTAACGTCTTAAAGGAGGGTGGATAAACAATGGGCATATCGTTTGTTGTTTGCATGTTAACAGCGCAAATGTTACTGCCGGCACTGGTGCCAAGATAAGGTGTTCCGTCGAATATAGCAGTACGCATAGCCGACATCAGGTCCAGATCGTGCAGCATTTTAACAAGTAAGAAGGTATTGCCCCCTCCTGTAAAGATACCTTCTGCCTTTTGTATAGCAGCTATTGGGTCCTTATAACTATGGATTCCCTTTAAAGTTTTGTTTATTTTACTGAAGGCTTCGCTTGCTTTTGCGGTGTATTCATCAAGACTTATCCCTCCCGGTCTTGCGTATGGAATGAACAGGATTTCTGAAGTATTTTTAAACAGCTCTGAAATAGGGCTGAGTAAATATTCAAGATAAGCTTCACCATGTATTGTTGAAGTGCTCGCAACGATCAAATTCTTCATGAGGATCAAATATTTGATAAATTTAACAAACACTTGTGTGTTTTTTTAATTAGCACTGAATAATTTGCAGTAGTGAAAAAAATATTCCTCTTCCTGTTCTTATCAATTCCTATAGTCGTGATGTCACAGGACGGGGAAAAGATCCTGCTTCAGGGTAAGATAACGAACGAAAAAGATGTGGAGGGGATTCATATCCTTAACAGATCTTCACGCTACAATTCGGTTACAGACCTTTATGGAAATTATGCTATTACTGTAAAGAAGGGTGACACCTTGTTATTTTCATCGGTCCATTACAACCACTATGAAGCTACAGTAACCCCCGAGATCTTCGAAAGAGGTTTGCTCATAGTACGTTTAACCGAATTGGTTAACGAACTGGATGAGGTGATACTCGGGCCGGATCTTTCGGGTAATCTTCAATCCGATCTTGAAAAGATAGAAGTAAAGGACCCGGTAAATTTTCAGGATCTGGGACTTCCCGGTTTTACCGGCACCCCTCAGGAAAAGATCGTTCCCGTAGCTGCAGCCTTTTTTCCAACAAATGTCAACATAGAAGCAATTTATAAACATCTTAGTGGTTATTATCGTAAATTGCGGCTTCGCCGGAAATGGGATGCCGAAAATCTGGCCGTGGCCTCAATGATCGATTTTTACACCCCTGCTTTTCTGGATGAGGTTTATGGTATTCCTGAAGACAGGGTTTACGATTTTGTTTTATTTTGTGTTGAAACTACAAATATCGAGAGCGAATTCTATGCCGGACGATATGAGAATGTACTTTCCGAATTTCAATCGAAAAGCCAGTTGTACGTTGAAAGAATGAAAGAAAAAAAGGAATAATAATTGTAACGTTATTAGCTAAAGAACGTCACATGAACTTAGATGTTTCCCAATTTATGAAATTGATCAAAATACCTGTTCTTCTCCTATTAATCCTAATGCTCACCTCTTCGACAGCACATAAATTTTATGTGAGTATCACTATGATAGAGTTTGTGGAGGAGAAGGAATCACTTCAGATCATTTCCAAGATCTTTACAGATGATATTGAAGATGTACTTCAGGAACGCTATGACAAGAACATTCATTTGGATTCTAAAAAGGAAACCAAAAAAGCGGAGATATTCCTGAAGGAATATTTGAAAAAGAAGATTCAAATCAATGTAAACGGCGAACCGGCAAACTATACCTACATAGGGAGAGAATACGACATAGACATAACTAAAGTTTACCTGGAGATCAATGGAATTTCGAAGGTGGAAAGTCTAGAGGTTTCCAATGAGGTTCTCATGGAAATGTTCGAAGAACAACAAAATATCGTTCACTTTAAAAATGGAGACAGCAGGCGCAGTCTTGTACTGGAAAAGGAATATCCTAAAGGAATGTTAAACTTCAATTAAACAGGCCTTCAGAAAACCATATAAAAACTATTTTTAACACCTGATAAATCAAAATCAAAACCTAATGAAATTTTTGAAATACTTATCCCTTGCTTTTATCCTGATGGCAACAGCAACAACTTTCGCACAGGATAACAATGAGGAGAAAGAAGAACGCAAACCCGGGCATTACAACGAGAATCGCTTTAAGCAGCTATATGAAGAGTTTTCAACGCCTAACGTATTTCGTACTGCAAGTGGAGCTCCCGGCCCACAATATTACCAGCAGCAGGCCGATTATGTAATGAACATCACCCTGGACGATAAGAACGCTCGTCTCTATGGAAATGAAACCATAACATACACGAATAACTCTCCGGATGTACTCGAATATCTTTGGGTTCAGCTCGATCAAAACGTTAGGGCGGCAGATTCTAAGTCACCACTAATAGAAGGCAGCGGCGCAGCTCCTGCAGATCTGGCAAGTAATTTTGTGGGTCAGTACATGGGTGCTCCCTTCGATGGAGGCTTCAAAATTCAGGAAGTAAAAGATACAAATGGAAAAGATCTTCCCAGAATTATCAACCAGACCATGATGCGGGTAGAGATGCCAAAAGATCTTAAACCTGGAGATAAGTTTAGTTTTTCTATAAAATGGTGGTACAACATTCCGGATCATACGATCGACCGCGCTAGAAGTGGCTACGAAGAATTTGAAGATGGCAATCGCGGTTATGTGATCGCGCAGTTCTATCCAAGGATGGCTGTATATAACGATGTGGAAGGTTGGCAAAACAGCCAATTCTGGGGCCGGGATGAGTTTGCACTACCCTTCGGAAATTTCGATGTGAGCATAACAGTGCCTGCAGATCATACACTAGACGCAACTGGTAGACTACTTAACCGTAAGGAAGTATTTAGTAAAGAAATGATGAAGCGCTACGAACAGGCAAAGAAATCTTACGATACGCCTGTGCAGATCGTGACCGAGGCTGAGGCCGAGGCGGCATCTAAAGGATTTTCAACAGCAACCAAAACCTGGAAATTTAGAGCCGAAAACGTGCGAGATTACGGAATTGCCACCTCCCGTCGCTATATGTGGGATATGATGGCAGTTAAGCTTGGCAATAAAGATGTGATGGCGGTATCTGTATATCCTCCTGAAGGAAATCCACTCTGGTCCGATTGGTCTACTAAAGTTGTCGCCAGTACCTTAAAGTCTTACTCACGTATGACGTTCGACTATCCTTACCACAAAGCGATCTCTGTACATGCAAAGAATCAGGGAATGGAATACCCAATGATTTGCTGGAACTACGGCCGTCCGGATAAAGATGGAAATTATAGTGAAAGGACTAAGTATGGAATGATGAGTGTGATCATCCATGAGGTGGGACACAATTATTTTCCAATGATCGTTAACAGCGATGAAAGACAATGGACCTGGATGGATGAGGGGTTAAACACCTTTGTTCAGTATGTGGCCGAACAGGATTTCGGGGAAGCCTATCCGGAAGCAATTGCTCCAAACAAAGCCTATCCTTCAAGAAGAGGCCCGGCAAAGAATATTGTAAGTTATATGGCAGGTGATCAGGATTATCTGGCACCCATTATGACTAAAGGGCTGAATACTTATAATTTTGGTGCCAACGCATATTCCAAACCGGCAACAGGATTAAATATATTAAGAGAAACGATCATGGGTCGTGAACTTTTCGATTATGCATTTAAAACCTACGCACAACGCTGGATGTTCAAGCATCCAACTCCGGAGGACTTCTTCCGCACCATGGAGGATGCATCGGCCGTAGATCTCGATTGGTTTTGGAGAGCATGGTTTTACACCACAGATTATACCGATATAGGCGTAAAGGAAGTGAAGAAATATTATGTCACTTCCAAAATGAATAAAGAGATCAAAGAAATGATGGAACGAAGAGGAATGACAGAAAGCGATTTACCTCCTTTGGTTTATCTGGTGGAGGAAGGAAGTGAAGACTTCGAGGAAAGTATGCGAACTGCTACTCTGGATGATGTAAGTACTTTGAAGGAATACATCATGGATAATATTCCGGAAAACGAAAGAGCAAACCTAAAAAAACCTAATTATTTCTATGAGGTTACATTCGAGAAACCGGGAGGAATACCCATGCCGATCATCGCAGAATACACCTACAGCGACGGTAGCACAGAGAGAATTACCTATCCTCCTCAGATCTGGCGAAAAAATGATGACGCCGTAGGGAAAGTTATCGCTTCCGAAATGGAGATCACCAAGATAGTGGTTGATCCCGATGAGGAAACTGCCGATATCGATACTTCCAACAATAGCTGGCCCAAACGAAAAAAGCTGGGTGAATTTGATACATTTAAGAATAAGGTCAAAGGACAATAAACTTATTAAGAACCCCGCATTTCAAAGCGGGGTTTTTTTATTTCATCATACCAATTTAGATAATCTTAGGTATATTTGTACTATGATGGCAGCAACTGTTATACCACTCTTTATTAGCGGTGCGGAGATCGCTTTTATTCTCTTCATCGTACTTATGGTATTTGGTGCCGATAAGGTGCCTGAAATTGCCCGTGGCCTTGGAAAAGGTATGCGACAGATAAAAGATGCCACCAACGATATTAAGACCGAGATCACCAAAAGTGCCGAGAAACAGGGTATCGACATGGACATTACCAAAGATGTTCGAAAAGAGATCGATAAGGTGAAGGAAGAAGTGAAAGATGTCGCCGGCTCGGTGAAGCGTAAATTTTAAATGATCGAACAAATTAAGAGCTGGGATCGCGAGCTGTTTATCTGGCTTAACAGCCTGGGTATAGAATCTTACGATGCCTTCTGGATCTTTGTAACACAGATCGAAAGCTGGATACCCCTGTTCGTCCTTTTCTTTATTTTAATTATCTACTTTCACAAATGGAAGAAAGGCCTGGTAATAGTGGCATTCGTGCTGGTAACATTCGGTATTACATTGCTTTTTACAGATCTAACCAAGGAGTTTATCGGGCGATTGCGACCTAACAATAATGAACAGTTTGCCGGCTTGATCAGGATACTTCAGAAGCCAACAACATATAGTTTCTTCTCGGGGCACGCTTCCTCCAGTTTTGCTATTACAACCTTCGTCTTTTTATCCCTTCGGAAACATACCAGGTGGATCGTACTTGCATTTATCTGGCCACTTTTATTCGTACTTAGCCGAATTTATGTAGGGGTACACTATCCCAGCGATATTTTTATAGGAACAATTGTGGGAATTCTTATGGCATTGATCTTCTATAGGATTTCTAAATATGTTCTTGATAAGATCTAATTTTTTTTCTGAAAAACCCCTGGGCCGAACACAGGAAAAACCCTAATGCGTTCAGGTGTTTTCCACCTTTTTCAAATCTGCAAATTCTTATAATCCCTTTGATAACAGGGCTATAAAGCGATATTCTTATGTCCCCGTCAACCCAGTAACTGAATTTCAGTAATTTATCTCTAATTTTACGAAAACCCTTAAACAAACAGATCATGAAAAAACCACTACGATTAATAGTATCGACCTTTTCGGTTTTTGTACTACTGCTTAGTGTGGTTTCCTGTGAAATTAAAAAGGAAGCTCCTCAACAAGCCATCAGCCTGGATGAAGCTGATAATCTCGAAGAAGAATTTAAACAAACAAGGTCCAGAATCCTGGACAGTGCACTCGGATTTCAGGATACTCGGGATTTTTGGTTTTCCCTTGACACTTTAAAAAAGTATATCGAATATGTGGAATACGAAGGAAAGAAGATGGGAAGAGAGAATTTGGGAGTCCGAATTTATTTCGCTGCCTATCCTCAACAAAGTAACTACCCTGATCCGGGATACGCCACTGTTTTCTTAGTACCAACTGCCGAGGCAGCACCCAATCCTTTAAAGCAAGGATTCTTCCCGATGCCCGTGGAAAATGAGGCAATGGATAGCTTGAAAGCGTTAAACTTTTCTCAGGGAGGAAGACCGCCTAACGACCTATAAAAAAAATGAAAATAGCGTATTTATTTTTCATTCCACTTTTTCTGGAGTTATTGGCTGCGATCGTTGCAACTGCAACCTATAGAAAGTATTCCGGCTCAAATGAAAAATATTTTCTCTATTTTCTCTGGTATACCTTCCTTATAGAGATCACCGGCACCTTGATCGGCTATGCTTTCGAAGCAGATAATTACTGGGTGTACAACGGATTTATTATATCAAGTTTCCTGTTTTATTTTTACTGGTACTACAGTATCTTAAAAAGAAAACGCTTCAGAAAGACCATTGTAATTTTTACTGTGGCTTTTTTACTGGTGGCAACCTACAGTCTTATTTATGAAGACTGGTCTGCATACCACAGCTATACATTTTTAACTGGTGCTTCTTTTGTGCTTGTGCTTACGGTATTTCATTTCTATAAATTATTGAACAGTGATGAGGTACTTATTGTAAAACACAAACTAAGTTTTTGGATATCAACAGCCCTGCTGCTGTTTTATATGGGGATGATCCCGCTTATGTTCTTAACTGTATATGCAGATCTCAACGATATTAGTTATCTCATTATAATATTGAGCATGAACCTCATCCTCTATGGTTGTTATATAATTGGTTTCCTATGGACGAAAAAGGAGTACAATCGTTTCTAATAATCTTTTCGGTAATTGCCTTTTTATTGGCACTCACCGTGATCTTATTGTTTGCTATCTTTCAGAAGCGAAAGAATAAATTATTACGTGAACAACAGGATGCCGAAAACCGATACCGTGAAGAGATCATAGAAACTCAAATAGAGATCAAGGAAGAGACCTTACGAA
>QQUG01000164.1 GCA_008501705.1 Flavobacterium sp.
TGACTCAAATGATGTTCGGTTCTACAAACGAGGATATCAGCCCTGATCCCACTTTCCATGAGTGTTTTTACCGAATGCTGTGTAGGTTTTGTTTTTAGTTCGCCTGCGGCGGAAAGGAATGGTACCAGCGTTAAATGTATCACCAGGGCGTTATCGTCTCCCAGTTCCCACTTTAACTGACGAACAGATTCTATATAAGGCAATGACTCTATATCACCTACGGTCCCGCCGATCTCGGTGATCACAATATCGTAATCCCCGCTGTTACCCAGGATCTGAATACGCTCTTTTATCTCATTGGTAATATGAGGGATCACCTGCACGGTCTTTCCTAAGAATTCACCACGTCTTTCCTTTTCAATTACGCTTTGATAGATCCTACCGGTTGTGACATTATTTGCCTGTGATGTTGGCACGTTAAGGAAACGTTCGTAATGGCCCAGATCAAGATCGGTCTCGGCACCGTCGTCGGTAACATAACATTCGCCGTGTTCGTAAGGGTTCAGGGTGCCTGGATCTACATTGATATATGGATCCAGTTTCTGGATGGTTACGCGGTAACCACGGGCCTGCAGGAGTTTAGCCAGCGATGCGGCGATGATACCTTTTCCTAATGATGATGAAACCCCGCCCGTAACGAAGATGTACTTTGTGTTGCTCATGAAGTTGTAGCTTGCTGTTACCTATACGGGGTGTAAAGATACAGGAATTATTGCCGAAGGCAAGGGTAAAAGCTAAATTTCGATCAACAATTTTAAGCTTGGGGGCACTATCGAATAAGCTTCCGAAGCAGGCCTTCCAGGCCATTGATTTTAAGTTCGTGCATTTCCTGCATCAGGCGGCCTAATTTCCCGGGCGGGAAACCTTTTTGCCGGAACCAAACGTAGTAGGCTTCCGGCAGATCCACCAGGTACTGGTCTTTGTACTTTCCAAAAGGCATCTTGTAGTTGGCGAGTTCTTCCAGGTGTGCAGCATCGGAAGTGGGATCTACGCCATCCGAGTTATTTCCAGGAGTCATATTTCTCTAATTCGGAAGCAATAAAATCCCTCCATTCAAATTCCGGCTCCCGAAGTTTGGAATGGTCACTATCTGTGTCAAACTGATGTTGCATAGCCCGTCTCTCCTGTTCGATCTCACTGTATAATTTATCGGCATCTGCCTTTACATTTTCGGTGACATCGAGTTCTAAAAGTTTTTTCCTAAGTTTTCGGGCGTATAGTTCGGAAATGTCGAAATGCGTTTGTTCGTGTTTCAGAATATATTCTGAAGCGGCTTCAGGGCGATACCAAGACTGATTTGGGTAAAAATTACTTTGAACAGTAAAATTGAATTTATACTCACCATTTTGATACCCAATTGAGTAGGATAAGGATATCCCGCTATTGGTACTGGCAACGTAATCATCGGCTCCGTTAGGAACCCCTCTGAAATCGGACCAGGTCAGCGGACGCGATTCATCCCATTGCATTTTTTCCTTGTCATTTTCAACCGGAAAAAGCAGTAAGACCGGGAATACCAAGATTAAAAGGATTTTCATAAAATTGCTAACGAAAAAAATCGGAAATTATTGAAGAAAATTTCAGAAGCCTTAAAAGCTGTCCCAAAGATAATGGACGCGTTTTTGTATATCCGGATGCAAACTATAATGTACGGGGCAAGTGTTTCCGGTATTTTCGAGAATTTTCTTGTTCTTCTCAGAGACATGGGAAGGGAGAGACATTTCAATCTCTATTTCGGAAATACGTCTTGGGTTTGCAGCCATGATCTTGGTAACCAAAGCAGATGAACCGTCAATCACTACACCCAGATCCCTGGCTTTTATCCCCATCACGGTAAGCATACAATTAGCCAGGCCTGTTGCCACAGTATCGGTAGGAGAAAATGCCTCACCTTTTCCGTTATTGTCTAGCGGGGCATCCGTAATATAGGTGTTTCCGGACCGCAGATGTTCACATTGGGTACGCAGGTCTCCCAGGTAGGTTACTTTAGAAGTGCTCATTCTACAACTTCAAATTGAAGGTCTTTATTATATTTGATTATATAGAGGGCATTATTCTGATATCCTGAGAACATTTTCTTTGTGTAGCGGAACTTATTTTCTATGTATTCTGTTTCTATATTGCTATCGTTGGCATCGTACACATCATCCGCAATGGCAAGTCTTAAGATCACATCATAGGTAACATCGAATCCCCGAACTGCAAATCGATTGGGAAGAACCTCGTATTTATTCTTATAGCTTACAAGAAATGCACTTTTATCCTTAAAATTATAGCTCTTATTCACCGATGGAAAGGTAAAATTGAGATTTGCCAGGTGTAGATTAGAAACATCTTCATAGTCGAATGCATCATTCTTATCCAGCGTGAAGAGTCTAATCGTTACATGATCCGGCATCCCGTTAAGTAAACCAACTACATTTGCCACGATCACCGGATTGGCAGATTCGAGTATCACCCAATTCTCCCGTGTATCGTCCAGCCTTGAGCTTATATCTGTATCGTATAAAAACCCTTTCTCCCTGGGTGCTATAGTTTTCGCTCCGGGAATAGCCTCCATAAGAACGGCCTTTTCGGCAGCCTTTTTCGAATCACTAATAATGATCACGTTCTTACCCGTGGCATGTGATCTAAGATATTCCAGCATCGCCTTCTGTAACATTTCATCTGAAGGTAAAGTTTGGAACAAATTTGATGAGATCTTGATCTCCCTGTTACTTAAGGGTGAAAAGATGGGCGTGTCGGTTTTTTTGAGAGAAGCTGCGGCTTTTTCCACATTTCGGCGAAGCAGTGGCCCAATTACGGCATCCACATCGGTAAAATCGTTGGAGGAACAAATACTGCTCACCTTACTCTCACTACCTTCTGTATCGTAAATATCCAATTCTACAGTTATTCCTTTATCCCTGGCAAATTCGGCAGCCATGAGTACTCCGCTGTAAAAGTCCAGAGCAACGCGAAGTGCCCCATTGTCCTTTATAAGGTCTACGTTGTTTTGCATAGAGTCCCTATCTGCTTTCGACAGCTGAAACGGCAGCATAACTGCGATCTTCTTCTTACGGAAATTGGTGATACCATCTTCCAGGTTCACTATTATGTGATTACCGTGTGTTTCGTTATTTTTTTCCTTCGGAATTTTTAGGATCATACCTTCCTTAAGGCCGTCTTTGGCGTATGGGTTGAGTGCAATGATCTCCTCCTGAGTGAGGCCCAGTTTTACTTTCAATCTGAAAAACCCTTCCTTAGGTAATACTTCGTAGAATTCGAAATCCTCCTCCTCTATGGTCGCAGATTCCACAATTGAGGCAGCAGGTACATTGAGAATAGTACCGATTGGCAGATTTTCGCCAACCAGCGGATTAAGCGCTTCCAGTTCGGCTATGGTTATACCATACTTACGGGCGATCCCATATTTGGTTTCCTTTGGCTGAACAGTGTGTTTACCAGTACTCGATGTACCGGTTTCAACGGTAATTGTTGAAGAATTATCAATTACGGCCACCTTTTCGAATATCGGAATCTGTATTCTTTCTCCTTTTTTCAGCTGACGTGAATACAATTCCTTATTATATTTCTTGATGTCATCTACGGTAATATTATAGCGCTGTGCTATACTAAAAAGGGTTTCTTTTCGCTTCACCCTATGCTTTTTGAAGGTTACCCTCTCTTGCACAGTTGCAGATCCTTCCGAAGGGATCATGAGAAGTGCATTAATCTTGAGACCACCCTTTACATCGGGATTGAGTTGATAAAGGGTTTCTTCGGAAATGCCATACTTTTTTGATATGCTGTACACCGTCTCCCCTTTTTCAACCCGGTGAGTCTTGTATTGCTGGGCTAGTGCGGAACTGCCCATAAACATGATAAGACCGATAAGTATGCAGTAAATAACTCTTCTCATTGCT
>QQUG01000030.1 GCA_008501705.1 Flavobacterium sp.
TCTGGTGATAGGTCAAGGTCACATTGACCAATATGTTCAAAATCTCAGCATCCTTGCTCGTGAGATCGAAGATCTCTATCCCATCGCCGTCGTTGTCGCAAATGAAATAATCGCTGATGGGATCGGTAAGAGCTGGCGCATCATCTACCTGAAGGTTTAAAGGAACTACGTCGTAGCAATTAAAATTAGTTTCTTCCAGCCTTGCCCAAACAGTCTGGAATCCGGCCACTGTATTTGTATAGGCAGTAGGGTCGGGAAATGGAAAGAATCCACCTTCGGCTGCAGCCTGGGTGTTGTGATAAGTAACCACAGTATTAGGTTGACCATTCATTATCTGGGCATCCCGGATGGTTAAGTCGAAGACCGCAAAACCATCGTTGGGCACTTCATCACAAAGTACAATATCATCCGGCACCACGGCAACAGGCTGTGGCGCAAATTCTACTATAATATCATCAAAGGCAGTACAACCACCACCAACGGTAGCTTCAACACCGTAGGTTCCGGCCTGGGTAACCAGCAGGGAAGAATTTGTCTCACCTGGTAGTATATCAAACACCATTGTGATAGGGTTCCACACATACCATTGGTATGTTGTCTGGCCAGAGAGATCGGGCACAAGTTCGATTAAAACATCTTCTCCTTCACAAGGGGCATTTCCTCCCGCAATGGTAAGGTCTGGAGGAAGACTTATTCCTATATTAAAGGATCCTGCTTCCAGGAAAACAGCCATATCCAGGGCAGTATCGGTCTCGTCTGCAACTACCATTTTAATGGTATAAGTATTTCCTACGGTTACATTTCCCTGGGCGGATAATTGTACGATCTGGCCGTTATAATCGATAGCAGCATTGGCTGCAATATTGTAAGGTTCGAAATTATATTTATCGAAGTACTCCTCGTTGATAGCAGGGCACTGGCCCACAACTTCGGGGTGAATATTGGTAACCTCTATAGGAATAGTAGTTCCCGGCAAAACAGCCAGGTTTTGTACGGCCCCGGTAGCCTGATCCGTAAGGATAAATGCGAAGGCATCGGAAAAAGTACATTCGAAATTTTGGTCGTATTCTTCAGAAGCCATGATAAAGTCGAAACTTATCTGGCTAATCTGTGGTACAAAGTCGAAAGAAATCCAGGAAGCATTATTGGTATTTGTGGCGGTTGTAACTGCCTCAAGGTCCGGATCTCCAGGCCATCCCAAGCCACCGTCACTATGAACTGTTAAATTAGGGCCCGGTGCATTTTGCACATTACCCGAACACAATATAATACCCGATTCGAAGGGAAAATCGGAACCATTTGCTTCGAAATATGCAATCCCATTATCATCACCAAAATTAGTTCCTGTACTTTGTTGAAAATTGTCAACAACCGCACAAGTACTATTTATTAGTATGTCTTCCACCAATTCCTGAGTGGTATAAGACTCATCCACTGTAATTTGCGCATGACCCAGTACCATGAAGAAAAGTAGAATGGGGAGTAAAAATCTCTTCATACGTAGGTTGTTATCGCACCAAATATATTGAATACATTGGTTTTCTTTTGTTATTTTTGCAAAAAAAAGCTACACATGCAGCAATTTAGTGTTGATATTCAACCCACTAAGAACGAAAACATCGTAAAATTTATTGCGAATTCCTTCCTTACACAGGCTAAAAGTTTCGAATTCAAGAATATAGACGATGCCAAGCCTAGTCCCCTTGCGCAGCAACTTTTTTACCTGCCATTTGTAAAAACAGTATATATATCACAAAATTTCGTTGCGATAGAGAAGTATAACATTGTTGATTGGGCCGATGTACAGGAAGAAGTAGCAGAATCCATCTCCACCTATCTCAACAGTGGCAAACCGGTTATAATTGAGAGTGAAGCTCCTACTAAAATCCCCGTTTCGGTATATGCTGAAAGCACGCCAAACCCAGCTGTATTGAAGTTTGTAGCAAATAAACCCCTCGCCGAAGGAACCTTCGAATTCAAAAATATCGACGAGGCCGCTTTGGCACCTTTGGCCAAGGAATTGTTCACCTTCCCTTTCGTAAAAGAAATATTTATTAGTGCGAACTATGTTTCGGTAATGAAGTATAATGTGGCCGAATGGGATGAGATCACTATGGAATTGAGGGAGTTCATTCGGAAATATCTCGAGATGGGCAAACCTGTGCTGGATGATGCGATCTTAACCGACGTAAAGCGTACTTCGGAAGTTTCCGAAGAAAATAAGCAACCCAGAACCGATCTGGACAAAGAGATCATTTCTATCCTGGACGAGTATATAAAACCAGCCGTAGCGGGAGATGGCGGTCATATTGCATTCGATTCGTTTGATGAGAGCACCAAAACTGTACGCGTAATTCTACAAGGAGCATGTAGCGGATGCCCTTCTTCTACTGTGACGCTTAAAAATGGTATCGAAACCATGTTACGGGAGATGTTAAATGGTAAAGTAGCCCATGTTGAGGCTATTAATGGCTAAACCCCTGGTTTATTGCGGAATTTATATGGGAAGTAGGTAGGATTTTCGTATCTTCTAAATTACACTAATGTATAATTTAAAAGCAAAATTATGGCAGTTTTAAAAGTAATAGAAGTACTATCAAATTCTAATGAAAGCTGGGAAGACGCGGCGAGAAATGCAGTGAAACATGCTGCGAAAAGTGTTAAGAACATTAGATCGGCATATATACACGAGCAAAGTGCAATTGTAAATGGAGACAATATTACCGAGTTCCGGGTGAATGTGAAGATAACTTTTGAAGTAAACTAAGTATTTACTGAAATTTATTAGAAATACGCTTTTGAGTTCTCAAAAGCGTATTTTTGTTTAAACTATCTCAATATGATGCGAGGTACTCTTTTAGCATTCTTATT
Organism: Flavobacterium sp.; assembly: GCA_008501705.1. Lineage (GTDB taxonomy): Bacteria > Bacteroidota > Bacteroidia > Flavobacteriales > Flavobacteriaceae > Pukyongia. The sequence goes on from QQUG01000030.1 coordinate 2,872, forward strand.
TTTTGCTCTCTGTAGCTCCTGTAATACTTCGAAAAAAGATATGTCTGAAAAACACAAATACACCAATGATCTTATTCATGAAACCAGTCCGTACTTACTTCAGCACGCACACAACCCGGTAAATTGGAAAGCGTGGAATGACGAGACCCTAAAACAGGCTAAGGACGAAAATAAGCTGATGATCGTGAGTATAGGTTATGCCGCCTGCCACTGGTGCCATGTAATGGAAAAAGAAAGTTTTGAAGATTCGACCGTGGCCGCGGTGATGAATAAAAATTTTATCAATATTAAAGTAGACAGGGAGGAGCGACCCGATGTAGACCAGATCTATATTGGTGCGGTTGAACTTATGACCGGAAGAGCCGGATGGCCTCTAAATGTGATCACCTTACCAGATGGGCGGCCGGTTTGGGGCGGGACTTATTTCAGAAAAGAGGACTGGATCCAGCGAATTGAAAAGATACAGGAGATCTATGAAGACGAACCGGATAAGCTAATAGAATATGCCGATAAACTGGAAGAAGGGATCAAGGCCATGGATCTGGTTTCTTTCAATAGCGGAGAAATTGATTTTAGTAATTACGATACCACTATGCTGGTGGAGAATTGGAGTAGAAAATTTGACCATCGATACGGAGGGTATAACAGGGCTCCTAAATTTATGATGCCTAATAATTACCAATATCTGCTGCGGAATGCGGTTGCGAACAAGGATAAGAAACTCCTTGAATACGTTAACCTCACCTTACAAAAAATGGCGTATGGAGGTGTTTACGACCATATTGGCGGTGGATTTGCCCGTTATAGCACGGACGACCGGTGGCATTTGCCGCATTTTGAGAAAATGCTTTACGATAATGCGCAGCTTGTAAGTTTATACAGCGACGCTTATGCGGTGACAAAAGATCCACTTTATGAAGAGATCGTTACCGAGACACTTGCTTTCATAGCCAAAGAACTCACGCACGAATCCGGCGCTTTTTACTCTTCTCTTGATGCCGACAGTGAAACAGATACCGGCGAATTGGAAGAGGGTGCATATTATATTTACAGCAAGGAAGAACTGGAGATGTTACTCAATGAAGATTTCGAACTATTTCAGGATTACTACAACATCAATAGCTTCGGAAAATGGGAAAAGCAACATTACGTGTTTATTAGAACTAAGAGCGATCTGGAAATTACCCAAGACCATCAAATCTCGCTTGAAACACTTCAGAAGAAGAAAAAAAACTGGAAATCTGTATTGTTCGAATACCGTGAAAAGCGTGCACGACCAAGACTGGATGATAAATCGCTTACTTCGTGGAACGGATTAATGCTGAAGGGCTATCTGGATGCCTATAAGGTCTTTGGTAAAGAAGAATACCTACAGGCCGCTTTGAAAAATGCCCATTTCATTGTTGAGAATCAGTTACAGTCTTCGGCTGCCTTGTTTCATAATTACAAGAATGGGAAAAGTACTATAAATGGGTATCTGGAGGATTATGCTTCGGTAATAGAGGCATTTATCTCCCTTTACGAAGTCACCCTTGACGAAAGCTGGCTTGATCATTCGGTAAATCTAACAGACTATTGTTTCGAGAAATTTTATGATCAGGAAAAAGGTATGTTCTATTTCACTTCATCGGACGATCCCAAACTGTTAACTCGTAGCTTTGAGTACAGGGATAATGTTATTCCTGCGTCTAATTCTATCATGGCGAAAAATCTCTTCAAATTGTCTCATTTTTATGAAGCGCCTCGCTACGCAGAATCCTCCAGGCAAATGCTTAAAAATGTCCTGGCCGAAATGGAACAATATCCAGGAGGATTCTCGAACTGGCTGGATTTGCTGGCTAATTATCAGCAGGACTTTTATGAGGTTGTGATCGCAGGAGAGAATGCATTGCAGATAGCTGCAGAGATAAACGCTCATTATATCCCGAACAAAATAATTGCAGGAAGCAGCGGCCCAAGTGACAGTTATTTATTGAAAGGGCGGTATTCTGAAGGCGACACACTAATTTATGTGTGTGTAAATAATACTTGCAAACTACCTGTAAGGGACACTAAATCCGCCATGGAGTTGATAAATCCCGATTAAAGTGACAGAAATTTAGCTATGTAACTTTCACAATTAATACGGCTTTAACAAAAATAAAAAACATAAATAGCTATATTCGCCTGCTCTGATATTCAGGAGACCAGCAATCGAAACCAAAAAGACCTTCCGGGCTCAGCTTATTTAAATGAAGACTGTTGTTTACATTAGCAGCCTAAAAGCACTTTTTTCGATTCTCACTTACAATATTAGACATCAATAACAACAACTTTAAAACACCACTTACCCAGTCATGAGAAGAATATTTGTTCTATTCACCCTCGCATTAATCACTTTTACTACATCAAATACCATAGCCCAAGGCGTATTTAACGACCCGGAGATAGACACCTATATCTCTAGGAGACCAATTACGATGCCGGATCATGGTTACACCTATACCGGTTCTCCTTATGAGAATAAGGCTTTTAAACCAGGGTTTGTATTCAAGGATGGTAAAATTCTTGCGAGTAATGTGGGTCTGAGATACAACGCCGCACGCGATGAATTCGAGATCAAGAAATCTGTGAATACATCTAATTATGCGGCTAAAGTTCTGGTAAAATCTGAAGACATCTATGTGAAGATCATGAACAGGCTTTATGTTTTTGTAGACAAGAATGAGGAGAATAAAACAGGTGGGTATTATGAAGTACTCCTTGATGGCGAACGTACTAGCCTGTACAAGAAACTGTCTAAAGAATTCATTGAAGGAAAGAAATCGGTGAATTCGATCGCAGCAGACATCCTTCCGATGTATAAAGAAAAAGAACAATTGTACTTGTTGAATGAGAATAAAGAACTTACCGAACTACCCAATTCCAGAAACGGTAGAATAAATTATTTCAGCAATAACAAAAAACAAATTAAACAACACATAAGAGATAATAAGCTCAATATTAACAAGAGCTATGATCTTATTAAGTTGCTTAGATTTTACAATAGTCTGTAGCCGGGCAAAGTCCCCTTGAAAAATAAGATCTTACTACTCATAAGCGGTGTAATGCTGAGTTTTTCGGGCGTTGCACAGTTTCAAACAAGGCAAACGGAATTAGCTATAACAACCCTAAGGAGTACAAAGGCTCACCTTACAATTTTCCCGAATATCAAATAGGAAACATCTACAAAGGTCATACGCTTTTTGCCACTGAAGTCGCATTAGGTTACAACGCCCTTGTCAATGAACTATAAGTAAAAGTATCTCTGGCTTCTCCCGTTGAGGACGCGAGAGTATTACCCAAAGACCCGCAGATCTTTGTTAAGATCGTGATCTGCTACGACGGTATAGAATATCAGTTAGTTTTTAGCCTGCTCTAATTGTTTCAGGTAATAGGAAGGATATATACCGTGTTTTTTATAAAAGCTCTTTGAGAAGGATTCGGCGCTCTTAAAACCGCATTCATTGGCAATCGCCTTGATGGTATATTTTCTGAAAGTAGTGTTCTCCTTTAATTCCTCGACAGCAAAATCGATACGAAGATCATTGATATACTGTGAGAAGTTCTTCCCTTTTTTCAGGTTGATGATCTTTGAAAGATAGGTAGAATTAGTTTCGAAGTCTTTGGCCATCTCGTTCAGAGAGATACGTTGGGAAAGGTATTTTTTTTCGGTTTCAAAGGTTTTTAAGTGGGCCATTATACTCGCAATGATCTCAGGGGAGATCCCAATTTCTTCAATTCCATTGCTTTCTTCCTCCTCCTCTGTGCGGGTGTTCAACATCAGGTTCTCAAACCGTTTCTTGTATTGCTTTTGTCTTCTGAAATAATAAAATATAAATCCGAAGCTCACCAGTAAAAAGCCCAAAGCCCAGGCAAGGTTGGTCGAGGAGGCTTTGTTTTTTTTCTCAAGCTCCGAGATCAGTTGCTCTTTTTCTTCAACCAGTTTTGGGATCTCGAAATCGTTAACCGTCTTTTTATTTATGTTCCGTTTTTTATTTTCTATCAGCCTTAATACAACAACCAGCTTGTAGAGATAATCCAATTGTATCTCATCATCGCCTCTCTCTTTATGATAACCGATCAGTTTATCATACACCTCGGGTAACTCTGGATATAGCACCCCTCGTTCCTCGTACAATGAATCTATCTTTGTGAAATATCGCATCCCTGTATCCACTTCAGTCTTCGCATTGAAGATGCTACCCATATAGTAGTAATAATAAGGTAGATAATAATTATTGAACTCATTTCGGTAACGGTCTGCTTTCTGAAGACTGTCGAGTGCCTGATCGTAATTTCCTTCAACATACAGAGCCGTTCCAGACCGGGATACAAAAGCGTAGTAAGTAGCAGAATCTCCTGCTTTTAACGCTTCGGCAATACCTTCTCTAAAATAGTATAAAGCCGAATCCGGTTTTTTAAGATTCACATAAGAACGTCCCAACCCTTCCAGTGACGACAAATAATTTTGAGCGTATTGTTCACTATTTTTATTTTGCTGAAGTAAATTATGGGTAAGCAGATGAGCTTCCAGGGCCTCCTGATAATCTCCCCACAATTCGTTGATGTCGTTAATCTGGTGCAAGGCAGTTATCTGATGTCCGATCTGGCCCTTTTCCCTGGCTGATTGATAAGCCAGCAATGCAGTTTGAAGACTACGTTCGTATTCTTCATTCTCGTAGAGGTAATACGATTTAAACAAATATCCCACTGTGGGAAAATTTTTGTGGCTGCTGTTCTTTGAAAGTTGAATAGCTGTATCGAGGTATTTTATAGCTTCCCTACGGTTTGAAATAAAAGAAAGCCTTGTATAACCCCTGGCGATCTTGGTGCTGTCGTTAGCTAATCTTGCTTTTTCAATATATTTTCTGGCGATTCGTTCAGCAGTAAGTGTATCGTCTGCATGTGTGTCGAACAATACGATCAGGGAATCTATGTGGCGCTCTTCGAGATACGAATCTGAAATGTCCTGAGCATGCAATAGCGAACTTAAAAGCACGATAAAACAGAACAAATTCAATCTCATAGTTGGTTAGTTTTTTTTATTTTCAGACTGCCTAAATAGCTAGGATAAATTTACCTTTTTATTACTTAGATGTGCAAGAATACTGGTATTTTGAATTGGGGAAATCCTTAAAACCCTTTATTTAGTGGGGTTTTATGTATGGGATTAGGGTCTTCATTTATAAATTTCGACAGTGAATTAATAAATAACGTTAGTATAAACTTGCAAATAGCCGCTGCTGTGATTAGTTTTACATAAGAATTACCAAACTAGAAATTACGATATTAATTAAAAACATAATGAAAAAGAAAATTTTAATACTTACCCTACTTCTGGCGGGCGGTCTTTATCAGGCCGCCGCACAGAATTTTGGTGGAGACCCTTCCCAGTTAAGAGCATTTACCAACAGTCTTCATCAATTAGATGAATTTATTGCCAGGCAAAATATGGGTATTGATTTTGCAAAGACCGATTCCTATACGGGTACGCCTTACAATCACCCATCGTATTTGCCCGGTAATGTTTATAAGGGTAAAGAATTATTGGCAACAAACGTAGCACTTCGCTACAACGCCATTGCCGATGAAATGGAAGTAAAAGAGTCTCTGGACACTCCGGACAAAGAGGCTAAGGTTTTAACCAAATCTCCCGATATTTATGTGAAGATAGGCGGTAAGGATATCTTCGTATTTGTTCCTTATGATGGAGGAATTGAGAATGGAGGATACTTCCAGGTCTTAACCGAAGGAAATAAATATGATCTCTTCAAAAAAATAAAGAAGGATTTTACGCCGGCAAAAAAAGCTACTACTTCTATTACCAGGGATATCCCTGCTAAATTTGCCGACAAGCCTGTGTACTATATAGTAACCAAAGATGGTAAATTCTACGAATTACCTTCTTCGAGAAAGAAAAAGCTAAAGGTATTTTCAGACAATGAAAAGCTGGTTAAGAATTTTGTGAATTCCAATAATCTGGACCTGAATAACGAAAAGGACCTGATTCGGGTTATTAAATACTATGACGGTGTATAAGTAACCCTTAGCCTGAAATGAAATCTTTCAGATAATACGGCTCAAAATAAGCGACATCTTCGGTGTCGCTTTTTTTATACTTTCTGTCCGCGATGCCAGCCAAATCAGTAGCAGAAGGCATAGCTTCAGGCTTGAATAAAGCGTTAGGATGATTTATTATTTTCTGAAATTTAGCCACCCCATTTCCCAGGAATACTACCCTTCCTTTCTCGAGGAGATCGGCAAATGAGCTGTCGTTCAAAACCTCGGCCCGGGTCTCTCTAATCTGCTGGTTAGAGGCATCGAACACCGCCGAATAGACCTCCATTCGTCTGGCATCCAGCATAGGAACTTTATAATCTGCTGAAAAAGTTTTGTTTATAATCATCGATTCCAGCGTAGGCACGGAAATGAGAGGTATGTCCAACACATAACATAGTCCTTTGGCTGCCGATACCCCAATACGTAGCCCGGTATAGGATCCCGGACCTTTACTAACAGCGATGGCGTCCAGATCATTTTTATCAATTTCGGCTTCGGAAAGAACTTCTTCTATATAGGGATGTAATTTCTCGGCATGCGAATAACCCGGACTCTGATCTTCTCTAAAAGCAATAACGCCTCCGTTTACCGAAAGCGCTACAGAGCAATTTGTTGTGGCCGTTTCAAGACATAATATCGTTGCCATTATTCCGTTTCTTTTTCTTCTTCTTTTTTATCTTCAGCTTCGCTAACCTTATCCCCACAGTCCAGGGTCTTTGTAACCGTGTTATAGGGTCCGGTAATAACCACATCGCCCACATTTAGTCCCGAAGTGATCTCGATGTTCGAATCGTCCTGTATCCCGGTGGTAACGATTTTCAATTTGGCTTCTTCACCTTCTTTTACGAATACACATTCAAATTTTTCTTGTTCACCCTCCGTGAGCTTTTTCTTCGCCTTATAACTTTTTGTGCAACTGGTATCTGTTTTTATCACTATAGCACTAATAGGCACCCCTGTTACATCCTTCTTCTTTTCAGTAATTATATCCACTGTTGCGGTCATTCCCGGGCGGAAAGGCGAATAATAATCTGGTTTACCTTCGGTTAGATCGGCATAAGATTCTGGAAGAATACGAACTTTCACTTTAAAGTTTGTTACCTGGTCTACGGATATAGCATTCTCTGCAGAGTTTGCGATCTCTGTAACCACTCCTTTGAATTCTCTCTTTAAGTAGGCATCCACCTCCACGATAGTAGAATCCTGCAAGGATACTTTAACAATATCATTCTCATTCACATCAACCTCAACCTCCATATTATTAAGGTCGGCCACCCTAACGATCTCAGTTCCTGCCATTTGTGCAGTCCCAACAACACGCTCTCCTAATTCGACAGATAGTTTCGAAATTGTACCATCCATAGGGGCATAAATTGTGGTGCGCTCCAGGTTATCGCGTGATTGTTTTAGATTGGCTGCCGCACTTTGTACACTGTAATAAGCCGCTTGCTTATTGGCTTGAGCAGACTCGTATTCATTTACAGATGTATCCCATTCTGATTTTGAAATGACTCCTTTTTCGAATAGCTCTTTGTTCCTGTTATAGTTTAACTGGGCATTTTTCAAATTGGCTTCTGCCTGAGACAATTGAGCTCTTACGTTCTGTAATCCGGCCTGGGACTGACTTACTGCTGCCTGAATAAGATCTGGATTTATTTTTACCAGAAGCTCTCCTTTTTTTACCTGCTGCCCTTCTTTAATGGGCAGTTCGATGATCTCCCCGGATACTTCCGAAGATAGGGCCACTTCCACTTCCGGTTGAATCTTTCCCGTTGCGGCAACTGTTTCTATGATCTCTATAGGTGCGATCTCTGTGAGTTCAACTTTGGTAGTATCACTGTTGGAACCGATCCATCCCTGTTTTTTACCCACCACAAGCAATATCAACACTATAAGAATGAATGAAATAATGATGATTAGTGTTTTTTTCTTCATAACTAAAACTTTAATTCGGTTGCAGGGATACCAAAATACAACTCTAACACCTTTAATTTAAAAATATAATCATATTTCGTCCTGTTCACTTCTATACTAGCATTGTCGAATCTTAATTTAGACTGGCTAAAATCGAATGCATTTGTAAGGCCTACATCATATCTGTCTTTGGCATACTGGTAAGCGAGCTCCTGCGATTCGAATGCTTTCATTGCAGCTTCGTATGCTTTTAAAGCACCCTGCACATCCACATAGGCCTGGTAAATGTTGGATTCAAGATCTAATTTCACCTGTTCCAACTGAAATCTGCTGCGCTCGAGGTTAATTTTATTACGTTTAACATTACTTCGAACATTCAGACCGTTTAAAATTGGTACGTTGAGTTGAAAACCATAACCAATACCATCATTGAGATACAATTGCTCGGTGAAGGATCTCATTAAGGGGTCGTTGTCTGCATATCGAGTGTTATAGCCAAAGAATGCAGATATGGTAGGATAATAGGCCCCTCTCGCTAATTGCAGATCTTTTTGTGCCAGGGCAACATCACTCTCTGCGATTTTTATCTCAGATCGAGTTTCTTTCGCATTGGCAATGATCTCGGCAACCGTTTTAGAGGAAATACCATCATCAACAATATCATATCCTTCATCTTCAATATCGAATGTCTCGTATTCCTTTATCAATAGAAGTTGTGCGAGGCTGATCAGTGAAATCTGAACAGTATTTTCGGCAGTTACAATATTCCTGATTTCATTGGCATCGGTGGCCTGTATCTCTAATAGATCCCCTCTTGGTAGTACTCCCGCGTCGACCAATTCTTGAGTACGAGAAATTTGCTCCTTGGTCACATCATTTTGAGCTTTCAGTACTTCCAGGTTAGCCTTATTCAGTAAAACCTGCAGATAGGCATTAGCAACGAAGAGGGAGATATCGTCCTTCATTTTATCAAGACGATGTTGGGCCGCCAATTTCGAAATTTTTGCCCGTTGGACATTTCTAAAATTCCGCAGACCGTCAAATAGTGTATATCCAACATTTATTGAACCTGAAGCCGACATAAAGGTTGTATTCTCCAGCTCGTTATTGGTTGGGTTAAGACTTAAGCCGGTATTTTCTGAAACACTGGCACTTCCGTTTATGGAAGGCAGGAAATTACCAATGGATGCAAGTTTGTCTGCATCGGTTGCTTCCAGGTCAAGTTCCGATTGTTTTACTGAAATATTATTCTCCAGGGCATAGGTTACACATTCTGTAAGTGTCCACTTCTTCTGCGCATTGATGTTAGTTGCCGCAAGGAGTAAGATTAGAATAATAACTAGTTTCTTCATAGAGTTGATAGTTGCCGAGTTTGTCTTTTAAAATGTTAAAGTGTTACAGTCTGGAAGTAAAAATTAAGCTTAATTTCTACCGAAATCCTGTGCTGGTTTGATTTGATTCCACACCTTGATCTTATCGTCCTTTGTAATGCCACTCTTTATTTCCACATTTATCCCATCGCTTATTCCTAATTGGATGTCCCGTCGTTCAAATTTCTGATCTCCGGTTTCTATCTCCACAAAAGGCTGCTGGGTTTTAGGATCGTACTGCACAAGTGCCTCTTTTAACGTGAGGACACTATCTGCTCTGGCCAATATAATAGAGGCATTAGCACTTAATCCTGCTCGGATAAAGGTAGTATCTTTTTTCTTTAATGTACCTTTTATTTCAAACTGAATGGCGCCATTCTCGCTAACCCCTTTGGGTGCAATATAATCTAGGACGGCATCGAAAGTAGCATTCTCAATAGCTCCTACAGTTATTTCAAGCGGCAGGTTCTCGGTGATCTTACCTACCTCACTTTCATCCACTTTTCCCTCAAATATCATTTTCTCTACATCGGCTAAAGTGGCAATGGTTGTTCCATCGTTAAAATTATTGGCTTCAATCACCTGGTTTCCTACTTTCACCGGAACATCAAGCACCATGCCCGAGACTGTCGCCCTAATCTCTGTTGTTGCGGCCGATCCCAGACCACTGGTAGTACCCGTATTTACGATATCGTAATTTTGCTGTGCTCCGGAAAGATTAACTTTTTCCTGGTTATACCGCTGTTGAGCCTGATTGAAGGCTAACTGAGCATTGTCGAATTCGTTGGCCGATATTACCCCTTTTTCAAAAAGACCTTTCTGGCGATTATAGATGTTCTTTTCGTTTTCAAGGGCAAGCCTGGCTGTTTCCAGTTGTGTTTTGGAACTGTTGATGTTATTCTTTGCGCTGGTAAGGGCAGAGACATTAGGCACAACCTTTACTTTAGCCAGAAGGTCGCCTGCGTTCACTTCTTCCCCGGCTTCAACAAATATTTCGTCAATTATACCCGAAATATTCGGCTTGATGAGCACCTCTTCCTTAGGAACTATACTACCGGTAGCTACCGTCTTTTTAATTATAGTTCCCATTTCGGCCTGTTCGGTCTCATAGACAACTGGATCCTCCTGGTTCTTTGAATATAAATAATATAAGGCTGCGGTGAACGTGATCACAATAACAGCGAGAATGATAATGGTAACCGTTTTTTTCATTTTAATAGTTAGTTATTATTCGGTTCGTAGTGCATCTACAGGTTTTATTTTAATGGCATTCTGAGCCGGAATGAATCCGGCCAATAAACCCGAAATTATTAATATTATCAAGGCAGAAATAACCACAGATATATCCACACTAGGGTTAGAGAACATATCCACCGGACCATTTGCATCCAACACCTTATTAATAGCGTAGATTACCAGGGCTCCCAGGGATATTCCCAGCATACCCGATATAATGGTAAGTACGATAGACTCCAGCAAGACCTGGCCTCGAATAGCCCATGGTGTTGCTCCCAATGCCCTTCTAATACCTATCTCTTTAGTGCGTTCCTTCACAACAATGAGCATGATATTGCTTATGCCTATTACTCCGGATAGCAAGACAAGTGTGCCAACAAAATACGCGATCAACTTTAAAGCAAAAAAGAGTCCTTCTATCCTGCTGTATTGCTCATAAAGGTCGAAATTCCCAATAGCCCTGTCATCGTCCGGGTGAATGGTATGCCTCTGTTTTATTACATCGAAGATCTGTTCTTTCAATACGGTGATCGATGAACCATCGTTAGCGGTGATCGCCATCCATCCCACACGGTCTCCACGGTTAAAAGCCTGAGAAAATGATGTGAATGGCACATAGATCTCTTTTTGGTCTTCTTCAGAATCTCCGCCCTGCGACTTTTTCTTGTAAGTTCCTACTACGATAAAGTTTACGCCATTGATCTTGATATAGGTCCCAAGAGCATCCTCATTAGAGCTGTATAATGCCGTCTTTACTCCTTCTCCAATGATAGCAACCTTCCTTTTTTCTTCTATATCCCCGTAATTTATAAACCTCCCGCTGGTAATATCCATGGGCTGTTGCTGTATGATCTCAGGGTAATCTCCGTACACGTTAAATGCCCCTGTATTAAGACCACGAACAACGTTATTGCTTCCTCCAAATCCACCAAGTTGATTCCTGGGTGAGATAAATCTTAATTCCGGCACGTTGTCTTCAATCGCCTGTACATCTCCCAATCGATAGGTAAATCGGCGCCCCTTAGGCAAACCTTTGTAGGGTTTAGAGATGGTTTGGGTCCACATGAACATGGTATTAGTGGCTATATTACCGAAATCTGCTTTTACACCGTTCTCAAGCCCTTTACCTGCAGCCAGAAGAATAACCAGAATAAAAATTCCCCAGAGTACTCCGAAGGCTGTAAGTACGGTTCTAAACCAATTACTGCTTAAGGCTTCTATTATTTCGCTCCAACGGTCCCTGTTAAACATATTACTCTTCTCTTAAAGCTTCAATTGGCTTGATACGGGCTGCTCGCCAGGCTGGAAAAAATCCGGCCAGAGCTCCTGCGATAATTAGAACAAAAACTGTTGTGATCGCCACGTTGAAATTTACAGATGGATTTACGATATAGTCTATTTCGATATTGGGTCCGATAACTTCCAATAGCGCCATGCTGAAAATGAGTCCGAGAAATCCAGCAATTGCAGTAACAAAAATAGATTCGTGCAAAATCATTCCAATAATAGACCAGGGTTGGGCGCCAATGGCTTTTCGTATGCC
>QQUG01000113.1 GCA_008501705.1 Flavobacterium sp.
TTATTATTGGTGCAAGTGGTATTGGTAAAACTGTATTTTTAAAATGCTTACTTGGTTTGGTTCAACCGGATGATGGTAAAATATTCTATGAGGAGAAGTCCATACCAGATATGGACGACGAAGAACAGCGCGATCTAAGAGAACATATTGGTATGTTATTCCAGGGAGGAGCTTTGTTCGATTCTATGACCATAGAGGAAAATGTAATGTTCCCATTGAGGATGTTCACCAACAAAAAGCGTGAAGAAATGTTGGAAAGAGTAAATGAAGTGCTGGCCCGCGTAAATTTAGAGAATGTAAATTCTAAGTTCCCGGCAGAGATCTCAGGTGGGATGCAGAAAAGAGTATCCATTGCCAGGGCGATCGTGAACAAACCCAAGTATTTGTTCTGTGATGAGCCTAATTCGGGTCTGGACCCTAATACTGCAACGGTGATCGATAATCTTATCCAGGAGATTACTAAAGAAAACAATATTACAACCGTGGTGGTTTCACATGATATGAACTCTGTAATGGAAATAGGTGAAAATATTGTACTTCTAAAGAACGGCCATTTGGTGTGGGAAGGATCTAACCAGGACATCTTTAAAACCGATAATAAGGATGTGACAGACTTTGTCTATTCTTCCGATCTTTTTAAGAAAATTCGAGAAGTTCAGCTAAAAGAAGGCTAATTTTTGAAGCTATCTTAGTGGAAATCATGGATTTTTGCATTATTTTTAACGCTATTAAAAAATTAACACATGAAAAATATTTTACTTTTTGGCCTGGCTATACTGTTTTCTGCGGTGTCTTTTGCTCAGGTAACCTTTACAAACCAGGGCAATCTTCTGGCAAATTATCCTGATAATTCTGAAATCGCCGTTGATATGAATGGTGACTGGATGGACGATTACGTTCGTGTATCGGCCAATGGGGTAGGAATCGATTATCAGGTTGGGGATGGTACATTTAATTCGGTATTTTATACATTACCTATTGCCAACGTTCCTAACTGGAGTGTCGCTGCAGGTGATCTTGATGAAAACGGATACAACGACCTTGTTCTTGGAAACGGTCAGCGCGTATCCTTTTTGTATGCCAACGTAAATGGATCTGATTATACAGAAGTAACTTTCCCCGAATTTATTTTCAGTCAGCGTTCTACCATGAGCGATATTGACAATGATGGTGACCTGGACAGTTTTGTGTGTCATGATGTAGATTTAAGTCATCCTTATAGAAATGACGGAACCGGAACTATGTCTTTAGATCAGAACCTGATCGTCACGCTCGACAGACCCGGTAACTATGCTGCGATCTGGGTGGATTACGATAACGACGGAGATAGTGACATGTACTTAACCAAATGTAGAGGTGGAGCAGCACCGGGAGATCCTAATCGCGATAACGCTATGTATACAAATAATGGTGATGGCACCTTCACTGAGAATGCTCTGGAGATCAATATGAGAGACAATGCACAGTCATGGTCCACTGTTTTCGAGGATTTTGATAATGATGGAGATTTCGACGCCTTTATCGTAAATCACGATTTCCAAAATAGATTTATGCTTAATGATGGTACTGGTGTATTTACGGATATAATAGGCGGAACCGGAATAGACGCTAACGATCTCGGTGCCTGGGAAAACCAGTCGGGCGACTTTAACAACGATGGTTTTGTCGATATTTTTTCTGAATTATCTAAAGAACTGTATCTAAATAATGGTGATCTAACCTTCACTGGAATCGACCTTCCTTTCGACGAAGGTGGAATTGGCGATTTTAACGGAGACGGATTCCTGGATGTGGTTAATAACGGTGATCTGTGGATTAACGACGGAAACGCGAACAACTGGGTGAAGATAGGTTTAGAAGGAGTTCAGAGTAACTATAATGGGATTGGTGCCCGAATAGAAATTTACGGCGACTGGGGTATGCAAATTCGTGAAGTACGTTCAGGACAAGGATTTAGTCATATGAACTCCCTGGTAGCTCATTTCGGAATTGGAACCGCTACCAATATCGACCAGATCATTATCAAGTGGCCTTCCGGCATTGTAGATGTGATTAACGATCCTACCATAAATGAACAACATATTTATGTTGAAGGAGACAATGTCCTGGCGGTAACCGATTTCCAAAAAGAAGGGATCAACCTTTTCCCAAACCCTACTACCGATATTCTTAATTTCTCCCTGAACGGGCTGGAAAATACAGCGGTTTCTGTGGTAGACGTAACCGGTAAAATAGTGATGAATACAACTATTTCTTCTGAAAACAATATCAACGTGAACTCACTAAAAAGTGGTGTTTACTTCGTTCAGCTGGAAGTTGAAGGAAAACAAGTTAGTTACAAGTTTATCAAGAAATAACAAATTATCATACAAATAAAAAAGGCGCTCACTGAGCGCCTTTTTTATTATCGTTCTTCGATCAGTAATGTATCGAGATTGAGTTTAAATTTCAACCAATTAGCCAGTTTCTGATTGTTTTCAGATCTGCTTCTCGAGTTAAGTGAGCGGTCCCAATCGACCTGGAATACAGGAATTGTATCTATGCTGCTGAAATTGGTCATCACCCGTTTAGAATAACTGAAAGATCTTAGTTTGTCATAATTTATTTTAACCTCCTGGCTAAGACTGGCAAATGGTATTTCTTCAATTTTCAACTTAGTGATCTCATCTTCCAGAAATTCGATCCGCAGATCCTTATCCTCTAATTCTTTCTGATTATTTACATAAAGATCTTCCAGTATGTCTTGCTTCAAATCGTTGGATAATTTTTCGGCCAACTCACCAGATTGATCCGTTCCCTGGTAAATGGTTAATTTTCCACCTTCCAGATTATCTGTTTCCTGTAAGGTAGTCATCCATTTGTTGATCTGTCCCTGAGGGACCAGCCTTCCAATTAGATATACCTCGATCTCCTTGGTTTGATAATCATGTGTGAACTTCACAACCTCCGCACCTTCATAGTTAATGACGTCTCGAACAAAGTCCTTGGTATTGTTCTCAAATACCTGTTGGTCCAGTAACTGCAAAAACAATATCACACTGGGCACCATAACTATGAGAGCGATCAATGAAGCCACTCGCGCTATAAATCGTCTTCTTTTAGAATTGGCATATCGAACCAAGGGAAATCGCAACAATTTCGCAACAATAAAGGTAGATAAGGCGATAAATACGGTATTAATGGAGAATAGATAGAACGAACCAAAGGCATATTCGGCATTTCCAACCGCAAGACTATATCCAACCGTACATAGCGGTGGCATAAGAGCAGTGGCAATGGCAACACCAAAGATCACACTGGCTATCGTTCCACTTTTGGTCTTGGCAACTATAAGTGCCAGACCGCCAAATATGGCTACCAGCACATCGAGAATGGTAGGCGCCGTTCTGGCCAGAAGTTCCGGGGTCTCTTCGGTAAGTGGTGACACCTTAAAATACAGAAACGCAGTCAAAACACTTAAACCTATCATCACACCAAGGTTAATAAGAGAGCGCTTCAACATTTCAACATCATTGATAGCCACCCCTAAACCTACACCTACTATCGGACCCATTAGTGGTGATATAAGCATGGCACCAATAACTACTGCCGTGCTACTTACATTAAGCCCAATAGATGCAACGAATATGGAAAAAATAAGAATCCAGGCGTTATGACCTTTAAACGAAATATCCTTTTTTACAGCGTCGATGGTAGCATCGCGGTCTGTTTCGGAACGAATATCTAATAGCTCGCCGAAGAATTTCTTAATACTGGCCCAGGTTGAAAGCTTTAAATGCTCAAACTGCTCCTCTTCAGAGGTATTAGCAGAAGGCCTGTTTTCTGATGTACTCATCTACGTATAATTTTCGCCAAATTTATGCGATATTTCGGTTAAAAGATTC
>QQUG01000047.1 GCA_008501705.1 Flavobacterium sp.
GGTGCCTTCATTGGCAAGGATCCAAGTAAAGTAGACAGATCTGCCGCGTATGCTACCCGGCACATCGCCAAGAACATCGTGGCGGCCTGAATTTGTGATGAAATGCTGGTTCAGGTTTCTTACGCTATCGGTGTGGTAGAGCCTATGGGGATATTTGTTGATACCTATGGGACTTCCAAGGTAAATTTAACCGATGGTGAAATTGCTGCTAAGATCTCCCACATCTTCGATATGAGACCTTCGGCAATTGAAGAACGACTAAAATTAAGACAGCCTATGTACTCCGAGACGGCGGCCTACGGACATATGGGGCGCAAGAATGAGATCGTTCATAAGACATTTAAAACCCCCGATAATACAGTAACTACCTTGTCTGTAGAATTATTCACCTGGGAAAAACTGGATTATGTGGATAAGGTAAAGGAAGCTTTTGGGTTATAGTTGGCGCATATCCCACCTACTAACTACTAACAACCGCCTAAATAATATTGTGATTCCGTGCTTTCTGCACGGCTTCTAATTTACTGTGAACCTGTAATTTCTTATAGATGTTCTCTATATGTTTTCTTACGGTGCTAGGAGAGAGAAAAAGATTGTCTGCAATAGCGGTGTAGCTAAGCCCCTTACTCAATTGCTCCAGAACTTCGATCTCACGTTTTGAAAGTGAGATCTCTTCCTGGTCGCCAGGATTGTGAATATCGATAGGATTACGAAGTAACTTAAGTGTCTTCATTGCGATGGAAGGATTCATCGCTGCACCTCCATTTAAGGTTTCCCTGATCCCGCCATATAGCTCGTCCGGATTGATCTCTTTCAGTAAATACCCATCGGCTCCTGCCTTAATTGCATTGAAGATGTTCTCGTCATTATCGAAAGCCGTTAACATGATGATCTTTATCTGCGGATATTTCTGCTTTACAAGTCGGGTAGCTTCAATACCATTTAGAACAGGCATTTCAATATCCATAAGAATGAGGTTGATATTGTGGTTCTCCTCCAGGCGGGACATTAATTCACTACCATTTAATGCCGTCACTTTTACAGTGATATCATCAAAGAATGACAGTTTTTCCTTAATGGCATGAATAAGGAAGCTATTGTCGTCTACTATGGCTATTTTAAGGTTCATAAAACCGGTTTGGATTATCCCAAGCTAAGGCAAATTCAATTTAAAATAAATAAGGCAGTTGCCTTATTATGGTATTATAAATTAGTTGCTAAGAACCTCAGCCCTAATATTGTTCAAGGCATGTAGAACGTTGCTCATTTCGGGGCTAATTTTGTCAGATTCAGTCTTAAGCGACATAGAATATTCTTTATTGAAAGAAGTGCCGGTAAGACATTCACCTTCCAGACATTTTATAACGATCCAACTATTGGTATAATTAACATAAAAGATCAGGTCTGAAATATCCCCGGTAATATCGGCAACTGTACTCTTCCAACGAAGGGTTGTCCCCTCTACACTAAAGACCGTATTGTACGAATTATATTTACTGAAGGCATTATTGATCACTCGTAGATTCTCATTAATAACGGCCATATTCACTCCCGAACCAGTGGCCACAGCGGGAGCAGGAGGTAGTGGTGGAGTTTGTGCAAAAGCATTTAATCCTGCCATTAATAATATCACGAAGCATAATTTTGTTGAAATGGTTCTCATAAGTTGTTGATTATATAGTATTTAATTTGGTATTTGTAAGCTTAGTAAGGTCCCTTCGGAAACTGAAGACCTGATGTCCAGCGCACCCCCAATATCCTTGGCGCGTTTTTTCATATTGTTCAATCCGTTTCCTTCCGAAACAGTTTCAGTGTTAAATCCTTTACCGTTATCCGAAACCTTGATCTCATAGGCTGTCATACTCTTTTCAATGGTTACTTTTATATCATCTGCCGCCGAATATTTCAATGCGTTATTCACTGCTTCCTGAATGATCCTATAGATATTCATCCCTTTTACAGACGAAAACGTATGTTCGGGATCGATGTCCGGCGACACAAAAAAAGTAAAGTTGGTTTTTTCGGTAAACTGTTTTGCTTTTTCAATAAAGTTAGTAATTCTGGCCTGAAGATCTTCAATTGAGATATTGTTTTTATTCATGGCCCAGATCGTATCCCTTAATTCGTTGATAGTTTGTCCTGTAAATGCGCTGATCCCGGATAGCCGATCTCCCAACTTTTCATTCATATCCTTAAAACCAAATTTCAGATTATCTAAACTGGAAATAATAAAAGTAAGCTGGGCTCCAATATTATCATGCAGGTCTCTTGATATCCTTAGCCGCTGTTCCTGCAGGCGATTTTGAGTTTCGATCCTGGCCAGGGCAGTTTTTAATTCACTCTCTTTTTTCAACTGCCGGTTCTTTAACTTTTGCTGGTTATATAGCAGGTAACCCAGTAATCCCAGAATAAGAGCGAGTGAAAAACCACCATAGATCATCGTATTCTTTCGCTTAACTTCCAACTCCTTTTCGGCCAATTCTGCGCGTTGCTTTAAAATTTCTTTCTCTTTCTTTTCCGTTTCATACTTAGCCTCGGTCTCTGCGATGATACGGGCATTATCCTCATTGAGGATGGAATCCTTTACGGCTATATATTTATATAGGTATTCGTTGGCGAGTTGGTGATTGTTTTGGTCACTAGCTAATTCGGAAAGGCTTGCATAGGTTTCCTTTGCTGTAAGTTTTATATCGTGATCTTCGGAGATCTGAAGTGCTTTTTGAAGGAATTCTTCTGCTTTTCTGAATTGTCCTTGCGTGCGCAGCGCCTCCCCGTAATTCGAATAAGTGATCGCCATCCCGTTGAAGTCTTTGATCTCTTCTCTTAGTTTAATAGACCGCGTGAAATAGAAATCAGAATTCACATAGTCCTTTTTCTTGGAGTAAGCCAGCCCAATATTGGAAAGGTTTGAAGCCTGTTCTTTTTTATCCCCGATCTTCTGACTTATTTCGTAGGCTTTCTGGTAAGATGCAATGGCCTCGTCATATTTTTTCTGATAGTCGTAAATAGCACCTACATTGTTGTAACCGTTCTGTAATCCGTTATAATTACCTAATTCTTCCTGGATCACCAGTGCATCGGTAAGGTATTTAGTGGTTTTATCAAAATCCTGCAAATAATAATAAACCACTCCAATATTATTGTAAGCCTGTGCAACTCCGTTACGGTTTCCCAATTCTTCTTCGGCCTTTAATGCATCGAAGAGAAATTCCAATGCCTCATCATAATTCCCCAATCGAATATGAACCGTAGCAATATTATTAAGTACAACGGCAAATCCCTTGGTGCTATTCAGGGATTCGACGATCTCCAAAGCTTTCTTATAGGTAGCCATGGCTTCGTCGTATTGGGTTTTTCTTTCGTGATAATTAGCGAGGGTATTCAGGTTGATCCATTTCCCTTTCGGAAAATTCAATTCTTCAGAAAGTTTTATGCCTTCCAAAGCGAAGGCCCTGGCACTGTCTAGATGAGTAACATTATAATGTCCGGCTACTTTCTGATACAGGATAGCCGTCGCCGTATCCCTGGGGGCATTCTTCAAAACCATAAGAACACTATCGATGTTTTTTAAAGTTTCCTGGGCGGTGACAACCGGATAAAGGGAACTTAAAAATAATAAACAGAGGAGTTTCTTAAGGTTCATGATTTACGAGATTACACAATTATTTCCCGCTGAACAAATATAGCTTCATCGAGATTATAGCGAAG
The DNA here is from genome assembly GCA_008501705.1 of Flavobacterium sp. Lineage (GTDB taxonomy): Bacteria > Bacteroidota > Bacteroidia > Flavobacteriales > Flavobacteriaceae > Pukyongia. The sequence continues at coordinate 3,709 of QQUG01000047.1, forward strand.
GAAATCATAACGATCCAAATGCTTTGAACGACGTCTTATCTGGAGTTTGTTCAGCATCAATTCTCTCTCAACTTCTACGGTCCTTATACTAAATTCCTTAGTTAACCGGCGATTACTTAGGTTAAATAAAATCCACAGTAATGCCCAAACAATCAACATAAAAACGGGTATCCAAACAGTTGTTATCATTCCTTAATGGGTTCGAGATTCAGAATAAAATTCAAAAAAAATGAGGTCTCCAGATTGTTATTGTCTTATAATGCTTTACGGTCTTAGCTCCAATCCGGAAAACAGTGAGTGTTAAACAATGCTCGGCAGATTTCAGACAAATTGCAGGAAGCAGTGATTTATAATTTCTTTACCAGGACGCCATCACTCCACTCACCAATAGACTGTACAAGGTCCTTATCGTGATAGTATCCCTTGCCATGGTATTTTCCGTTCTTCCATTCTCCACCATAATATCCTCCTTCCTTAAAAAAGAACCTTCCTGTACCGTGGTATTGCTGCTGGTCGTTAAACATTCCGCTATATTTATCTCCATTAGCAAAAGTGTAGGAGCCCATATAGATCTTTCCATTTTTAAAGAACCCTACAAAATGGTCTCCATTGTCCCACTTGAAGTATCCGTATTTATTCTGGCAATCTCCTGTTGTACACCCCATATCCCTGTCGTTTCGAACATAATCATAGGAGTCTGTTAATTCACCGTTGGTGTACCATCCCTGGCTCCATTCTTTGCCAACCACGGTATATCCCCTTCCATTTAGTTTACCATTGCGGTATTCGCCAACAACATTGTCATTGTTATCGGCAATGTAAGCTCCATAACCGTTCATGCTATCATTTTCCCAGTTGCCTATATATTTTCCAACACCATCCCATCGGTAGAGCCCATAGCCGTGTCGCTTTCCGTTCTGCCAGAATCCATCGTAATAGCCACCTTCATATTGCCATTTTCCCCAGCCATTATCACAATCACCTCGTATACATCCAGTAGAAGCTGTACTCGAACGAGAACTTGCGGTATACATTTCGACAGGTTTAAAAACAAAAGAGGCCATGGTGTAATAACCCGGGAGTCTGTATGTTGGTTTTCCGTCAAGTTTTACAATTAGATCGTTGCCATCTTTTTCTGTTGAAGCGATATCGTAATCTATAGATTGCCCTTTCACGATCACCCCATAGGATTGCGTCTCGGCATTGCGGTACCAATAAGTATTATCGGGAGCGTAATCCAGGGTTACAATATTTCTTGCTCCCCATCCTGTATAAGCACGTATATCCTTATGGTAGAAAGTCTTATCAAAATCTTCAAGGTAATATATATAACTACCGTTAACATTCACAAAATCCCCTAAATAGCTGGTATCATCTATATAGGTAACAAACGATTTAGGATTCGTGATATAAAAATTCTTCCCGATATTTCGTTCCAGCACCGTTAATTTACCTGAGGCTCCCTGCGCAGCATCAACACAATCCGGAAGCAGATAGATGGTTCGGGAGGACTTATCCAGATACGACAGCGTGTCTGTTTTAAGCCGATTGAGTTCTTTCACATTAGAAAGTACGTTTCCATTGGCACCACGTAAAGTATATGTTGATTCCCCTGTTTTTAACCAGGTCATGGGTCCGTTTGCTACCGAAGGTGTTTGAGGGGAAGGAACCTGTGCGTGAAGCGAAAAGTTAACACAAATCAGCAGGATTACTATTTTTACTGTCGATCTCATAATTGAATGGTTTTAAGTGATAACCAAATTACCGAAAATTCCTGAGTTCAGAAAATAGGGCAATTGACCTATTCTTCAAATTTATTAATTGAGATACCGATAAAATATAAAACCCCATTTCCATGGGGTTTTAGTGCGCTGCAAATACTCCTCAATCTTTGCAGCCTATGTAACCAGGCTAGTTAGTTACTTCTTCAGGTCGTAAGCGTAGATGGAATTATTATCAGCTTTGTAATACAAGATCCCGCCAAACTCATCCACTTCGTATTCTGGTTTTTTGTCTTTTAGAACGATTTCTTTTTCCTTGGCTCCGGTATCCTTATTCAGTTTTATTAAACCAACCCCATCATCAAGTTTAGTAAGTATAAATTGTGCGTTCTGAGTTGCAGAAGTCGCTTTAAATCGTCTTAACATTTCTGCTATCGACGCCCCTGCGGCCATCGACATGCCATCTCCCAGGTCAGCATAAGCTTCACCTCTGGACGTATAGTACCCCAATCGATTCCTGTTTCGGTTAGCCTCGGCATAGGCGGCCGTAGCTGTGGCTGCAGAAGCAACTGCAGTGATTCCCATTAGGATCGCTCCAACTGCACTTTTCCCGGGAGCGCGGTGATATTCGTGCCAGCCGAGGTCTCCTTCCCAATTGAGCATCATCATGTTCTGATCGCTGGTAAGTAAAATACCTCCGTCGCGAACCTCAACACCTGTGGGGCTCTCCTTTCCGTCGAACTTAGATTCGGCCAGTGTAGACACATCTCCAGTGGAAGCATCTACGCTGAAGAGATCCTCATCTGCGCTTATGAGATAACGGTTGTTCTTCTCATCGAATGCCGAAGCTACCGCATCTGCCCGCTTGTATTTTAAAGGTTTTTTCCATACCTGATCCCCTGTATTCAGGTTTACAATATTGGCATCTTCGGAAGTGATATAAATCAATCCCTGTGGAGTATTTGCCATGGTAAGGATATTCTCTCCTGTCTTCAGCGGTTTTTTGAACAGGGTCTGTCCATCAAAAGAAATTTTGTTGATCCCTCCTTCATAGATTCCGAAGAGAATTCCGTCGTCCATGATGTAAAAATGCTGCACATATCCTTTGGTCTTAGGCGCCTTTTCCCACAGGTCTTCACCATTGGAGGCACTTAAAAATGCGATCTTGGATTCTGAACGACCACTCGCCAGTTTGGCCAGGCCCGATTTTCCCGAATTATCCACATTACTAACAATTGCCAACCCCTCCGGCAGGATCTCGAAATTCACTACATGACCTTTCACTTTATGTGGATCCGGCCATAACAGGGAACCGTTACTTCCTATTTTGTGTACTTTCATATTCGAACCGTTTGCCGATACCTCGAAACCATAGATCTCTTTCTCGGTTTCATCTGCTACCATCCATTTTATATCGTCTGCTTTTATCGACCAATCGATATTGCCACTACCCATATTTACCTTTTTCAAAGTTTTGGTAGTTGGCAAAATAAGCCCGTCTTTTAATAGTAAAGGTCTTCCCGAAACGGTTTCAGATCCTTTCATGGTGAAGTAATGTTCCTGCTCACCTGTATTCAGGTCGTATATAGCTACGGCATTTGCATACTTCTCTGCCGCCTTCCGCTGTCCGCTCACTACAAGTTTGTTCTGAGGCATCATAACATCGCAGGTCCAAACCAGCTTCCAGCCATTATCTTCGGTGCTGAATAGCTTTTTTCCGGACATAAAATCGATTACTGCTTTCTTGGTGGTCATGGCTCCAAATCCAGTTTGCCCCACCACCAGATAGGGCGCGTTCGGCACGAAGAAAAGTTCTTCCGGTTTTACCCTTCCGTAGTCCTGAAAATTAAATAACAGTTCGTTCACTCCGGGTTTGATACCTACCAGGCCATCATTGGTAGCAACTACCATAGTACCCCCTTGTGTAAGTGTCATCTCGTTTATCTTTCCACCTACATCGTAACGGTAATCCGGGGTTTCTGCCCTTTGCGCCGAAATAATTGTGCTAAATAAGAACACAAATCCGGTTAAAGTTTTAATCATAATTGAAGTTTTCATAATCGTGGTGTTTAGTTTACAAGTCAAAGTTGATTTATTATAAAGCCGAATTCAATACGGCAAATGCCCTATTCTGTTCTGGGGCAGCGCTTTATACACAAAAAAACCGGAAGCACATACAAAAGAAGTACTCCCGGTTCCACGTAAAAACCTCAACACTGAGATTTTCTTTATGTTTTCAGCTATTTAGTCTATCGATACTTTAAATTCTCCCTGGGTGATCATCTTAGAGGTCATATCCTGTGGATTATATCCTTCAAAGCTGAAGGTTCCTTCCAGTTTTCCATCGGCGTCAACGGTAATAACAATTTCTCCCGGCCCTATACCTGCGGCAGAGGTCGCAAGATTGGAGGCCCACACATTGGCGGTTTGCCCTACCAATTCTCCATATTGAATAAAATTGGGATTAGTAAGATTGTTTCCTGTTTGATAGGTCCCCGGACCATTATACTCGATAATATTAAAATTGATGAAATCACCATTGTTGGTGCTTCCCTGGGCAGTCACCGTGGTCATGCCATTTGCAGTAGATTTAGTGGCGCCTATTAAAGTAGCCGGATCTGTAGAGGCTGTAAAACCACTGCCGTCCACCATGGCCGAGAACAGTTCACCTCCACCATTGTCACCTTGGTTGTTGTTTGCGTTGTCGTCGTCTTTACTACAGCTACTTACTACCAGTCCAAGACACAGTACCGCGTATAAAAGAGATCTTTTTAGAGTTTTCATAATTGTTGGGTTTTAGTTAATTGAATAAGGCAAAGATGCCTTATAACCCAACATCACTCAATAGGGCAAATGACCTATAATTAGAATTTTAGGTGTGGAAGTTTTTGCTGAAGTTCCCTTATCTTCTCCTGAAGTTTCTCCTGAAACTCGTAGTGGGACGGACTCTCCGGATTGAAAGGCTTATGTGCCATAGCCGATCGGATGGAGGCGATCTCCTTTTGAAGCGATGCAGTAGACGGATCGATCCACACTTCCGAAAAACTATTCCAAATGATCTCCACAGCCGTCTTATTAGGATGTAGCATGTCTTCGGTGTAAAACCTGTAGTCACGTAATTCGTCCATCATGACCTCATAAGAAGGGAAGTACCTATTTGCGGGATGCGATTCAGAAGATCTGTGAATCCCGGCCAGTAGATGTGCCTTGCTGCGCATATTTTCCACAAACCCATCCTTCAGGTGCCGTACCGGCGATACAGTGAAAATCAATTGAACTTTTTTATTCTGAATAGTGATCAACTCGGTTATACGATCAACTATTTTAACGACTTCTTCTACCGAACTAATTTCTTTGGTAAATTGGTTTTGCGGGATCTTATGGCAATTGGCCACGATGGCGCCGTAAGGCTTATATCGATAGCCCCAGGCGCTTCCGAAGGTTAATATAATGTGAGTAGCGGCAGTAAGATATTCACCTAAGTTGGTGAGCCTTTCGTTTAGCAAGTTAAGATAGGTGGATTTTTCGGCGCCCGAAACCAGCGAGTGGACTTCCAGGCAATGCCAGCGCCCGTTCAATTCGAAGATGTCGTTTTCATTGAATGGTTGGTTTAACACGGCTCGTTCAACCAACCGTTCCATGGCCTTAGGGTGAAAAATAATTCCGAAGGGATTCAGACAATTATCAAACTTATAATACTCCAGTTTATCTCCTATGTGTTCGGTAAAACATGAACCCAGCAAAAGCACCTTCGAATTATAATCGATCTGGTCTTCGGCAGGAGTTAACGGTATGGTAGTTTGAAGTTTCATACCTAGGAGAGATAGGCTCTGGCAGCTTCGAGTGCGGCCTTGATCCCTTGCGGATTCTTACCTCCGGCCGTAGCGAAGAACGGTTGACCACCACCACCGCCCTGGATGTGCTTTCCTAGCTCCCTAACAATAGCACCCGCGTTAAGGTTTTTTGCGGCCACAATGTCTTTAGAAATATAACAGGTGAGCAAGGCTTTATCTTCGTGGTTCGAACCAAAAAGCAGGAACAGGTTTTCTACCTCAGCGCCCAATTCGAAGGCAAGATCTTTCATACCGGCAGCATCCAGCGACACCTCTTTCGCAAGGAACTGTACTCCGTTAATTTCCTCTAACTCGTTCTTTAAATTACCTTTTAGTCCCTTAGCCTTGTCTTTTTGTAATTGCTGAATTTGTTTCTGAAGCGCAGTGTTCTCTTCCTGTATCTTTTCGATGGCGCTTACCGGATCTTTACTGTTGTTCAAAACTTTCTGAACCTTCTTAAAAGCATCACTCCTTTCCACAAAATACGTCTTGGCCGCATCCCCCGTGATCGCTTCTATTCTCCGTATACCCGAGGCAACGGCACTTTCAGAAGTAATAATAAAGTGCCAAACATCACTGGTATTAGTAACATGGGTTCCGCCACAGAGTTCCATGGAGTTTCCAAACTTGATGGCACGAACGGTGTCCCCGTATTTTTCACCAAAAAGGGCCAAAGCGCCTTCATCGATGGCTTGCTTGTAGGGTATATTGCGTCTCTCTACCAGGGCAATACTCTCCCGAATGCGGGCATTTACAAAGTCTTCAACCTGGCGAAGTTCTTCATCGGTCACCTTACTAAAATGAGAAAAGTCGAACCTAAGATAACGGCTGTGCACCATAGATCCTTTTTGGGCAACATGAGGACCCAGTATGTTCCGCAACGCCTGATGAAGTAGGTGTGTTGCCGAATGATTCGCTGCAGTCCTGGCGCGTTGCTTTGCGTCTACCACCGCCTTGAAATTCCCATCGGGATTCCGTGGCAGGTGCTTTACAAAATGAATAATAAGGTTATTTTCCTTTTTTGTGTCCACCACATAGGTGACTTCGCCGTTGGCAGCTTCCAGATATCCTTTATCTCCTACCTGCCCCCCACCTTCGGGATAAAAGGGTGTTAAGTTAAATACCAGCTGATACAGTTCGCCTTCTTTTTTACTTTCAACCTTTCGGTAGCGTGTGATCTTCACATTAGCCTCGAGAGCATCGTAACCAATAAATTCCTCTTCAGAATCATCGGCAAGCACATTCCAGTCTCCGGTTTCTATTTTCCCTGCTGCACGGGATCTTTCTTTTTGTTTCTGAAGCTCACTGTCAAACTCGGATTCGTTATAGCTATAACCCCTTTCTCTCAGGATAAGTCCGGTAAGGTCCTTCGGAAATCCATAGGTATCGTAAAGTTCGAATACCTTTTTACCCGAAATTTCCTTGCTTTTAGCAGAAGTGATCATATTTTCCAGTAAGACCAATCCCTGATCGAGCGTCCTTAAAAAGGATTGTTCCTCCTCCCTGATAACATTGGTAATAAGGTTTTTTTCTGAAGTCAATTCGGGGAAGGCAGTTCCCATTTGCTTCACCAGCGTATCTGTTAATCTGAAAATAAAAGGTTCTTTCTTATCAAGAAAGGTAAATCCATAGCGGATCGCTCTACGAAGGATTCGCCTAATCACATATCCGGCTCCGGTATTGGAAGGAAGTTGCCCGTCGGCAATAGAAAACGCCACGGCCCTTACATGATCTGCAATAACACGGATCGCGATATCGGTTTTTTCATCTTTGCCATAGTGGGTTTTGGTGACAGCCTCTATCTCCCTGATAAGTGGCGTAAAGACATCGGTATCGTAATTGCTTTGCTTTTCCTGAAGGACCATACAGAGTCGTTCAAACCCCATCCCTGTATCCACATGCCTGGCTGGTAACTTTTCCAGGCTCCCGTCTGCCTTTCTATTGAATTGCATAAACACCAGATTCCAGATCTCAACCACCTGGGGATGATCTTTGTTTACCAGATCTGCTCCCGGAACTTTGGCCCGGTCTTCTGCCGAGCGGATATCCACATGGATCTCACTACATGGGCCACAGGGACCCTGATCTCCCATTTCCCAAAAATTATCGTGCTTGGAACCGTTCAATATCCTGTCTTCGGCTATGAGTTGTTTCCAATGACCGAAAGCTTCCTGGTCCCGTTCCAGACCTTCGGCTTCGTCTCCTTCGAAAATAGTGACATATAATTTGTCCTTATCAATGCCTAATACCTCGGTGAGCAGTTCCCAGGCCCAGCTTATGGCTTCTTTCTTAAAATAATTTCCGAAGCTCCAGTTCCCTAACATCTCGAACATCGTATGATGATAGGTGTCCATCCCAACCTCTTCCAGATCGTTGTGTTTTCCACTCACCCGAAGGCATTTTTGGGTATCAGCAATACGATCACTTTTGGGTGTACTGTTACCCAGAAAATATTCCTTAAATTGATTCATACCCGCATTGGTAAACATCAGTGTTGGGTCGTCCTTGATCACCATAGGTGCAGAAGGAACGATCTCATGCGATTTAGATTGGAAAAAGTCTAAAAATTTAGAACGGATCTCACTGGATTTCATGCGATGTAATTTTGGCTGTGGTAGTAGATTATTTCTATCAGCAAAACAATTTCTATATTTGCAAAACGTTAGGTAAAAGTTAGCACTACCCTTCAACGAGCAAAAATAAGTTTTTTTAACGTATGTCTAAGGTTAAATATTACTACGATAGTGAAACTCTGTCCTATCGAAAAATAGAAAGTAAAAAAGGGCGTAAACTGGGTATTTTACTGCTCAGTATTCTGGGGATGTTCTTAAGTGGCTTTCTGTTACTGCTCATTTATATCAATTTACCATATGTAGAGACTCCTAAAGAGAAGGAACTAAAGCGCGAATTGGCTAACATGAACCTTCAGTATGAGTTATTGAATAAGAAAATGGAGCATGCCGAACTTGTCTTAGGACAAATTGCCGAACGCGACAACAATCTATATAGGGTTTATTTCGAGGCCAATCCCATTCCGGAAGAACAGCGCAAAGCAGGTTTTGGTGGTATTAACCGGTATAAGGACTTGGAAGGGTTCGACAATTCTAAACTCATTATTGCAACCAGCAAAAGACTGGATGTACTCACTAAGCAGATCGTTGTTCAGTCGCGATCCCTGGACGAGGTTGCAAAAATGGCTGAAGAAAAAGAAGAATTATTAGCGGCAATCCCGGCTATTCAGCCTGTTAAGAATGAAGATCTAACCAGGGTGGCCTCCGGTTTTGGTTATCGAACCGACCCTTTTACAAAAGCCCGTAAATTTCACTGGGGAATGGATTTTACCGCCAGACGTGGAACTCCGGTATATGCTTCGGGTGATGGAATCGTGAGTAGAGCAGACAATAACGCGACAGGTTATGGTAAACACATCCGTATTGATCATGGATACGGCTATGAGAGTCTCTACGCCCATCTATTCGATTACAACGTACGTAAAGGACAGCGAGTAAAACGCGGTGACTTAATTGGTTTTGTGGGAAGTACAGGACGAAGTGAAGCACCCCATTTACATTACGAGATCTTTAAAGATCACGAACGAATAAATCCGATCAATTTCTATTACGGCAACCTAACTCCTGAAGAATTTGCGATCATGTTGCAAAATGCCCAACAGGAAAATCAATCTCTGGACTAATGCATGTAGAACTGCCCGAAAAACGCTATTACGGAATTGGCGAGGTCGCCAGGGCATTCGATGTTAATACTTCGCTATTGCGATTCTGGGAAAAGGAGTTCGATGTGCTGCAGCCGAAAAAAAATGCCAAGGGAAACCGAAAGTTCACTCAGGAGGATATAAAAAACCTCGAGCTTATCTATCACCTGGTAAAAGAACGTGGCTTTACCCTTGAAGGCGCAAAGATCCACCTTAAAGAAAACCGAAAAAAATCCTTAGACAACTTTGGGATAATTCGTAAATTAGAGTCTGTTAAAGCCGAGCTGCTTAAAATAAAAGACCAACTCTAAACCCGGAAAAACATGAAAAAATGGATACCTGTAATTGTTATTGTGGGGCTCCTCGCTATTGGGGGTTTCTACCTAATGAATCTCAATAACTCCCTTGTCGAATTAAACGAAGGTGTATCGGCTCAATGGGGTAATGTGGAAAGTTCGTACCAGAGGCGTGCCGACCTAATTCCCAATATCGTGAACACCGCCAAGGGCTATGCCGAATTCGAGCAGGAAACGCTTATAAAAGTGACCGAAGCCCGAAGTAAGGCTACGTCGGTGACCATCGACCCCTCTAATATCACCCCGGAGCAATTGCAACAATTTCAAGAGGTACAGAGCGGTTTAACCTCTGCCCTTGCGCGACTACTGGCAGTTTTTGAACGCTATCCGGATCTAAAAGCCAATGAGAATTTCAAAGAATTGATCAACGAGCTCGAACGTACCGAAAACAGGATCAATGTGGAACGAAATCGATATAATGAAATGGCCCGTCCATATAACACCCGCATCAAGAAATTTCCGGCCTCCATATTTGCAGGTATGCTGGGATTTGATGAGCATGCATACTTTGAAGCGAAGGCAGGAGCCGATGAGGCTCCGGTTGTAGAATTTTAATCAGCAAATTAGATGTCTAAATTAGAAGATTTCCTCAGTGTTGAGGAAGAAGCAGCAGTGATAGAAGCTATCCGAACCGCCGAAAAGAATACTTCCGGTGAAATCCGGGTGCACCTGGAGGCACATTCAGAAATTGATACTTTTGAGAGAGCTGCCGAAGTATTCGATTTCCTTCATATGGACAACACAAAATTGAGCAATGGTGTACTTATTTATGTCGCTGTTGAAGATCGAACGCTCGTAATTATGGGCGACAAAGGCATAAATGATGTTGTACCACCTAACTTTTGGGAGTCCACTAAGGACGTAATTATTAAGCAGTTTAGATCCGGGAATGTGAAACAAGGCCTGGTGGATGGTATACTACGAGCCGGGGAACAATTAAAAATGTATTTTCCACACGGCGGTAACGACAAGAATGAATTACCGGATAAAATTTCGGTTGGCTAAATGCTGAAATTCATAAAGAAATATTGTCAATACTTATTTTATCTCTCAGTTCTTTTTGTTTCTGAAACTGCCGTTTCTCAGTTCGATATCCCTGATGTTCCCTCGAAATCTGAACAAACAGCTGTGTACGATTATATCGATCTCCTTACTGAAAGTCAGCATAATTCACTGAAGACCAAACTCGTCAATTATGCCGACACCACCTCCACACAGATCGTCGTGGTGATTATCAGTACTACTAAAGGCGAGGATATTTCATTTCTTGGCGCTAAATGGGGACAAAAGTGGGGTATTGGGCAGGCCGAGACCGACAATGGTATTTTAATCCTCCTGGCTAAAGACGATCGCACCGTCGACATCAACACCGGTTACGGAATAGAGTACCGCATCACAGATCGCATGGCCGAACGTATCATCAATAACCAAATGATCCCGGAATTTAAACAAGGGAATTACTACACCGGCCTGGATAGTGCCACAAATGTGATGATCGAAATGCTTTCCGGCGAATTTGAAGGCGAACGTAGATATGATTTCCCATATACTCGATTGATTGTGATCGCTATAATGATACTTTTTCTGATCGTAATAT